>NZ_JBVITE010000039.1:0-80822 GCF_055575155.1 Kitasatospora sp. NPDC034533
CGCTCGGCTGGGAAACCCCAGCCGAGCGTCTGGCTAAACTCCTCGCGGCCTAGACAACCGACCACGTGTTGCAACGACCGCTAGAAACCGCCACTCGCGGGAAAGGCCCTGTCCGTATGTCCTGCGGTGAGTTCCCGCCGGTCCTGCGGTGAGTTCCCGCCGCGTCCGTCCTACCGCTGTTCCCACGGCGGCCGGGGCGGCCTCGGCGGGTACCCCGGCACCTGCTGCCCGGGAGGCCCCGGCGGAGGCCCCAGCGGAGGCCCCGGGGGCGGTCCCAGGGGAGGCGGCCCCAGCGGCGGCCTCGCCTGAGCCACCGGCCCCGCCCCGGAACCGGACCCGGACCCCGACCCCGGCCCAGCGCCAGGCCCAGGCCCCGCGCCAGGCCCGCCCCCAGAACCAGAATCAGGACCAGAACCAGGCCCAGAACCCCGCCCCGACCCCGCCCCGCCCGGCCGGTCGCTGTCCGGCGGCGGCGGCGCCGGCCGGTGGTGCGGCCCGCCCCGGGCCGTGAGCCGCCCGCGCAGGTTGTCGGCGGCCAGCACGTCGGCCCACCGCTCCGGGTACTCGGAGGGCGCGTCGACGTCCTCCCCCTCGTCCTCGCCCCACTCCTCCTCGACGCCCTCCGCGAGCCCGAGCTCGCGGGCGCGCCGGGCCCGTTCGCCGGCCCGCCGGGCGGCCACCTCGCGGATCACGGCAGCCGCCGCCTCCTCCTGGGCGCGCTCGTTCTCGGCACGCGCGTCGGCGGTCTCCAGGGTCGGCCAGCGGCGGTCTATCGCGGCGTTCATCGCGGCGCCGATGAGGACCGCGAGCGCCACCACGAAGATCCACAGCAGCACGGCCACCGGCGCCGCCAGCGAGCCGTACGCCGAGGGCGAGGAGCCCTCGACCGACCGGACCAGGTAGATCCGCAGGCCGACGCTGCAGAACACCAGCACCACCAGGGCGACCAGCGCGCCGGGGATGTCCTCGCGCCACGGGGTCGAGACCGGGACGGCCAGGTGGTAGAGGGTGGTCAGCGAGACGATCAGCAGCACGATCGCGACCGGCCCGTAGAGGGTGTCGACCAGTCCGGCCACGCCCGGCACCGCGTTCTCCACCAGCCCGGGCCCGGCCATCAGCAGCGGCAGCACCAGCGAGCCGATCACCAGGGCGCCGAGGTAGAGGCCGAGCGACATCAGCCGGGTCTTGACGATGCCCCGCTTGCCGTCGAGCCCGTACATGACGGTGATGGTGTCGATGAAGATGTAGAGGGCCCTGGAGCCGGACCACAGCGACAGCAGGAAGCCCAGCGAGATGATGTCGGGCCGGGTGGTGCCGAACACCTGGTTCAGCAGCGGGACCACGATCTCCTCGACGGAGGAGTTCGACAGCACCTTCCCGGAGGCCGAGATGATGTCGTGCTTGAGCCCGTCGATGGTGCTCGCCTCGACGAAGGAGTCGAGGTAGCCGAGGGTGCCGGCCAGACCGAGCAGCAGCGGCGGGATGGACAGCAGGGTGAAGAAGGCCGCCTCCGCGGCGAGGCCGGTGACCCGGTACTCGACGCAGGTGTTGGTGGTGTCCTTCACCAGCTCCCAGGCCGTGCGGTGCCAGGTGGCCTGTCTGGCCGCGCGCCGGGAGCCCTTGCCGCGGCGCCGGGAGGGCCGCTCGGCGTTCGGTCTGCTCGTATCGCCTGCTGCTTGCACAGGGCCAACCGTATCGGGCCGGGGCCGCGCGGTTGATCTCCCCGGGTACGGGCGCGGGCGCGGACGTCCCGGCGGGCAGTGGCGGGGAGCGGCGGCGGGGAGCGGCGGCAACCCCCATTCGTCCCACATGACGGAACGTCAGCGTCCATTATCCGGATGTTAGTGGACCGCGAGTCCCGCGCCGTGCGAATCTCTTGCCATGCCTAGCGCCGGAACCACCCTAGTAGGTCGACTCCACGTCGATCTCCTTCGCGTGTCCAGCGCCATCTGTCCGGTGACCTGAGCTCCCACCTCCGCCGCACCACCGCATCCGGCGCCGACCCCCCGCCATCCCCGCCGCCGTGGATGCGCAGGCGCCCGCCCGGTCCTGGTCACTGCCCGCCATGCCTTGAGAAATCCGCAGGTCAGAGCAGCACCGCACGGCCGAGCACGCCCAGCGATCCCTCCGGCGCCAGCGCCACCTGCCCAGAAGGACTTCACCATGGCCACCTCCCCCGAGACCGTCGAGCCCCCGGCCGACCGCGCCGCCGAGCGCCGCCCCGCGGCGGCCCGCAAGGTGACCCGCCACCGCGGCGAGGGCCAGTGGGGCATGGGCCACTACACCCCCTTGAACGCCAACGAGCAGTTCAAGAAGGACGACGACGGTCTCAATGTGCGGACACGTATTGAGACGATCTACGCGCACCGGGGCTTCGACTCGATCGACCCCGCCGACCTGCGCGGCCGGATGCGCTGGTGGGGCCTCTACACCCAGCGCAAGGAGGGCATCGACGGCGGCAAGACCGCGATCCTGGACCCGCACGAGCTGGACGCCGAGTTCTTCATGCTCCGGGTGCGCATCGACGGCGGCCGGCTGACCGCCCCCCAGCTGCGGGCGATCGCCGAGGTCTCCGAGCAGTACGCCCGCGGCACCGCCGACCTGACCGACCGCCAGAACATCCAGTACCACTGGATCCGGATCGAGGACGTCCCGGCGATCTGGCAGAAGCTGGAGGCCGTCGGCCTGTCCACCACCGAGGCCTGCGGCGACACCCCGCGCGTCATCCTCGGCTCCCCGGTGGCCGGCATCGCCGAGGACGAGATCATCGACGGCACCCCCGCCATCGAGGAGATCCAGCGCCGCTTCATCGGCAACAAGGACTTCTCCAACCTTCCGCGCAAGTTCAAGAGCGCGGTCTCCGGCTCCCCCCAGCTGGACGTCGCGCACGAGATCAACGACGTCTCCTTCGTCGGCGTGGTCCACCCCGAGCACGGCCCCGGCTTCGACCTGTGGGTCGGCGGCGGCCTGTCCACCAACCCCAAGCTGGGCGTGCGGCTGGGCGCGTGGGTCCCGCTGGAGGAGGTGGCGGACGTCTACGGCGGCGTCATCGGCATCTTCCGCGACTACGGCTACCGGCGCCTGCGCAACCGCGCCCGGCTGAAGTTCCTGGTCGCCGACTGGGGCGCGGAGAAGTTCCGCCGGGTGCTGGAGGAGGAGTACCTCGGCCGCGCGCTGGTCGACGGCCCCGCCCCCGCCGAGCCCACCGCCCGCTGGCGCGACCACGTCGGCGTCCACCGGCAGAAGGACGGCAACTACTACATCGGCTTCGCCCCGCGCGTCGGCCGGGTGGACGGCAAGCTGCTCGGCCGGATCGCCGACCTCGCCGAGGCCCACGGCAGCAACCGGCTGCGCACCACCGCCGAGCAGAAGATGCTCATCCTCGACATCGCCGAGGACAAGGTCGACTCGGTGGTGGCCGGCCTGGAGGCGCTCGACCTGCGGGTCAGCCCCTCGCCGTTCCGCCGCGGCACCATGGCCTGCACCGGCATCGAGTACTGCAAGCTCGCCATCGTCGAGACCAAGGAACGCGGCCGCACCCTCATCGACGAGCTGGAGCAGCGCCTGCCGGACTTCGACGAGCCGCTGACCATCAACATCAACGGCTGCCCGAACGCCTGCGCCCGCATCCAGGTCGCCGACATCGGCCTCAAGGGCCAGCTGGTCACCGACGAGCACGGCAACCAGGTCGAGGGCTACCAGGTGCACCTCGGCGGCGCGCTCGGCCTGGAGGCCGGCTTCGGCCGCAAGATCCGCGGCCTCAAGGTCACCAGCGAGGGCCTGCCCGACTACGTCGAGCGCGTGCTGACCCGCTACCGGGCCGACCGCGCCGAGGGCGAGCGCTTCGCCCAGTGGGCGGCCCGGGCCGGCGAGGAGCAGCTGTCGTGACCGGGCGCGGCGAGCGGACCGAGCGGGCGGGGGCGACGGCCCGGCGCACCGGCAGGGACGGGGCGACGGCCCGGCGCACCGGCAGGGACGGGGCGACGGCCCGGCGCACCGGCAGGGACGGGGCGACGGCCCGGCGGACCGAGGAGGCGCCGCGATGAGCGAGCGCGCCGCACCGTTCTTCTGCCCGTACTGCGGGGACGAGGACCTGCGCCCCTCCGAGGCCGGGCACGGCGCCTGGGAGTGCCACGGCTGCCGCCGGGCCTTCCAGCTGAAGTTCCTCGGCCTGCTGTCACCGACCGACCACGGGGGTACGTCACATGAGCAGCACCGCCACTGACCACGAGGCGATGGCCCGCAAGGCCGGGCTCGAACTGGAGGAGGCCTCCGCGCAGGAGGTCCTCCGGTGGGCCGCCGACACCTTCGGCCCGCGCTTCTGCGTCACCTCCTCGATGGAGGACGCGGTGGTGGCGCACCTGGCGTCCTCGGTGTTCCCGGGGGTGGACGTGGTGTTCCTGGACACCGGCTACCACTTCCCGGAGACCCTCGGGACGCGCGACGCGGTGGCCGCGACCATGCCGGTCAACGTCATCACGCTCACCCCGCTGAAGAGCGTCGCCGAGCAGGACGCCGAGCACGGCCCGCGGCTGCACGACCGCGACCCGGACCTGTGCTGCTCGCTGCGCAAGGTCGAGCCGCTGAACCGGGGCCTGGCCGGCTACGACGCCTGGGCGACCGGGCTGCGCCGCGACGAGTCGCCGAGCCGGGCGAACACGCCGGTGGTGTCCTGGGACCCGAAGCGCCGCAAGGTCAAGATCGCCCCGATCGCCCGCTGGACCCAGGAGGACGTGGACGCGTACGTCGCGGCCCACGGCGTGCTGCTCAACCCGCTGCTGTGGGAGGGCTACACCTCGATCGGCTGCTCCCCGCTGTCCTGCACCCGCAAGCCCGCCGAGGGCGAGGACGCCCGGGCCGGGCGCTGGTCCGGCTCCGGCAAGACCGAGTGCGGCATCCACCTCTGACACCCTGATCCGACGACATCCGACCACCTCCGACCACTTCCGACGACACCGTCGGCCACCGCGTAAGGAAGATCCCGTGACAGCTCACACCCCGGCCGCCGACGGAGCCGCAGAGGCGGCCCCCACGGCCGCCCCCTGCGAGCGCGGCGCCACCGTGTGGCTGACCGGGCTGCCCAGCGCCGGCAAGACCACCCTGGCCTTCGCACTGGCCGAGCGGCTGCGCGCCGAGGGCCACAAGGTCGAGGTGCTGGACGGCGACGAGATCCGCGAGTTCCTCTCCAAGGGCCTCGGCTTCTCCCGCGAGGACCGCCATACCAACGTCACCCGGATCGGCTTCGTCGCCGAGAAGCTGGCCGCCAACGGCGTCAAGGTGCTCGCCCCGGTGATCGCCCCGTTCGCGGACTCCCGCGCCGCGGTGCGCGAGCGGCACGCCGCGAACGGCACCGAGTTCCTGGAGGTGCACGTCGCCACCCCGGTCGAGCTGTGCGCCGAACGCGACGTCAAGGGCCTGTACGCCAAGCAGGCGGCCGGGGAGATCTCCGGACTGACCGGTGTGGACGACCCGTACGAGGCGCCGGAGAACCCGGAGCTGCGGGTCCGGACGCAGGGCCGCGAGGTGGCCGACTCCGCCGCCGAGCTGCACGCCTTCCTGACCGAGAGGGGCCTGGCATGACCACCGCGACCGACAGTCCGGTCCGCACCGACGACAACCCCTTCGCGCTGTCCCACCTGGACGCGCTGGAGGCCGAGTCGGTGCACATCTTCCGCGAGGTCGCGGGGGAGTTCGAGCGCCCGGTGATCCTCTTCTCCGGCGGCAAGGACTCCATCGTCATGCTGCACCTGGCGCTCAAGGCCTTCGCGCCCGCCGCCATCCCCTTCTCCCTGCTGCACGTCGACACCGGGCACAACTTCCCCGAGGTCATCGCCTACCGCGACCGCGTCGCGGCCCGGCACAACCTGCGCCTGCACGTCGCCCACGTCCAGGACTTCATCGACCGCGGCGTGCTGCGCGAGCGCCCGGACGGCACCCGCAACCCGCTGCAGACCGTCCCGCTGCTCGACGCGATCGAGAAGAACCGTTTCGACGCGGTGTTCGGCGGCGGTCGCCGGGACGAGGAGAAGGCCCGCGCCAAGGAGCGCGTCTTCTCCCTGCGCGACGAGTTCGGCGCCTGGGACCCGCGCCGCCAGCGCCCCGAGCTGTGGTCGCTGTACAACGGCCGGCACGCCGTCGGCGAGCACGTGCGCGTCTTCCCGCTGTC
The DNA here is from genome assembly GCF_055575155.1 of Kitasatospora sp. NPDC034533. Lineage (NCBI taxonomy): Bacteria > Bacillati > Actinomycetota > Actinomycetes > Kitasatosporales > Streptomycetaceae > Kitasatospora > Kitasatospora sp. NPDC034533. Next base: position 6,167 of record NZ_JBVITE010000039.1, read on the forward strand.
CAACTGGACCGAGCTGGACGTCTGGCAGTACATCGAGCGCGAGGGCATCGAGCTGCCGGAGATCTACTACGCCCACGAGCGCGACGTCTTCTCCCGCAACGGCATGTGGCTGACCGCCGGCGAGTGGGGCGGCCCCAAGGACACCGAGCCCGTCGAGCGGCGTCTCATCCGCTACCGCACCGTCGGCGACATGTCCTGCACCGGCGCCGTCGACTCCGACGCCACCACCATCGAGGCCGTCATCGCCGAGATCGCCGCCAGCCGCCTCACCGAGCGCGGCGCCACCCGCGCCGACGACAAGCTCTCCGAGGCCGCGATGGAAGACCGCAAGCGCGAGGGGTACTTCTAACCATGACCAGCACCACCCAGGCCGGCCTCTCCGGGACCGGCACCGCCACGTCGCTGCTGCGCTTCGCCACCGCCGGCTCCGTCGACGACGGCAAGTCCACCCTGGTGGGCCGGCTGCTGCACGACTCCAAGTCGGTGCTCGCCGACCAGCTGGAGGCCGTCGAGCACGCCTCCCGCAGCCGCGGCCAGGAGGCGCCCGACCTGGCGCTGCTCACCGACGGCCTGCGCGCCGAGCGCGAGCAGGGCATCACCATCGACGTGGCCTACCGCTACTTCGCCACCCCCCGGCGCCGGTTCATCCTCGCCGACACCCCCGGCCACGTGCAGTACACCCGCAACATGGTCACCGGCGCCTCCACCGCCGAGCTCGCCGTCGTCCTGGTCGACGCCCGCAACGGCGTGGTCGAGCAGACCCGCCGGCACGCCGCCGTCGCCGCCCTGCTGCGGGTGCCGCACGTCGTGCTGGCCGTCAACAAGATGGACCTGGTCGACTACGCGGAGCCCGTCTTCGCCGCCATCGCCGCCGAGTTCACGGCCTACGCGGCCTCCCTCGGCGTCAAGGACGTGCTGGCCGTCCCGATCTCGGCCCTCGCCGGGGACAACGTCGTCGAACCGTCCGCGCACATGGACTGGTACGGCGGCCCGACCCTGCTGGAGCACCTGGAGACGGTGCCGGTCGGCAGCGACCCTAGCGCCGAGCCGGCCCGCTTCCCCGTCCAGTACGTGATCCGCCCGCAGACCGAGGAGCACCCCGACTACCGGGGCTACGCCGGGCAGCTGGCCTCCGGGGTGCTGCGCGTCGGCGACACCGTCACGGTGCTGCCCTCCGGGCACACCACCACCGTCACCGCCATCGACGCCCTCGGCCGCCCCAGCGACATCGCCTGGGCACCGCAGTCGGTCACCGTCCGACTCGCCGACGACATCGACATCTCCCGCGGCGACCTCATCGCCGCCGGCCCGGCGCCCGTGCCCACCAAGGACATCGAGGCCACCGTCAGCCACCTCAACGAGCGGCCGCTGCGCGCCGGGGACAAGGTGCTGCTCAAGCACACCACCCGCACGGTGCGCGCGCTGGTCAAGGAGATCTCCTACCGCATCGACATCACCGCGCCGATCAGCGAAGGGGGCCTCGAACAGCGCCCCGCCCCCGAGGGGTTGAACGTCAACGACATCGGCCACGTGAAGCTGCGCACCGCCGAGCCGCTGGCCCTCGACGACTACACCGACAACCGCCGCACCGGCTCGTTCCTCCTGATCGACCCGGCCGACGGCACCACCCTCACCGCCGGCATGGCGGGCGAGGCCTTCGACACCGTACGCACCACCGACGCACCCGACGCATCCGAAGAGGAGGACTGGGTCTGATGCCCAGCGAGGCGTTCTCGGGCATGGACAAGGAAGGCGGCCGCATCGGCAGCGGCGTCCTCGGCAGCGGCCAGGGCGGCCTGACCCGATGTGTGGGCCGACGGGGCTGAGAACCGCCCCGTCACCGGGCGCTCCCGTTCCACGGCCGCCCGGCTTGCCCCGGCACACCGCTGCCGCGTGCACCACCTTCCGACCTTCCGCCCGGGACCGCCTCCTGACGGTCCGTCAGCGAACAGGACTCTCGCCATGGCACCGAACCCCGCCCCCTCGCATACCGCCGTCCGCCCGAACGCCGGACGGATCAGACGCTCCGCCGCCGCGGCGGCGGCCGGTCTGACCGCGGTGGCGCTGCTGTCCGCCTGCGGCTACGGCTCCCAGTCGAACGACAAGTCCTCCGGCGCCTCCGCCGGCACCACGGCCACTGCCGGGGATTCCGGCGCGAAGCTGTCCGCCGACACGGTGAAGATCGGCTACTTCGCCAACCTGACCCACGGCACCCCGCTGGTCGGCCTGCAAGAGGGCATCTTCCAGAAGGAGTTGGGCGCCACCCAGGTCAAGACCCAGGTCTTCAACGCGGGCCCGGCCGAGATCGAGGCGCTCAACGCCGGCTCCATCGACATCGGCTGGATCGGCCCCTCCCCGGCGATCAACGGCTACACCAAGTCCAACGGCGAGTCGCTGAAGATCATCGGCGGTTCGGCCTCCGGCGGCGTCAAGCTCGTCGCCAACCCGGACAAGATCGCCTCGCTGGACGACCTCAGGGGCAAGAAGATCGCCACCCCGCAGCTGGGCAACACCCAGGACGTGGCGCTGCTCAACTACCTCGCAGGCAAGGGCTACAAGGTCGACGCGGCGAGCGGCGCGGGGGACGTCTCGGTGGTGCGCACCGACAACAAGGTCACCCCCGACGCCTACCGCCAGGGCTCCATCGACGGCGCCTGGGTGCCCGAGCCCACCGCCTCCAAGCTGGTCACGCTCGGCGCGAAGGTCCTGCTCAACGAGAAGGACGTCTGGCCGGACAGGAAGTTCGTGATCACCAACATCATCGTCTCGCAGAAGTTCCTCAAGGAACACCCGGACGTGGTGGAGGCCGTGCTGCGCGGCTCGGTGAAGACCAACGCCTTCATCAAGGCCAACTCCGACAAGGCCAAGGCCGACGCGAACGAGGCGATCAAGAAGGAGGCCGGCAACTCCCTGGAGCCGGCCATCCTCGACCCGGCCTGGGCCGACATCGACTTCCTGGACGACCCGCTGGCGAACACCCTCCAGGCCGAGGCCGACCACGCCGTCACCGCCGGGCTCCTCAAGAAGCCCAGCCTGAACGGCATCTACGACCTCACCCTGCTGAACAAGGTCCTCGCCGCCCAGGGCCAGCCCGCCGTCGCGGACGCCGGGCTCGGCGCCAAGTAGCGCCCGCGGCACCGCCGTTCGTCCCGACTCCGCGGTCCGGCCCCGCCCCGCCCGGTCGATCCCCGATCGATGCCCACCGGAGGGGCGGGCCGGACCCCGGCCCCGACCTCGACGCCCGACGAAGACCACTCACGCAGGAGGTGCCCGGATGACCCCGGCACTGACCACCTCGGCCGACACCCCCGCCACCAGCCCCGACGGCGCCGCGCCCGCCGTCCGGCTCTCGCACGTGCACAAGTCCTTCGGCCGCCCCGGCTCCCAGACCCACGTCCTGGACGACATCACCCTCGACGTCGCCCCCGGCGAGTTCGTCACCCTCCTCGGCGCCTCCGGCTGCGGCAAGTCCACCCTGCTCAACCTGGTCGCCGGCCTCGACCGGCCGACCGGCGGCACCATCGAGGTGTCGGGTGGACGCCCCGCGCTGATGTTCCAGGAGCACGCCCTGTTCCCCTGGCTCACCGCCGGACGCAACATCGAACTCGCCCTCAAGCTCGCCGGCGTTCCCCGCCCCGAGCGCCGTGCCGAGGCCGAGCGGCTGCTCGAACTCGTCCGGCTGGGCGGCGCCCACGACAAGCGGGTCCACGAGCTGTCCGGCGGCATGCGCCAGCGCGTCGCGATGGCCCGCGCCCTCGCCCAGGGCAGCAAGGTCCTGCTCATGGACGAGCCCTTCGCCGCCCTCGACGCCATCACCCGCGACGTGCTGCACGACGAGATCACCCGGATCTGGGCCGAGCGGCAGCTGTCCGTCCTGTTCGTCACCCACAACGTCCGCGAGGCCGTGCGCCTCGCCCAGCGCGTCGTCCTGCTCTCCTCCCGCCCCGGCCGGGTCGCCCGCGAGTGGCACATCGACCTGCCCCAGCCGCGCCGCATCGAGTCCGCCGGCGTCGCCGACCTGTCCATCGAGATCACCGAAGAACTCCGGGGGGAGATCCGCCGCCATGTCCAGAACTGACACCACGCTCAGCAAGCCCGCCGACGGCGCCGAGGGCACCGAGGCCGACACCGCCTCCGTCGGCGCCGGACTCGACGCCCTGGACAGCGTCGCCGCGCAGGGGGGCTCCTTCGGCGAGGCCCTGCGGACCAAGGCGCTGCCGCCGCTGATCGGCGTCCTGGTGGTGCTCGCGCTGTGGCAGGGCGCCTACAGCCTGCACGTCACCTCGTCGTACAAGCTGCCCAGCCCGGCCGACGTATGGCAGTCCGCCGAGGACCTCTGGTACAAGGGCAGCCTGTTCTCCATCATCTGGACCAGCGTCTGGCGCGGCCTGTCCGGCTTCTTGCTCGCCGTCCTCATCGGCACCCCGATCGGCCTGGTCGTCGCCCGGGTCCGGCCGGTGCGCACCGCCCTCGGCCCGGTCCTCCAGGGCCTCCAGTCGCTGCCCTCGGTCGCCTGGGTGCCCGCCGCCGTCATCTGGCTCGGCATCAACGACTCGATGATGTACGCCGTCATCCTGCTGGGCGCCGTCCCCTCCATCGCCAACGGCCTGGTCGCGGGCATCGACCAGGTGCCCCCGCTGTTCCTGCGGGCCGGGCGCACCATCGGCGCCACCGGCCTCAACGGCGCCCGCCACGTCCTGATCCCCGCCGCCCTGCCCGGCTACCTGGCCGGCCTCAAGCAGGGCTGGGCCTTCTCCTGGCGCTCCCTGATGGCCGCCGAACTCGTCGCCTCCTCCCCCGACCTCGGCCGGGGCCTGGGCCGGTTCCTGGAGGACCAGCGCGAGTTCTCCGACATGTCCGGCGTGCTGCTCGGCATCATCCTGATCCTCTTCGTCGGCATCGCCATCGAGCTGCTGGTCTTCACCCCGGTCGAGCGCCGGGTGCTGCGCAACCGCGGTCTGCTGGCCGCGGGCAAGTGAGGCACCGCTGATGCCCGCCCTCCTCCTGATCGCCCACGGCAGCCGCGACCCGCGCCACGCCGCGACGGTGGCCGCCCTGGTGGAGGAGGTGCGGGCGCAGCGCCCCGGCACCGAGGTCGCCACCGCCTACCTGGACCACTGCGCGCCGCGCATCCCGCAGGTGGTCGGACGGCTCGGGGAGGCGGTGGCGGTGCCGCTGCTGCTCAACCGGGCGTTCCACGCCAAGCACGACGTACCCGCCGCGCTGCGGGCCGCCGGCTCCCGGCTGCCGGTCGCGGACGTGCTCGGTCCGTCGCCGCTGCTGCTCGCCGCCCTGGACCGCCGGCTCGCCGAGGCCGGGGTCGACCTCTCCTGCTCGGCCGTGCGGGCCGCCACCGGTGTGGTCCTGGCGGCGGCCGGCTCCTCCGACCCGGCCGCCGACGCCGCCACCCGCGCGGTGGCCGCCGAGTGGCGCCGCACCCGCGGCTGGGCCGCCGTCGAGGTCGCGTACGCCTCCGCGGGGGGCCCACGCGTCCCCGAGGCCCTCGCCGCACTCCGGTCGGCCGGCGCCGGACACACCGCCGTCGCCCCCTACCTGCTGGCCCCGGGCCTGCTGCCGGACCGCATCGCGGCCGCTGCCGAGGCCGCCGACACGGTCGCGGACGTCCTCGGCCCGGCCCCCGAGGTGGCCGCCCTCCTGCTGGCCCGCTACGACGAGGCCCTCCGGGCCCGCCGCACCACCCGGGCGCGCACCACCCGGGCGCTGACCGCCTGAGCCGGGCGGCCTCCCCGGCCCTGTGCACGGGCTCCGCACCCGCCTCGCCTCCGGCGCCCCACCGCCCTGCCCCTTCGGCAGATCACTCGGCGCGGGCCACTCGTTGGTGCCGCGCCGCGGCGGCCGTGATCACACTCAGTGGCACCGGCTCGTCCCGGTCCGCGACGGCGGCCACGATCCACTCCCGCATGATCGCCGTCGGCTCCACGCCGCGCTCCGCCGCCCGACGCCGGACCTCGGCCATCACCGGCTCGGACAGCCCCAGCGCGGCGGCGACCGCCACCGTTTCGGCGTCGCCTGAGCCGGTGGCCGCTTCCTCGGCCGGTTCCCGCCCGCGTTCGTGCCCGCGGGTCGCCTCCGGCCATCCGCCATCGTCCCTCACCCGTTTCCCTCCGTTCCCTCGCGCCGCAGCCTGCCGCCATCACTGTTCGGACGGCCAGCCGCCCTCACCCGGGCGAGTGACGGCGCACGAAAACGGCCCCCGCCGTCTCCGGGACGGGAGCGGGAGGCGTGACCCGGCCGCACCGCAGCCAGCCAGCACCACCGTTCCGGCGGCCGGCCGCCCCCACCGAAGCGGGTGGCGACGCACGGCAAGGCGGACAGCGCGCGGAAGCGGCCCCCGCCGTCTCCCGGAGGGGGCGGGGAGGCAAAGGCCCGGCTCAGCCTCACACCGTCACCGTTCCGGCGGCCGGCCGCCCCCACCGAAGCGGGTGACGGCGCACGGCAACACGGCCCTCGCCGCCGGGGCGAAAGCAGGGGGCGAAGGCCCGGCCGCCCAGCAGCCCGCCACCGCCGATCCGGCAGCCGACCGCCCTCCATCCGAGCGATGACAGCGCACGGCGCGTGGAAACAACCCCAGCCGTCTCCCGGAGGGGGCGGGGAGGCAAAGGCCCGGCTCAGCCTCACACCGTCACCGTTCCGGCGGCCGGCCGCCCCCACCGAAGCGGGTGACGGCGCACGGCAACACGGCCCTCGCCGCCGGGGCGAAAGCAGGGGGCGAAGGCCCGGCCGCCCAGCAGCCCGCCACCGCCGATCCGGCAGCCGACCGCCCTCCATCCGAGCGACGACAGCGCACGAAAACGACCCCCGGCCACCTCCAGGGCGGGCGGAAGCGGGCGGCAGGGCCCCGGGACGCCGGACGGGCCCCGCGCCTCCCTGCCGGCAGGGTGGTGCGGGGCCCGTCGGAGGCCGGAGAGGGGGTCAGTCGAACTTGCGGCGCTGGCGGCCCGTCCCGTAGTTGGAGCCGGACTTGCTGCCGCTGCCGGGCTTGGCGCGGCCGGCGGAGCGGCCGATGAAGCCGGCCGCCTGCGGGCGGTCGCCGTTCTGGGCGGCGGCGCCCATCCGCTGCTTGGGGCGGGGGCGGCGCGGGTTGCCGTTCATGTCGACGTCGGTGGGCAGCCCGGAGCGCTTGCCGGCCCGCCGGCGCGGGGCACCGGACTTGGCGGGCTTGTCAGCACCGACACCGGCCGCGACAGCAGCCTGCTCGGCGGTGACCGGCACGGCCAGCGTCACCGGGACGCCGCTCGGCGTGCGGGCGCCGGTGATCCGGGCCAGGTCGGCATCGCCCGGGCGGATCTTGGTGACGGTCGGGCGGATGCCGGCCACCGTCATCAGGCGGTTGACCTCGCGGCGCTGCTCGGGCAGCACCAGGGTGACGACCGTGCCGGACTCGCCGGCCCGGGCGGTGCGGCCGCCGCGGTGCAGGTAGTCCTTGTGGTCGACCGGCGGGTCGACGTTGACGACCAGGTCCAGGCCGTCGATGTGGATACCGCGCGCGGCGACGTTGGTGGCGATCAGCGCGGTGACGTGGCCGTCCCGGAACTGGTCCAGGACCCGGTTGCGCTGCGGCTGGGACTTGCCGCCGTGCAGGGCGGCGGCCTTCACGCCGTTGGCGAGCAGCTGCTTGGCCAGCCGGTCGGCGCCGTGCTTGGTGTGCACGAACATGATCACGCGGCCGTCGCGGGAGGCGATGTGCGCGGTGGCGGAGGCCTTGTCGGTCGGGTCCAGCTGGAGGACGTGGTGGTCCATGGTGGTGACGGCGCCGGCCGAGGGGTCGACCGAGTGGGTCACCGGGTCGGTCAGGAAGCGCTTGACCAGCCGGTCGACGTTGCGGTCCAGGGTGGCGGAGAACAGCATCCGCTGCCCGTCCTCGGCGACCTGCTCCAGCAGCTTGGTGACCTGCGGCAGGAAGCCCATGTCGGCCATCTGGTCGGCCTCGTCGAGGACCGTGATCGCGACGTCGGAGAGGTTGACGTCACCGCGCCCGATCAGGTCGTCCAGCCGGCCCGGGGTGGCCACCAGGACCTCGGTGCCGCGGCGCACCGCGTTGGCCTGCCGGTTGATCGACATGCCGCCGACGACGGTAGTGATCCGCAGGTTGACGGCGGTGGCGTACGGGGTGAGCGCGTCGGTGACCTGCTGGGCCAGTTCGCGGGTGGGCACCAGGACGAGCGCCAGCGGGTGCCGGGCGTCGGCGCGGCGCCCGGCGGTGCGGGCGAGCAGCGGCAGGCCGAAGGCCAGGGTCTTGCCGGAGCCGGTGCGGCCCCGGCCGAGGACGTCGCGCCCGGCGATCGAGTCGGGCAGCGTGGCGGCCTGGATCGGGAACGGCTCGGTGACGCCCTCGCGGCCGAGCGCGGAGAGGATGCCCTTGGGGAGATCCAGCTCGGCGAAGGAGGCCGCCGGGGGCCGGGGCGGGGTGCCCTGGACCACGGTGAAGTCGGTGGCCTCGGGGACGGCGGCGGGGCGGTTCTGCTTGGGGGCGCCGGCGCGGCCCCGGGGCTTGCGCGCGCGGTCGCCGCCCGCGGCGCGGCCGGGCTGGCCGTTGCGGCGGGACTGGTCGGTGGTGCGGGGGCCGCGGTCGCGCGGCGGGCGGGCAGGGGTGGTCACGGGATCTCCGTCCGTCGGTCAGCAGCCCGCGGTGCGGGCTGGTCGGCCGTCGGAAGGGAGTGCGCCGCCCCGGCCGTACGGCGGCATGAGCGGGGGCCCGCACCGAGCGGTGCGGGCCCCCGCTTCGCGATGATCGCGAGTCAGCGTGGGAGCTGACGTCAGCCGATGATCTGGATGTTCTCGGCCTGCGGGCCCTTCTGGCCCTGGGTCACGTCGAACTCGACCTTCTGGCCCTCGAACAGCTCACGGAAGCCCTGAGCCTGGATGTTCGAGTAGTGGGCGAACACGTCGGCGCCGCCACCATCCTGCTCGATGAAGCCGAAGCCCTTTTCGCTGTTGAACCACTTCACGGTGCCGGTAGCCATAACCGTCTCCTCTAACTGGGGCATCAGGGACCCACACCTCGTGAATCCCCAAGTAGCCGCGATCCCCATCCGGAGACTGAAACACCGGACAAAACAAATGCGCCTGTCGGTTGGAACCAGCAGGCGCACACCACGTTCATGGGAACCAAAACTGCAACTGCTTCGACTGTAGCACGGTGCCACCCCGGGTGACCGGGGATTTTCCCGCCCTGTAGATCACGTTTGACGGCCCCGGGAAAGGGGCAGGCGGCGCCCCGCCGAAGCGGGGCGCCGCCTGTTCCTCCTCGGGCCGGCCGGTCAGCGCCGGCCGGTCAGCGCCGGCCGGCCGGCTCCGGCATGCCGTACGGGTCGGCCTGCGGGGCCGGGCCCTCCCCGTGGCCGTGACCGTGGCCGGCGGTGTCCCCGTGCCCGGGCCACCAGGCGCGGCGGCCGAGCAGCGCGGTGAGCGCCGGGGTGAAGAACATCGACATCACGAAGGCCGCGATGAGGATGCCGATGGCGATCGAGAAGCCCATCTCGCTCATCATGGTGTTCCCGGCCAGCAGCATGGTGCCGAAGGTCGCGGCCAGGATGAAGCCGGCCGCCGCCACCGTCGGGCCGCCGTGGCGGATCGCCTGGCTCGCCGCCTCGCGGGGGCTGCGGCCCTCGCGGGCCTCCTCGCGCAGTCGGGCGATCATCAGGATGTTGTAGTCGGTGCCGAGCGCGACCACGAACAGGTAGATCAGGATCGGCAGCATGAACATCAGGCCCTGCTCGCCCTTGATGTTCTGGAACAGCAGGGTGGTGGCGCCGAGGGTGGCGCCGAAGCCCAGGCCGACCGAGGCCATCAGGTACCACGGGGCGACCACGCTGCGCAGCAGCAGGCCGAGGATCACCATGATCAGCACCGCGGCGATCGGGAAGACCAGGCTGTAGTCGTGGGCCATCGCCGTGTTGATGTCCTTGTACACGGAGGTGGTGCCGGCGACGTAGGCCTTGGTACCGGCGGGCGCGTGGTCGTGGGCGACGGTGCGGACCTCGCCGATGGTGTCGATGGCCTTGTTGCTGGCCGCCTCGTCCTTGAGGACGACGGTGATGTCGGCGGTGAGCCCGTCCTTGCTGACACCGTGCTCCGGGTCCGGCATGGCGGCGCCGGCCACGCCGGGCACCTTGCCCAGGTCCTCCACGTAGCCCTTGAGCCCGGCGACGTCGATCTTCTTGCCGTCCTGGCTGGTCAGGTAGACGTGGGCGGGGTCGGCGGCACCGGCCGAGTAGGCCTTGATCATGGTGTCCTGGACGACCATCGACTCCTTGGACTTCGGCATCGAGCTGCCGGCCATGTCGAAGGTGCCCTGGTAGTTGAGCGCGGCGACCGCGAGGCCGACCATCACCAGGCCGGAGAGCGCGGCGGCGGCGGCCGGGCGGCGGCCGACGGCGCGGCCCATCGCGGCGAAGCGGGCGTTGGACGGCTCGCGCTGCCAGGCCTTGGAGGGCCAGAACAGGACCTTCTCGGGGATCAGGCAGAGGATCGCGGGCACGAGGGTGACCGAGGCGATCGCGGTGACGGCCACCGCGATGGCCAGCGAGGGGCCGAGTGCCTTGAACATGCCGAGGCTGGACAGGACGAGCACGGCGAAGGCGACCACGACGGCGCCGGCGGCGGAGGTGATGGCCTCGCCGACCCGGGAGACCGCGTTGGCGACGGCCTGCCGGCGGCCGTCCCCGGCCCGCAGCCGCTCGCGGTAGCGGAACATCAGGAACAGGAAGTAGTCGGTGCCGACGCCGTAGAGCACGACGGTGAGGATCTGTTCCATCGAGCTGTCGGCCTTGAGTCCGAACACCTTGCTGGCGTCGGCGATCAGGCCGGTGGCGACCATCGAGTAGATGACCACCGAGAGGATCGGCAGCAGCGCGATGATCGGGCTGCGGAAGATGATCCCGAGCGTGAGCAGGATGATCACGATCGTGCCGAGGCCGATCAGCATGCCGGCCTTCTTGCCGGCGTCCTGCTGGTCCAGGTTCATCGCGGCCGGGCCGCCGACCTGGAACTTGAGGTTGCTGCCGGAGGCGAGCGCGGTGCCCTCCTCGCGGAGCTTCTTCGCGGCGTCGGTGTACTCCTCCGACTGCATCTTGGTCTTGTCGATGGAGACCATCGACATCGCGTACTTGTGGTCCTTGGAGTACGACGCCGGGGAGACCGGGACGACCATCTCGACCAGCGGGATCTTCTTGTCGGCCAGCCCCTGGGTGACCTTGGTCATGGTCGCCGCGTCGCCGTCGTCCAGGGCGCCGCCGTCGGTGCGCTCGAAGAGCAGCAGCGCGGAGGGCGAGATGTTGGACGGGAACGCCTTCTGCTGGACGTCCGCGGCCTGGATGGACTCGTAGTGCTTGGGCAGGAAGGCCGCCTCATCGGTGTTGGCCTTCAGCGGCGGGGCGGTCGCGATGATCGCGACCGCGGCGATCAGCCATGCGCCGATCACCCACCAGGGGCGGCGAACGACGAATTGTCCGAGTCGGTGGAACATGCTCGTGATGCCTCCTGGGCATGGTTCACCGCAGCCCTTGGGGGACGGGACGCTGGGCGACGGCAGGACCGGCCGGGGACGCCCGAAGGCCCCCTTGCCGGTCGGCAGGTAAGTGGGTCTGGGGCGTCATCCTACGAGCACTTGCTTGCCGCCCGGCAAGGAGCCCCCGTCTGCTTCAACCCCCGTAGGCCGCCCCGAAGCGGCCCCGACCCAGTCTCTCCCGGGCGCAAGCCCGTTGACCTCGTGCTCCGGGTGGAGACAGGTCCCCCTCAGGGTGGAGTCACACCCCCTATCCCCCAGGAGGAGATCTCGGGGTAGCGCTCAGGGTAGGGAAAACCCCACCCCGGCCCCGCAGGAGCGCCGGGCAACGGCCTGCCCGCCCGGCCGACGGAGCATCGGAAGACCTGCCGCCTGACATCGGACGGGGCACCGGGACGCGGCCGGCGCACGGCGGCCGGTGACTCCCCCGGCCCCGGGCCCGCCGCTCCCGCGCCCGCGCCGGTCCGGTCCGGTGACGACCCTCACCTGCCCTCAGGGAACCACCGGTGCGGCCCGTGAGGACCGGCCCCGGCCCGGACGCCCCGATCGGCGGCGCCCCACCGCGGCACCCGGACCGCCGGGGCCGCGCCGGTGCCCGGTCAGGCCTCCCGGCGCAGGCCAGAGCGGGCGGTGACGCCGGTCACGCCCGGCCGGCGCCGCGCCCCGCGACGCGCGGGGCCCGGCGTCCGTGCGTCATGATGATCACCGTCCGGAACGCCCGGACGGACAGCGGCGGAACGGAGCCCAGTCATGATCCCCTTCGACGAGGGCCGCGCCCGGCTGCTGCTCGCCCACGCCTGCGAGTCCGCCGGGCTGCCCGCCCCGGACGGCGCCGCGCTGCTCGCGCTCGGCGAGAACGCCGTCTTCGACCTCGGCGACCCGGCCGTGGTCGCCAAGGTCGGCCGCGGCCCCGAGCTGTACGACCGGGCGCACCGCGAGCTGGCCCTCGCCCACTGGCTGGCCGGGCAGGACGTGCCGGTGGTGCGCCCGTACGACGCGGTGGCGCCCGAGCCGCAGCTGGCCGACGGCCACCCGGTCACCTTCTGGTACCGGCTCGCGCCCGCCGTCCGCCCCGCCCGCCCGGTCGACCTCGCCCCGCTGCTGCGCGCCCTGCACCGGCTGCCGCTGCCGCCCTTCACCCTCGGCCGGCGCGACCTGCTGGCCCCGGTCGAACGCTGGCTGGCCTCCGCCGAGGGCCACGTCGACCCGGCGGACGTCGCCTTCCTGCGCCACCGCCGGGAGGCCTTCGAGGCCGCCCTGCCCGACCTGGTGCCGCGGCTGCACCCCGGGGTCATCCACGGCGACGCGCTGCCGCGCAACGTCCACGTCGGCCCGGACGGGCCGGTGCTGCTCGACCTGGAGTTCATGGCCAACGACCTGCGCGAGCACGACCTGGTGGTCCTCGCCCTCAGCCAGGACCGGTACGGCGTGCCCGCCGAGGAGTACCGCACGTTCACCGAGGCGTACGGCTGGGACGTGCGCGAGTGGCCCGGCTTCGCGGTGCTGCGCGGCGCCCGGGAGACCGCCAGCGCCTCCTGGGTGGCGCAGCAGGCGGCCAGCAACCCGGCCGCGCTGAAGGAGTTCCGGCGCCGGGTCGACTCACTGCGGGACGGGGCCGCCGAGGTGCGCTGGTACCCGTTCTGAGGGCGGCGGCGATACCCCGGCCGGCGCCGGGGCGCCAACCGGGGCGAGTGTGAGAAGACTCCTGGGACGGTTCGGTCCGGTCCGCAACCGGGCCACGTACGATCGGCGTCCTATCGGACAGTCGTCCTGACCCGAGAAACCGGCACCGCACTCGCACCTCAGGAGCCGCCGCCATGCACCGGACCGCCCGCCATCCCTCCGCCCCGACCCGACTGACCCGCTCCAGGCGCCGGCTGCTCGCGGGCTGTGTCGCGGTGGCCGCCGCCCTGGGCCTGGCGGCGTGCGGGACGGCGAGCGGCGCGCTCCAGTCGTCGAGCGCCCCCACGGCCTCCGGGGCGCCGGCCGCGAGCGCCCAGCCGAGCGGGACGGCGGCGACCACCATCGCGCCGCGGCCCGGCTCGGACGCCGTGCCGCCGGGCACCGCCACGGCCTCCCCCGCCTCGCCCGCCGCTTCGGCGTCGCCGGCGAAGCCGTACCCGTCGACGGCGACGGGCTCGCCCGTCTCCGCCAAGCCCAGTGCGCCGGCCACCCCGGCCGCGCCGACCGCTACCCCGACGGGTGCCCCGGCCTCGCCCGCCGCGCCGCCGCCGCCGCACACCGGGGCGGGCACCGTGATCGGCTCCACCGCCTCCGGCGGCCGCACCGTCGCGCTCACCTTCGACGACGGCCCCGGCCCGGCCACCGGCCAGATCCTCGACCTGCTGGCCCAGTACCACGCCAAGGCCGTGTTCTGCGAGATCGGCCAGAACGCCGCCGCCAACCCGGCCATGGTCAAGCGGATCGTGGCCGCCGGGCACCGGCTCTGCGACCACAGCGTCCACCACCCGCAGCCGTTCGCGAAGCTCCCGCACGACAAGGCGGCCTACGAGATCACCGCCGCCCGGGACATGATCGTCCAGGCGGGCGGCCCGGGCACCGAGGTCGGCTGGTTCCGCGCTCCGGGCGGCGGCTTCAACGCCGACAACGAGCACATCACGGCGGGCCTGGGGATGTCCTCGCTGGGCTGGTCCGTCGACCCGCGCGACTGGTCGCGTCCGGGCGTGCCGGCGATCGTGTCGGCCGTGCAGCGGCAGCTCAAGCCCGGCGGGGTGATCCTGATGCACGACGGCGGCGGCGACCGGAGCCAGACCGTGGCCGCCCTCAAGCAGCTGCTGCCCTGGCTGGTCGAGCAGGGGTACACCTTCGACTTCCCGGCCGCGTAGCGCCCCCGGGCGGGCGTCAGTCGGTGCCCGGTCCGGTGACGGTCAGCCGGTAGACCTGCCGGGAGCCGCCCTCCGGGCCCGGGTCGGTGGCCTCGGCCGGGGTGAAGCCCAGCCGCTCGTAGAAGACCCGGGCGCCGCTCGCCACCGCGCCCGGGTGGTCCGGGCCGAAGGTCACCACCTCGACGGTGGCCGGGCCCCGGACGTGGCGGCGCAGCACGTCCTCGACCAGCTCCCGGCCGACGCCGGTGCCCCGGGCGCGACCGGCGACCACCAGCCAGTGCAGGTGGTGCGGCCCCTCGCCGCCGACGCCGAACAGCAGGCCGCCGAGCAGCCCCTCGCCGTCCTCGGCGACGGTCGCCAGGCCCTGGTCGACGCTGTCGCGCACCGCGCGGTGGAAGCCCGGCTCGGCGACCATCGGGCCGAACCAGTGCTCGACCTCGGCGGCGAGGGCGAGGAAGCCGGGCAGGTCGTCGGGGCGGGCGAGGCGTACGGTCATCCGGGCATCGTGCCGGACGGCCGTCACCGGGCGGGCCAGCGCGGGTCGACCACGGCCCGCGGGTCCTTGCCGCGTCGCAGCCAGGCCTGGAGGCCCTCGGCCCACTGCCGGTACCAGTCGACCTGCCGGCGGTGCAGTTCGGCGGGCTCCACCGCCCCCACCTCGGCCGGGTAGCGCCCGGCGAGCGCGACGGCGACCCGGACGGCGGCCAGCGCGTCGCTGCCCGCCTCGTGGGCGTCCGTCAGTTCGACCCCGTACAGCTCGCAGACCCGCTGGAGGGTGCGCGAGCCCTTGCGGTACCTGTCCACGGCCCGGTCGATGACCAGGGCGTCCAGCACCGGCCCGACCGGTCGGCCCAGGCGCTCGTCGAGCGTCGCGAGCCCGTACCGGCGCAACTCGGCGTCCAGCAGCGAGAGGTCGAACGGGGCGTTGAAGGCCACGACCGGCCGCCCGTCGGCGATCCGCTCGCACAGCGCGGCGGCTATCTCCTCCACCGCTTCCTTCGCCGGCCTGCCCTTGCGCCGTGCCTCCTCGTCCCCGATCCCGTGGATCGCCTCCGCCTCGGCGGGTATCGGCACCCCCGGGTCGAGCAGCCAGTGCGCGGCGCCCACCCGGGCGGCTCCGACGGTGTCCACGAGGGCGGCCGTGACGATGCGGTCCACGGCCGGGTCGGTGCCCGTGGTCTCCAGGTCGAAGCCGACCAGTGGCTGCTGCCACCAGCTCATCAGGTGTGTCCTTCCGTCCTGTCTCCCGAAACAGCCCCTATCATCACCCGCCCCACCGACAACCCGGCCCACGGGGAGCCCGGTCAGCGGCTCCCGCCGCCCCGGGCCGCCAGGCGGCGGGCTTCGGCGAGGACGTCGGCGTCCAGTTCTGCCCGGGTGCGGGTGCCGTAGTCCGCCGTGGCGTATTCGTCGTGGAGGCGGGCGAGGGGATCGGCCTCGGCGAAGTCGTGGCCGAAGCGCCGGTGGACGCGGCGGGCCAGTTCCTCCGGGCCGTACGTGCCGGAGAGCAGCCGGGTGGCGAGCGCCCGCAGGACGGCCCGCTTGGCGGGCATGCCGCCGGGCGGGTGGAAGAGCAGTCCGAACTCCGCGAGGGCGGGCGGCAGCAGGTCCGGCACCCGGTCGGCGGCCTCGGCGTCCGGGCAGGCGGCGAGGGCGGTGAGCGCCTCGCCGTCGGATCCGGCGACGAGGATCGCGCAGGCGGCGTCGACCACGTCGCGGGCGGTCAGCTCCCCCGTGCTCCACAACAGGGCCGTGTCCCGCAGCCGTTCGGCGGCCGGGTCGGTGCGCACCACGGGCACCGGGCGGTGGAGGAAGACGTCGATCTCGTCCTCGTGCTCGGGCAGGAAGCCGTGCCGTTCGTACAGGCGGCGGGCGGCGCTGCCCCGCAGGACGTTCAGCCGGACGGGGTCGCCCGCCGCGTCGGCCTCGGCGAGGACGTGGCGCAGTACGGCGGTGCCGAGGCCCCGGCCCTGGTGGCGCGGGTGGAGGTAGAAGTGCTCCAGCCACCGGCCGCCCTGTGCGGCGGGGCGGACGGTGACGGACCCGGCGAAGGAGCGGCCCCGGGGCGTCCGCCCGACCAGCACGATCGAGGTGTGCTCGGGCGAGAAGCCGTCGCGCAGCCGCCGGCGGACCAGGTGCGCGTCGTAGCGGCCGAGGCGTTCGAGGTCGGCGCGCATCACCTCGGCCCGCAGGTCGGCGAGGGGTTCGACGTCGTCGGGCGTGGCGGGGCGCAGGCTCCAGTCCGGGTCGCTGTTCACGGCCCGCAGTCTGGCAGCCGCGCCGCCGCGCCGACCAGTGCCTTTCTCAGGACACCGGCCGGGAGTCGGCCCAGACGCCCTCGAACTCCTCGCGGTAGACCTCCAGCAGGCCCGGCTCGGTGCCGCCGGGCTGCTGGCCGGCGCCGCCGCGCAGTACCAGGGCCGGGGACTCCATGCCGCGGGCGCGGCGCAGGTAGGGCTGGATGACGCCGAGGTCGCGGCCCTGGCGGCGGCCGCCGCCCTGGCCGGCGGTGCGGGGGCCCTCGACCAGGTAGGCGGTGAAGCGCGGGGTCTCGTCGAAGACCCGGATCTCGAAGCCGCCCTGGTCCCGCAGGTGGGCCCGGACCCGCCGCACGTGCATGATGTTCATCTCGATGGAGCGGGACAGCTCGCTGCGGCCGAGGCCGAGTTCGCGTTCGCGGCGGCGCACCGCGCTGCTCGCCGGGTTGAGGAACAGCAGCCGTACCCGGCAGCCGTCCGAGGCGAGGCGCACCAGGCGCTTGCCGGTGTAGTTCTGGCAGAGCATGCCGAGGCCGATGCCGAGCGCGTCGAGGCGCCGGGCGCCGTCCAGCAGGTCCTCCACGGGCAGGTCGCGCTGGAGCCGGACCCGGTCGGCGTGCACCGCGACCACGTCGGCGTAGCGGCCGGCGACCAGGGATTCGACCACGTCGGCGGGCACCCCGCCGCCGGTGCCGCCGTCGAGGACGGCGAGCAGCCGGGCGGCGGCCCGTTCGGTCTGGGCGAGCACGGTCTGGGTGAGCACCCGGTTGCGGGAGACGACGTGCCGGGCGACTTCCAGTTCGTCCAGGGCGAGTTCGATCTCGCGCCGGTCGGCCAGGAAGGGCTCGAAGCAGGGCCAGTGCTGGACCATCAGCTCGCGCAGCTGGGGCAGGGTGAGGAAGACCAGCGGGTCGTCGTCGGCGGGGTCGAGCAGGTAGCCCTTGCGGCGGCTGACCTCGCGCACGGCGCCGGCCCGGTGGGCCCACTCCTCGCCGACCGGTCCGGCGGCGGCGGTGACCCAGTCCTCGCCGTGGGCGGGGGCGTAGATCGGGTGGAGCACCTCGTCGACCAGGGCGCGCAGCCGCTGCTCGACCAGGTTGAGCCAGACGTACGCGCGGCCGGAGAGCCGCACCCGCTGGTAGGCCTCCTCCCACTCGCCGGCGGACCAGGCCAGTGCGGGTATCTCGACGGGCCCGGCCTGGGCGGGCACCAGGGCCCGGCCGGTCAGGGTGGGGCGCATGACGACCGTGGGCGCCTCGCTGCGGGCGGCGCCCCGGTCGGGGCCGCCGGGCCCGGAGCCGCGGCCGCCAGCGGGGAACACCATGCGCCACCTCATCTGCGGCTGAACCCCGCGGGCGCGGGGACCGTTGACAGGCCGTTGACAAGCACCGGGTCGGCCGGGGCGGCCGGACGATCAAGGGTACTGCCCGCCGCGAGCCGCCCGCAGCCGGATCCCCGGCGGGCCCGCGCGGAGGCGGCCCCGCCCGTGCCGCGGACCGCCCGGAATCTTCACAGGAATGACCGCCGGACACCCGTTCGGGCGAACCCCGGCACTACCTCCCGGCCTCCGGGGGAGGGCTCGGGGAGGATTGCGGGCTGTGCCGTGCGTCACGGCGCGCGAGCGTCGCACATGCCCGGCCGCCCGGCCGGGAAGAGAGCGCACGGGTCCGGGAAGGTAGTCGGACTATCTGTCAGTTTCCGTACGCCAGATGGGAGTTGAGGAGTCATGCAGGTCTGGCCCGGTACGCCCTACCCGCTCGGTGCCACCTACGACGGGGCCGGCACCAACTTCGCCGTGTTCTCCGAGAGCGCCGACCGGATCGAGCTGTGCCTGATCGGCGCGGACGGCTCCGAGACGGCCGTCGAACTGCGCGAGACGGACGCCTTCGTCCGGCACGCCTACCTCCCCGGCGTCCAGCCCGGCCAGCGCTACGGCTTCCGCGTGCACGGCCCGTACAACCCGGGCCTGGGCCAGCGGCACAACAGCGCCAAGCTGCTGCTGGACCCGTACGCCAAGGCGATGAGCGGCCACATCGACTGGGACGAGTCGGTCTACGGCTACCACTTCGGCGCCCCCGAGCGCCGCAACGACCTGGACTCCGCCCCGCACACCATGCACTCGGTGGTGATCAACCCGTACTTCGACTGGGGCACCGACCGCCCGCCGCGCACCGACTACCACCGCACCGTCATCTACGAGGCCCACGTCAAGGGCCTCACCCGGCTGCACCCGGGCATCCCCGAGGAGATCCGGGGCAGCTACGCCGGCCTGGCCCACCCCGCGGTGATCGAGCACCTCGCCAAGCTCGGCGTCACCGCGATCGAGCTGATGCCGGTCCACCAGTTCGTCCGGGACCACCGGCTGCGGGACCTGGGCCTGTCCAACTACTGGGGCTACAACACCATCGGCTTCTTCGCCCCGCACTCCTCCTACTCCTCCACCGGCGACCGGGGCCAGCAGGTGCAGGAGTTCAAGTCCATGGTCAAGGCGCTGCACGCGGCCGGGATCGAGGTGATCCTCGACGTCGTCTACAACCACACCGCCGAGGGCAACCACCTGGGCCCGACGCTGTCGCTGCGCGGGCTGGACAACGTCTCCTACTACCGCCTCGCCCAGGACCAGCGCTTCTACGAGGACACCACCGGCACCGGCAACAGCCTGCTGATGCGCAGCCCGCACGTGCTCCAGCTGATCATGGACTCGCTGCGCTACTGGGTCACCGAGATGCACGTGGACGGCTTCCGCTTCGACCTCGCCGCCACCCTCGCCCGGCAGTTCCACGAGGTGGACCGGCTCTCCTCCTTCTTCGACCTGGTCCAGCAGGACCCGGTGGTCTCCCAGGCCAAGCTGATCGCCGAGCCCTGGGACCTCGGCGAGGGCGGCTACCAGGTGGGCAACTTCCCGCCGCTGTGGACGGAGTGGAACGGCAAGTACCGGGACACCGTGCGCGACCTGTGGCGCGGCGAGACCGCGACCCTCGCCGAGTTCGGCTCCCGGCTGACCGGCTCCTCCGACCTCTACCAGGACGACGGGCGCCGCCCGATCGCCTCGATCAACTTCGTGACCTGCCACGACGGTTTCACGCTGCGCGACCTGGTCTCGTACAACGAGAAGCACAACGAGGCCAACGGCGAGGACAACCGGGACGGCGAGTCCTTCAACCGCTCCTGGAACTGCGGCGTCGAGGGCCCCACCACCGATCCGGCCGTCGAGGAGCTGCGCGCGCGCCAGCAGCGCAACTTCATCGCCACCCTGATGCTCTCCCAGGGCGTGCCGATGCTCTCCCACGGCGACGAACTCGGCCGCACCCAGCTGGGCAACAACAACGCCTACTGCCAGGACAACGAACTCACCTGGGTGCACTGGCCCGAGGGCGACGGGCCGCAGGCGCGGCTGCTGGAGTTCACCCAGGCGATGATCTGGCTGCGCCGCGACCACCCGGTGTTCCGGCGGCGGCGGTTCTTCCACGGCCGGCCGGTGTCGGGCCACGGCCGGCCGGCGCCCGCCTCCGGGGGGTTCGACGACCTCACCGACATCGCCTGGTTCACCCCGGCCGGGGAGGAGATGACCAAGCGCAACTGGGGCGCCAGCTACGCCAAGTCGCTGACCGTCTTCCTCAACGGCTACGCGATCTCCGAGCCGGACCGGCGCGGCGGGCGGATCGTCGACGACTCCTTCCTGCTGATGTTCAACGCGCACTTCGAGCCGCTGGAGTTCACCGTGCCCGCCGGGCACGGGCAGGAGTGGCAGGTCGTCGTGGACACCGCCCAGCCCCGGCTGCCCGCCCCCGGCACGGGGGCCAGGGTCAAGGCCGGGGACGCGCTGTGGCTCACCGACCGCTCGCTGATGGTGCTGCAACGGCCCGCGTAGGAGCCGCCGGCCCCTCGCTCGGCCCGGGCGGTCACCGCGGGCCCTTCCGACGGGCCGGGCGGTCACCTGTTCGGGCCAGCAGCGGGTCTTGGTGGCGGCCTCCCCCGGGTACCTATGGAGCTATGACCCCCGCCGCCGAGCCCCCGCAGCCCCGCCCGGCCGCCGCCGTCCCCTCCTCCTCGTACCGCCTCCAGCTCCAGCCCGGGTTCACCCTCCACGACGCCACCGCCGCCGTCCCCTACCTGGCCGCGCTCGGCGTCACCCACCTGCACCTCTCCCCGCTGCTGGAGGCCGTCCCCGGCTCCACCCACGGCTACGACACCGTCGACCACACCCGGATCAGCGAACAGCTCGGCGGCGAGCCCGCGCTGCGCGGGCTGGCCGCCGCCGCGCACCGCCACGGGCTGGGGCTGATCGCCGACGTGGTGCCCAACCACATGGCGGTGCCCACCCCCGAACGGCTCAACCGGCCGCTGTGGCAGGTGCTGCGCGACGGGCCCGACTCGCCGTACGCGCGCTGGTTCGACATCGACTGGACCGCCCAGCCGGGCCCCGTCGACGCCCCCGGGCGCGGGCGGGTGCTGCTGCCGCTGCTCGGCGACCGGCTCGGCGCCGTCCTGGACCAGCTCACCGTGGACGCCGGGGTGCTGCGCTACCACCGGCACGAACTGCCGCTGCGCCCCGGCACCGAGGACCTGCCGCTGCCCGAGCTGCTCGCGCGCCAGTGGTACCGGCTCGCCTGGTGGCGCCTGGCCCGCACCGAGCTCAACTACCGGCGGTTCTTCACCGTCAACGAGCTGATCGCGCTGCGCGCCGAGGACCCGGAGGTGTTCGCCGCCACCCACGCCGTGCTGCTCGGACTGCACGCCGACGGCGTCCTGGACGGCTTCCGGATCGACCACCCGGACGGGCTCGCCGACCCGCTCGGCTACCTGCGGCGCCTCGCCGAGGCGACCGGCGGGGCGTACGTCGTGGTCGAGAAGATCCTCACCGGCGAGGAACGGCTGCCCGAGGAGTGGCCGGTGGCCGGCACCACCGGCTACGACGCGCTGCGCCGGATCGACGGCGTGCTCACCGACCACGCGGGCGCCTGCCGGCTGGCCGGAGCGTACGAGTCCTTCCGGCACGGCGGCCCGGTGCGGGACCTCTGCGAGGACCCGCACCCGGCGATCGCCGCCGCCCGGCGCGGGCGCGCCGACATGACCGGGCCGGACGGCGAACTCGCCGCCGAGGTCGAGCGGCTGGTGCGGATCGCCCAGCGGATCGGCGCCGCCGAACCCGCGCACGCCGACCACTCGCCCGGGCAGCTGCGCGCCGCGCTCGGCCGGCTGCTCACCGGCTACCCCGCGTACCGGCCGTACGCCCGGCCGGGCGAGGTGGTCCCGACCGTCTCGGCGCAGCAGCTGCGGGCCGCCCTGGACGGCTCCGACGACCCGACCGACCGCCTGCTGGCCGCGCTCGCGCTCGGTGAACTGGGCCGCGGCGCCGACAAGGACGAGTTCTGCGTGCGCTTCGCCCAGACCGCCGCCGCGGTGGCCGCCAAGGGCGTCGAGGACACCGCCTTCTACCGCTGGAACGCGCTGCCCGGCCTCAACGAGGTCGGCGGCGAGCCCGCCCGGCCCGGGCTGCACCCGGCGGAGTTCCACGACTGGTGCCGCTACCTGGAGCGCACCTGGCCGCACAGCATGACGGTGCTCTCCACCCACGACACCAAGCGCAGCGCCGACGCCCGAGCCCGGCTCACCGCGCTCGCCGAACGACCGGACGCCTGGGCCGCCGAGGCCGCCGCCTGGTCCACCGCCGCCGGGCCCGGCTTCGACCCGGACGCCGACTGGCTGCTGTGGCACACCCTGGTCGCCGCCTGGCCGATCTCCCCGGACCGGCTGGTCGCCGCCCTGCTCAAGGCCGCCCGCGAGGCCAAGGAGCACACCTCCTGGACCGCCCCCGACCCGCACTACGAACAGCAGCTGGAACAGCGGGCCCGCGCCGCCTACGCCAACCCCGGGCTGCTCCCCCGGATCGAGGGCGCCGTGCACGCCCTCGCCCCGTACGCCCGCGCCAACACCCTGGCCGCCGCCCTGCTGCACCTCACCGTGCCGGGCGTGCCGGACCTCTACCAGGGCAGCGAGGAGCCGCTGTACACCCTGGTGGACCCGGACAACCGGGGTGTGGTGGACTTCGGCGCGCTCGCCGTGCGGCTCACCGACGCGGCCGCGCCGCGCCCCGGCGACCTCGCCCGGGAGAAGCTGCACCTCACCACCACCGCGCTGCACCTGCGCCGCGCCCGCCCGCTCGGCCCGTACCGGCCGCTGGCGGCCACCGGCCCGGCCGCGGAGCACCTGCTGGCCTTCGCCCGGGGCGACGACCTCGTCACCGCCGTCACCCGGCTGCCCCACCGGCTGGAACGGGCGGGCGGCTGGCGGGACACCGCGTTGGAGCTGCCGGCCGGCGGGCCGTGGACGGACGAGCTGACCCTGCGGAACTTCCCGGCCGGCCCGGTGCCGGTGGCGCAGCTGCTGGCGTCCTCCCCGGTGGCACTCCTGGCGAGGAGGGGCTGATGCCGGCCTACGAGGTGTGGGCGCCGCGCGCCGAGGCCCGGGTGCGGGTCGAAGTCAACGGCTTCTCCTACGAGTTGGCGCGCTGCCGGGACCGCCCGGGGTGGTGGTCCGGGGACGCCCCGGCGGGCGACTACGCCTTCCGGCTCGACGACGGCCCGCCGCTGCCCGACCCGCGCTCGCCCCGGCAGCCGCACGGCCCGGACGGACCGAGCCGCCCGGTGGACCACGCCGCGTTCCGCTGGTCGGAGGCGGGCCGGCGCGGCCGGGCGCTGCCCGGCGCGGTGCTGTACGAGCTGCACGTGGGCACCTTCACCGCCCGCGGCACCTTCGACGCCGCCGCCGAACGCCTGGACCACCTGGTCGAGTTGGGCGTGGACTTCGTCGAGCTGATGCCGGTCTGCCCGTTCCCCGGCCGGCACGGCTGGGGCTACGACGGGGTCTCGCTCTGGGCCGTCCACGAGCCCTACGGCGGCCCCGAGGGGCTCAAGCGCTTCGTGGACGCCGCCCACCGCAAGGGCCTCGGCGTGGTCCTGGACGTGGTGCACAACCACCTCGGACCGTCCGGCAACCACCTCCCCGCCTACGGCCCGTACTTCACCGACCGGCACCACACCCCGTGGGGCTCGGCGGTCAACCTGGACGCGCCGGGCTCGGACGAGGTGCGCGCCTACCTGATCGGCAGCGCGCTGGCCTGGCTGCGCGACTACCGGATCGACGGGCTGCGGCTGGACGCCGTGCACGCCCTCGCCGACAACAGCGCCGTCCACTTCCTGGCGGAACTCTCCTACGAGGTGGAGAAGTTGGCGGTCGCCACCAACCGGCCGCTGTTCCTGGTCGCCGAGTCCGACCGCAACACCCCGGCCACCACCGCCCCGCGCGAGGCCGGCGGCCACGGACTCACCGCCCAGTGGAGCGACGACTTCCACCACGCCCTGCACTGCGCGCTCACCGGCGAATCCCAGGGCTACTACGGGGACTTCGCGCGCGCGCCGCTCGCCGCCCTCGCCAAGACGCTCACCCGGGGGTTCTTCCACGACGGCACCTGGTCCTCCTTCCGGGGCCGCCGCCACGGGCGCCCGTTCACCCCCCTCGGCAACGGGCACCGGCTGCTCGGCTACCTCCAGACCCACGACCAGGTCGGCAACCGCGCGCTCGGGGACCGCCTCTCCGCCGGCCTCTCCCCCGGCCGGCTCGCCTGCGGCGCCGCGCTGGTGCTCACCTCCCCGTTCACCCCGATGCTGTTCATGGGCGAGGAGTGGGGCGCCACCACCCCCTGGCAGTACTTCACCGCCCACACCGACCCGGCGCTCGCCGAAGCCGTCCGGCAGGGCCGGCGGCGGGAGTTCGCCGAGCACGGCTGGGCCGCCGAGGCCGTCCCGGACCCGCAGGAGCCCGCCACCGTGCTGCGCTCGGTGCTCGACTGGACCGAGCACCGGCGCTCCCCGCACGCCGAACTGCTCGACTGGTACCGGCGGTTGATCCGGCTGCGGCGCGAGCGGGCGGAGCTGTCCGATCCGGACCTCGGCGCGGTGCGGGTGGAGTTCGACGAGGCGGCCGGCCGGCTGGTGGTGCACCGGGGGCCGTACCGGATCGCGGTCAACCTCGGGCCGGACGAGGCCGCGCTGCCGCTGGGGGCCGCCGGGCGCGAGGTGGTGGCGGCCTTCGGGGCGGCGGCGCTGGACGGGTCCGCGGTCCGGGTGGCGGCGGACGCGGTGGCGATCGTCACCGTCTGAGCGCCGGGCCGCGCCGTCCGGGGACCGCGGCGTACCCGGGGGAAGGGACCCGCCTACCGGAGGAAGGCCCCGATCCGCTCCCGCAGCCCCGCCGCGTCCAGGCCGTAGGCGGCCAGGTGCTCCGCGATCGAGCCGTAGTGCCGGTGCTCCTCGCGCGGCACGCCCAGCGCCAGCACCCGGTGCGGGCGGTCGGCCAGCGCCTCGTGCGCCTCGTTGGCGGAGGTGCCCGCCAGGTACGGCTCCACCAGCACCACGTCCGTCCGCTCGCCCAGCGCCGCGCGCAGCCCGGCGCCGTCGAAGGGACGCACCGTCGCCGCGTACAGCACGGTGGCGTCCAGGCCCTCGGTGGCCGCCAGCACCGCGTCCAGCATCGGGCCGACGGCCAGCACCACGCCGCGCGAGCCGGTCCGGACGGGGGTGAAGCGGCCCGGCTCGACGGCCACCGGCGCCGCGTTCTGGTGCGCCGAGAGCCGGACGTACACGTTGCGGTCGCCGTCCGCGTAGGCGTGGCGCAGCAGCCGCTCGGCCTCGTCCGGGTGGCCGGGCACGTGGACGGTCCAGTCCGGCAGGGTGTCCAGCAGGGCGACGTCACCCGGCGACATGTGGGTCCGGCCGCCGGCCGGCCAGTCGTAGGAGCCGGCCGCGCTCACCAGGACGGCGCCGACGCCCTGGTGGACCAGGTCCAACTTGACCTGCTCGAAGGGCCGTTCGATCAGGAAGCTGGCGAAGGTGTGGGCGATCGGACGCATCCCGCTGAGCGCCAGGCCGCCGGCCGCGCCGATCAGCAGCTGCTCGCGGATGCCGACGTTGACCACCCGGTCGGGGTGGCGCTCCTGCGCCGGGGCGAAGGCGGCCGCGGTGATGTCGGCCAGCACCAGGGCCAGCCGGGGGTCCTCGTCCAGCAGGCGGGTGGTGACGTCGACGAAGCGGTCTCGCATGGTGTCCATCGGTGGACTGCCTTTCGTGGCGGGAGGGTTGGAGGCTCCGCCGAGCGGAGCCGGCGGGAGGTGCTCAGGCTTCCTTGGGTTCGACCCGGGCGACCACCACGTGCGGGCGGCCCGGGTGCTCGGCGGTGAAGGCCCGGTACAGCGCCTCGTGGTCGCGGCCGTCCACCGTCGCGGTCGACCAGCCCTCGGCCGCGAAGCGCCGGTCGATGCCGCCCTGCCAGCCGTGCGTGGCCGAGGAGTTGTCGATCACCACCACGTGCAGCCGGTCCAGCCCGTACGCCCCGGCGAAGGCCACCGCCTCGGCGTTGGAGCCCTCGTCGAACTCCGCGTCGCCGACCAGCACCCACACCGCCGGGCCGGTCAGCCCCTGCGCCCGCAGCCCGAGCGCGGTGCCGACGGCCAGCGGCAGGCCGTGGCCGAGCGAGCCGGAGGCGATCTCCACACCGGGCAGCAGGGTGCGGTCCGGGTGGTGGCCGAGCGGCGAGTCGTAGCCGCCGAAGCTCGGCAGCACGGCGGGGTCGATGAAGCCCTTGGCCGCCAGCACCGCGTAGTACGCCATCGGGCCGTGGCCCTTGGACAGCAGGAAGCGGTCCCGGTCCTGCTCCTCGGCGGTGGCCGGGGTGACCCTCAGGACCCGGTCGTACAGCACCCAGAGCGCGTCCAGGGTGGAGGTGGCGGCGGGGCCGTGCTTCTCGTCGCCGGTCATCAGGCCCATCAGGGCCGGCAGGTCCTCGAACCGGGCCCCGTGAGCGGCCCCGGCCGTCGTGTTCGTCGTCATGACCACGATGGTGCGACTTAAAGCCGACTTGAGGTCAAGCGACTACAGTGGGTTCCCATGACCGCCCACACCGACGGCCACCGGGCCACCGGCCCGCACCACAGCGACCTGCTCACCATCGGCCAGCTCGCCGCCCGCAGCGGCCTCGCCCACTCGGCGCTGCGCTACTACGAGAGCCTCGACCTGATCCACGCCACCCGCACCGCCGGCGGCCAGCGCCGCTACACCCGGGGGACGCTGCGCCGGATCGCCTTCATCCGCGCCGCCCAGCGGGTCGGCCTCTCCCTGGACGAGGCGAAGGTCGCGCTGGACCGCCTCCCCGAGCGCCCGGCCCCCAGCGGCACCGAGTGGGACAAGGTCGCCGCGTCCTGGCAGAGCAGGATCGACGAGCAGATCGCCGAACTGGAGCGGTTGAAGGCCAAGCTCACCGGCTGCATCGGCTGCGGCTGCCTGTCGCTGTCCCGCTGCGCCCTCTACAACGCCGCCGACCGGGCCGGGGAGGCCGGTCCGGGCGCCCGCTACCTGCTCACCCGCGATCCGGCCACCGGCCCGGAGCCCGTCCCCACCGGCCCCGGCGCCGACGACGGACCGTAGAAACGCCTCAGGGCCGCGGGTCGGTGCGCAGCAGGCTGTAGCGGACGACGTCGCGCCACTCGCCGTCCCGGAAGGTCACCGCGCGCTGCACGCCCTCCCTGGTGAAGCCGAGCTTCTCCAGGACGCGCTGCTCGGCGAGGTTGCCGGCCTCGGTGTCCGCCTCCAGCCGCATGGTCGGCGTGTGCGCGAACACGTACTCCACCAGCAGCCGCTGGGCCCGCGTCCCGATCCCCCGCCCGCGCGCCTCCGGCACCAGCTGCGCACCGAGGCTCCAGTACGGGGAGGCCGGCCGCGGGCCGGTACGGGTGGCGGCGACGAAGCCGCGGAACTCGTCCTGGACGGCCACCGCGAGGATCCACCGGTCCTCCCCCAGCAGCCCGTTCTCCGCCCACTGCCGGCTGAACCGCTGCGGGTCCCGCCAGCCGTACCACTGGAACTCGCCCAGCGCCTCGGGGTCGTTCAGCATCGCGTCGAAGGCGGCCAGGTCGGCCTGGACGATCGGGCGCAGGGAGACGCTCTCATCACTCATGCAGGCGCCAACGGCCGGGCGGCCACGGCGGTTCCTCGGCCGGGTGCCGGGCGGTGACCCGGCCGAGGAACCGCCGTTCGCCGTCACGCGAGGCCCTCGGCCGCTTCGCGCCCTCACGGGTGGCGTCGGACGTCCTTCACCGCGCCCGGCGGTCCCTGTCCGGGTGTGATCGACCGGGCGAGCCGGAATCCCACGTCGTCGATGCGCAGGGTCGGATGGCTGCGGCGGCGGACGGAGGCGCGGCAGCTCCAGTGCTCGTCGAACCAGCCGCCGCCTCGCAGGACGCGGTAACCGCCGTACACCTCGGGGTCGTAGAGGTCCCAGCACCACTCCCAGACGTTGCCGAGCAGGTCGTGCAGCCCGTAGGCGTTGGGGCGCAGCTCGCCCACCTCGTGCGGGCGCTCGTCCGAGTTCCCGCGGTGCCAGGCGATCTCGTCCAGCGGGCCGTAGCGGGGGCCGTCGGTGCCGGCGCGGCAGGCGTGCTCCCACTCGGCCTCGGTGGGCAGCCGGTAGCCGTCGGCGGAGCGGTCCCAGGAGACCTCGTCGCCGTCCACCTCGTAGGCGGGCAGGCGGTGTTCGCGCCGGGACAGCTCGTTGCAGTAGCGGACGGCGTCGAGCCAGGAGACGCTGTGCGCGGGACGGCGGTCGCCGGTCAGGCCCTCGTACTGCTCTCGCGTCACCGGACAGGCCGCCAGCTCGTGGGAGTCCACATCGACGGTCCAACTGCGCTGGGTGCGGCGGTCGGAGAGGGTGACCCGGCCGGCCGGAACGGTGATCATCCCCCCGATCCTAGGGTTTGGCGCCCCGCCGAGGCCCGCCCTCGGCGCCCGGCACCCCCAACGCAGCGGCGAGCAGCCCCGGAAACGAGCTGACGGGCAAGGCGATCGGCACGGCGCGGGTGGACGTCCGGCGGCCCGGCGCCCGGGGGCCCGGGGCCCGAGGCGAAGGCCGGAGCCGGGGCCGGGGTGCCGGGGTGCCGGGGCCGCCCCTCAGTCCAGTGCGAGGGTGGTGAGGTACCCCCAGCCGATCGCCGTGATCACCATGGCCGTCCAGGCCACCACGATCGCCCGCCGGCCTCTCTCGCGGCCCTTGGCCCGCTGGAAGCCGGCGATCAGCGCGGCGATCGCGGTGACGGGCAGGGCGAGGAAGGCGAGGTAGAGCAGCCAGGCCCAATCCGGCACGGTCACCGCGAACACGAGGCCGAGGAGCCCCGGCGGCGCCGACACCGCCGCCACCGTCATCCCGGCGGCCGCACAGGCGACCCGGAAGCGGTCCCGGCGCCGGAAGAACGCCGGCACGGCACAGGCCGCGACGCACAGCAGCACGGGCAGGTAGAAGTACAACCCCCCCGACCCGTGGCTCCCCGCCACGGGAACCGGCAGCAGGAACGCCAGGATGCCCAACCCGGTCAACCACCGGGCACTCACCGGTACAACGGCCATCGCTCCCCCAAAGCACGCAGGCCTGTTCGAATGCGCGCGAACCTAACACGGCCGGCCGAGATCCGTCACGATCCCTCCCCCTCCGGGCGGAGACGCCCACGCCTGCCGACCTCGCGGTCGCCGACGGCATCGTCGGCGTCGCCTCCCGCCCCCGCGACGGCGAGGCCTCGCGGCCCCGCCCTCGGCCTCACCCCCGAGGTGTGCTCGAACCGTTATGCCCGCCCCTTCCTCGGTGCCCCGCCCGCCCCGCAGGAACGCCCCTTGCCGGGGCGGGGCGGTGGCGCCGCCGGGCCCCGGACCGGGCCCGGGAGGCCCGGCCCGGGCCGGGCCTCGGGCGGCCCAACGGCCCACCGTCCGAGCGTTTTCGGGACCCGGGCGCACACCGGCCGGGGCACCTAGGCTCGACGGCATGAACCGTGCGATCCGCACCGTCGAGGACGTCCTCGTCCTCCTGGACGGCCTCTTCCCGCCCGCCGAACCGTTCTGGGACCGCTTCTACGCGGACCGGTCCGCCGAGCGCCCGTTCTTCGCGCCCAAGCCCGACGAGAACCTGGCCTCCTACCTGGACCGCGGCCTCCTGCGCCCCGGCCGGGCGCTCGACCTCGGCTGCGGCAACGGCCGCAACGCGATCCACCTGGCCTCGCGCGGCTTCGAGGTGGACGCCGTCGACCTCTCCGCCACCGCCCTCGCCTGGGCCGAGGAGCGCGCACGAGAGGCGGGCACGGGCGCCGGCCCGCGCTTCCACCGGGCGAGCATCTTCGAGGCCGAACTCCCCACCGCCCAGTACGACTTGGTCTACGACTCCGGCTGCCTGCACCACCTCCCTCCGCACCGCCGGGTCAGCTACCTGGCCCTCCTCGACCGGGTCCTCGCCCCCGGCGGGCACTTCGCCGTCACCGCCTTCGCGGCCGGCGCGACGGGCTCCGAGCGCCCCGACGAGGAGCTCTACCGGCTCGGCACCCTGGAGGGCGGCCTCGCCTACTCGCCGGACGAACTCCGCTCGCTGTTCCGCGAGTTCACCCCGCTGGAAGTCCGGCCGATGGCCGCCCAGGACGCCGGCTCCGAGCTGTTCGGCGTCCCGTTCCTCCTCACAGCGCTCTTCCGGAAAACACCCAGCCTCTAACCGGCCTGCCATCCTCCACCCCCGGCCTGCGGCCGTATGAACGTCTCCCTGCTCGACCGCTGGTTCCCGTGGACGGTCCGGGCCGCGGCCCTCGCGCCGTTCCTGGCCACGGTGAGCCGACGGGACAGGAGCCGGCTGCGCCGACGGGGCCCGATCGCGCTCGCGTCGGCGCCGGCGCCGTCGCCGTGCCGGCGCCGAGCGGGATCACCGACCCGATCCCGTCCGGGGTGTGGCCGTGGAGCGGGGTGGTGGTCGCGGCGCTGTGCGGGCTCGGGTTCGACCGGCGCGGCGCGCGCTGGTGGCGGCGGGCGCTGGTGGTACCGACCGTGCTGCCGGCGCCATTCCTAAAACCTGACACAGATATGTTTTCGTGACACTCCCGATAGACTCCGCCCATGAGCAAGCCTCGGGGGCCGTACGCCAAGACCTCGGCCAAGCGCCAGCAGATCATCGACGCCGCGCTCGCCGCCTACGCGGAGGCAGGGGGGCGCAACGTCTCGCTGCGCGACATCGCCCAGCGCGCCGGGATGACCTACGCCGGCGTGGTGCACCACTTCGGCAGCAAGGAGGCCCTGCTCACGGCCGTCCTGGAGGCGCGGGACGCGGCGGCCGAGGAGCGCTTCGGCCCCGACCCCGAGGGCACCGAGCTGCCGCACGCGGCGGTGCTGCGGCACAACGCGTCCACCCCGGGGCTGGTCAAGCTCTTCGTCGACCTCGCGGCGGCGGCGGCCGAACCCGACCACCCCGCGCACGACTTCTTCGAACACCGCTACGCCCACTTCCGCGCCCGACTCGCGGAGCGCATCGAGCACGGCGTCACCGACCCCGCCGCCGTGGACGCGGCCTGGCTCGCCCGGATCTTCATCGCCGCCGCCGACGGCATCCAGCTCCAGTGGCTGCTCGACCCGGACATCGACATGGCCGCCGACATCGAGCGGCTCGGCGAGCTCCTGGTCGGCCCGCACTGGGCCACCGAGTTCCCGACGCGGCGGGCGGCGTCGACCGCCCCCGAGGAGGAGCGCCCGGCGCCACCGGCGCCGTGAGCGGCCGGGGCTCGGTGATCGCTCGACGCCGCCGACCCGGTCGGCCGGGGCGCCGAGCCCGGCGATCGCCGCCCACCGGCGGGCCGTCGGACTCCACCGGGAGCCCGCGAGCGGCCCGGCCCGCCTCCCCGCCGCGCCCCGTTCCCGGTTCCCCCTCCCCGGCGCCCCTGCCCCACACCGCCGGGCCGGGCAATCCCGGTCGAACGCGACATCCGGCACCCTTGAGCGCGCTCGGCGGCAACTCCCCGTGAGCACCCGTGACTTGGCGCTCCGGCATGTGGGATGCCGCTTTGCTCGCGGCGGCCCGGTGGAATAGGTTTCGACCGCCGTCGACGCAGCACTGTGCCTGGCCTCCCCTCAGTCCCGAGGCGGGGCAGCGGGGCGCGGAGCCCGACGGCCGTACGCACAGGGGAGGGACCGCGATGCCGAGTGCCCGCGACCACGGGTCGACCGGGCGGCGAAGCCGGACGGAGGGTGCCGTGCAGCAGCAGCGGCCCACGGCCGGTGCGTGCCCGCCCCCGACCCATGCCACCGGACATCCGAGGACACGTCAGTTGCGCACCACCAGAGTCGTCACCGCCACCGCCGCAGCCCTGGTCTGCCTGGGCACCCTAGCCGCCTGCGGACCGGACAACGGCGGCCAGGACGCCATGCCGCCCGCCGCCCAGGCCACCACGCCGGACACCAACCCCACCAAGCCCACCGGATCCGACAAGGGCGTCCCGGACAAGGCCTGGATGGACACCAAGAGCATCCCGATGGACGAGAGCTACCACTACACGCCGCTGGCGGCCAACGCCAAGCAGCTCTCCGGCACGGTCGCGTTCAAGGGCATGGAGCTGTGCCACGCCGCGGTCGCCAAGGACGACGAGCCGCTGTTCACCGGCGTCGCCGCCGCCAAGTCCGAGGTCGGTTTCGCCGGGGAGCGCTGGGCGGCCCAGCAGACCCTGCTGTTCCACGGCGACCCGACCCACAGCAGCGGCGCCAAGCAGAGCACCAACCTGGCCCAGGGCCGCCTGACGGAGGCGATCAAGAACTGCGCCAAGACCGCGCCCGGCGCCACCGTGAAGGTCGACAGCGCCCCCGAGGCGCCGTACTTCGCCGCCGTCCTGACCGTCCCGCAGGCCGACGGCGGCACCGTCACCCTGCACGAGTACGTGGTCAGCGACGGCGGCGTGGTCAGCGAGCTGTCCGTCTGGGCCACCACCAAGGCGGGCGCCCAGCCCAAGGACGCCTGGAAGGCCCCCGAGGACAAGTACGTCGGCTCCGGCATGTCGGCACCGATGTGCGAGGCCTTCCCGGGCTGCGACGGGCACTGACGCCACGACGGACGGCGACCGCGCACGGCGGGCATCGACCGGGCCCGCCGAGCACCGACCGCCGGGGCGAGGGCCGGCTCCCGAGGAGCCGGCCCTTTCCTCAAGGCTCCGGGACCACGGCCCCAGGCCCCTCACAGACCCGGGCCCCTCACCGTCACCGGCCCGGGCCCCTCACAGACCCGGGACCCTCACAGCCCCAGGACGCCGAGCGCGGTGGTCCAGTCACTCGCGATCGCGGCACGCGCGTCGTTCAGGCCCACCCGGCCGCCGCACACCGCGTTCTTGAGCTTGGTCTCGACGGAGTCCTTGCTCTGCGCCGGCTGGCTGCCGTAGCGCGGCTCGGGCCACAGGTTGGCCGGGTCTCGCGGGGCGCCGCCGAGCTCCAGCGGGACGAGGTGGTCCTCCTCGTAGTCCGCCGTGCTGGTGTCCGCGTAGCCGTAGGCCGCGATCTGCTGCACCTTCAGCGCGTTGGTGTAGCTGGTCGGCGGGCGGACGGTGGCCGTCCAGCCCGAGACGCAGATGGTCTGCCCGATGGTCGCCTGGGTGACGTCCGGGTTGTACGCCCCGGGGGTGCAGGACGGGTCGGGCAGCGGCAGGTACGCCTGCGAACAGCTCGTCGCGAGCGGGCGGGGCGTCGAGGCGGGGGCGGCGGCCGGGACGGCGGCCCGCGCGGTGCCGGCGGTGAGTCCGGCGGCGGCGAGCGCGGCGGCGACGACGGCCGCCGAGGCGGTGCCGGTGCGGCGGTGACGGAGCATCATGGGGAAGCACTCCTGGTCCGGCCCGGCACTCCGCCGGGCGACTGTGCTCATGACAGCACCGCGCGGCCGACCGGCGTCAGGCCCGGGACGTGAACGCCTGGTGCCCGCACCTCCACAACCGCCCCCGCCCTCCCGGGTCCGCCCCCGGTCAGCCCGTCGGACCGCCGACTCCGCCCCCGGTCAGCCCCGCCGGACCGCCAACTCCCGCTCCCGGCCCGGCCCGCCGCCGGGCACCGGCAGCACCGCCCCGGTGGGCTCGAAGCCCGCCTTCCGGTACAGCGCCTCGGCCCGGGGGTTGTCCTCGTGGACGAACAGCCGCACCCGCTCGATCCTGGGCCCGGTGAGCGACCACGCCCAGTCCTGGAGGACCCGGATCAGGTCGAGCGCCAGCCCGGTGCCGCGCGCTTCCGGCCGGACGTAGACGCCGACCACGTGCACCTGCTCGACCTCGATGACGTCGCCCTCCAGCGCGCCGTCCCCGCCGGGGTGCTCGACCAGGCCGGTCATCGTGCCGAGCCAGCGCCCGTCCTCGGCCTCCGCGACGAACTGCGCCACGTGCGGGTCCGTCGCCGCCCGGGTGGTGCGGTCCTGCCAGAACTCGTCGGGGCGGGCGGCGGCCTGCTCGTGCGTCTCCAGGAAGGCCACGGCCGCGGCCGGGTCCAGCAGCGCGTCCAGGCGGATGTCCCTGAGCCGCTGCCAGTCCTCGGTCCGTACCCGTCTGATGGTGATTCCGGTGCTCATCGCATGATCATTTCATCGGTACCATCGGCCCGCGCAAACGAATTCACCCCGCCGACCGGACCGGCGACACCCACCGGACAAGCGACACCCGCCGGACCGGCCGCGCCCGCCACCGCGACCGAACCCGCCGCCCTGGCCGCACCCGCCTCACCGGCCGCACCCACCCCACCCGCCAGCAGTCGCCCCAGCAGCGCCGCCGGCCCCTCCGGCAGGCTGCCGTGGACGAGTTCGATGCGGTGCACCAGCCGGGGCGCGGCGATCGGCGCGTACCCGATCCCGGGCGCCGCCACCGGCACCGCCTCGGGCAGCAGGGTGAGCCCGTGCCCGGCCGCCACCAGCGCGAGCAGTCCGTGCAGGTCGGTGCCCTGGTAGCGGGTGGCGGGCCGGAAGCCGTCGACGCCCGCGACCGCGCGCAGCCGGGAGGCCGAGGGGGTGAGATCGGGGGCCTCCAGCCAGCGGGCGGCACAGAGGTCGGCGAGGGCGAGTCCGCGGTGCCCGGCCAGCGGGTGGCCGGCCGGCAGGGCGACGGCGACCGGCTGTTCGGCCACCGCGAGGGTGCACAGCGGGCCGACCTCCGGCAGCGGCAGCGGGTCGCTGGGTGCGGCCAGGCCGTCGATCAGGGCGAGGTCGACCTCGCCGGTGGCCACCCGGGCGGGCAGCACGTCCTGGGCGAGTACCCGGACCACCAGGTCCACCCTCGGGTACGCCCGGCGCACTTCGCCGAGCGCGCGCCCCAGCGCCGCACCGACCGCCAGCGGGGTGGCCCCGAGCACCAGCCGGGCGCTCGGGGCGCCCGCCAGGCGCGCGACGTCGGCGCGCGCCGCCTCCAGCCGGAGCAGCAGCGGCGCGGCGTGCTCCAGCAGCCGCCGTCCGGCCGCCGTCGGGCCGACCGGGCGGCGGGCCAGCAGGGCGGCGCCGAGGTCGGCCTCCAGCGAGGCGATCTGCTGCGAGACCGCGGACTGGGTGTAGCCGAGTTCCCGCGCCGCCTCCGAGAAGGAGGCGAGGCGGGCGACGGTGACGAAGGTGCGCAGCTGCTGCGGGTCCACGGCGGTCATCAACCGATCTGATCGAAGCTTAAGGAATCATCGTTGGCGCTGATCTCGGGTGCCGGGCCAGGATAGCCGCATGACCTACCTGACCCCGCGGGTCGCCCTGGTCGGCGACCGCTCCCCCGCCGTCCGCTCGCACGCCCGCGTCCCCGGCCTGCTCGACGCCCTCGCCGAGCACGACCGCCTCGTCCTGGACGCCTACTGGATCCCGACCGGGGACGCCGCCGCGCCCGGCGCCCTGGACGGCTTCGACGCGGTCTGGCTGCTGCCCGGCAGCCCGTACCGCAGCGAGGCCGGCGCGCTGGCCGCCGTCCGGACCGCCCGCGAACGCGGCATCCCCTTCCTCGGCACCTGCGCCGGGTTCCAGCACGCCGTGCTGGAGTACGCCCGCAACGTCTGCGGCCTGTCCGGAGCCGTCCACGGCGAGGAGCACCCGGACGGGGACCAGCAGGTGATCTCCCCGCTGGCCTGCTCGCTGGTCGGCCACGAGGGGGCCGTCACGATCACTCCCGGCAGCCTCGCCGAGCAGGTCCTCGGCACCACCCGCACCCAGGAGCGCTACCACTGCGCGTACGGCCTCAACGGCGCCTATCTGGACCGGCTCACCGCGCACGGGCTGCGGTTCAGCGGCGCGGACGGCTCCGGCGAGGTGCGCGTCCTGGAACTGCCCGGCCACCCGTTCTTCCTGGCCTCGCTGTTCCAGCCCGAGCTGTCCGGCGACGGCACCCGGGCGCACCCGATGATCCGCGCGCTGGCCGTCGCGGCCGTGGCGCACGCGGACTCGGCGGCCTCCGCGGCGTCGACGGCCTCCACCACCTCCGCGGCGTCCGCCGCCCCCTCCGCCATCGGCGCCTGAGCGGGTCTCACATCGGCAGCGAGCGCAGCCGCACCGGCCCCTCCGGCCACCCGGCCCCCGCCACCAGCGGGGCCCACATGGTGCGCAGCGGCATCTCCGCCAGCCGCCCCTCCGGCTGTTCCACCGTCACCGCCCGCGGCACCTCCCGGAAGCCCAGCCCCCGGTAGAACGCGACCAGCGGCGGACGGCAGAACAGCAGCGCGTACCGGTGGCCGAGCGTGCGCCCGTGGTCGAGGGCGGCCCCGACCACGGCACGCGCGAGGCCGCCGTGGCGCCGGTCGGGCGCCACGCAGACGCCGCCGACGCCGATCACCGTCAGGTCGTTGCCGCCCACGGTGAGCGGCACCGGCACCAGCCCGGCGTGGGCGACGAGCCGTCCGTCGGCGGCCCGGACCCCGAAGTGGATCTCCTTCGACCGGAAGGACAGCCCGGTGTACGCGACGCCGTACGGGTCGTCCCCGGGGCCGAGGACCTCCTGCTGCTCGGTACGGCCGTACTGCGCGAGCCGTTCGACCACCGGGGCCTCGGCGAGCTGCGGGCCGGTCGCGGGCACGGCGGTCCCGGGCCCGGGCAGGGCGGTCCCGGCCGTGGTCACGGCCCCGGCTCCGGTCGCGGGCTCGGACACCGGCACGGCCCCGGTCGCGGGCTCGGTCTCGGCCCCGGGCGAGAAACGATCATCCATTCCGCCATGCTCTCCCCCGCCACGGCCTTTCACCAGTCCGTTCCCGGCCACTCGGTCGGACGGATCGGCCCGGCGCCGCGGCGGTGTGGAAGCATGCCCCCATGCAGCAGCCCACCGACCAGTCGGCCGCCGACCTCGCCGCTCCGCTGCCCGGCCCCCCGCTGCGCCTGCCCGGTCCCGTCCGGGCCCTCGCCCCGACCGCCCTGGTGCTGCTGGTCCTCGTCCCGCTCGCCGCCAACGACGCGGACGTCGGCCCGACCACCTCCCCGACCGTCAACGCGGTCCTGATGGCGGTCGGCGCGCTCGCCCTCGCGCTGCGGCGCCGCCACCCGGCCGCCGTCGCCGCCGTCACCCTGGTCAGCGGCCAACTCCCGCTCGCCGTCGCGCTCTACGGGCTGACCGCGCGGCGCGGCGGCACCACCCTGGTGTACGTCCTGGCGGCCCTGGCCGAACTGCGGCTGCTCATCCCGTTCGACCTCACGGGCC
Source organism: Kitasatospora sp. NPDC034533 (assembly GCF_055575155.1). Lineage (NCBI taxonomy): Bacteria > Bacillati > Actinomycetota > Actinomycetes > Kitasatosporales > Streptomycetaceae > Kitasatospora > Kitasatospora sp. NPDC034533. The sequence goes on from NZ_JBVITE010000039.1 coordinate 43,307, forward strand.
TCGGACCCTCCGGCGGGCTCGGGGACCTCGGGGACCTCCGTGAGATCGCCTCCCCCTCCGGGCTCGCCAACCTGATCGAGGACCCGCTGCTCTTCGGAGCCGTCCCGCTCGCCCTCGGGCTGACCGCCCACCAGCGCGCCCGCACCGTCGAGGCGCTGGCCGAACACAACCGGCTGCTCGGTGAGCGCAACCGGCTGCTGGAGGAGGCCCGCCGGCACGCCGAGGAACGCGCGGTGGCCGAGGAACGCGCCCGGCTCGCCCGGGAGATGCACGACGTCGTCTCCAACCGGGTCTCCCTGATCACCCTGCACGCCGGCGCCGGGCAGGTCGCCCAGGCCGGGGATCCGGCCGCCGTCCGGGAGACGCTCGGCCTGATCCGCACCCTCGGCCTCCAGGCGCTCACCGAACTGCGCGGCCTGCTGGGCGTGTTGACCGCCGGCGCCGACCAGGCTCCCTCGCTGGGCGCGCTGCCCGCCCTGGTCGAGGAGTCCCGCCGGGCCGGCTTGGTGGTCGGGCTGACCGTCAACGGCCCGGCCGACGGGCCCGCCGGCCCCGGTCCCGCCGTGCAGTACGCGGCCTACCGGATCGTCCAGGAGGCGCTGACCAACGCGCACAAGCACGCCCCGGCGGCCGAGGTGGCCGTCACCGTCGAGGTCGAACCGGACGGGCTGCGCCTGGCGGTGGTCAACTCCCCCACCGGCGGCGGGGGCGCCGAGCCCGCCGCCGGGCCGGCCGGTCCCCCGCGACTGCCCTCCGGCGGCCACGGCCTGCACGGCATGCGCACCCGGGCCGGCGACCTCGGCGGCACCCTGCACGCCGGACCGACCCCGGACGGCGGCTTCGCCGTCCGCGCCCGGCTGCCACGGGGCACCGCCTGAGCGGCGGCACCGACGGGCCGGTGTCAGGCCGCCGCCGCCCGCCGCGCCAGCTCCGCCCACACCTCGTCCACCCGGGCCGCCAGCTCCGCCAGCCCGCCGCCGTTGTCGATCACCAGGTCCGCGATCGCCAGCCGCTCCTGCCGGGAGGCCTGCGCGGCCATCCGTGCCCGGGCCTCCTCCTCGGTCATCCCGCGCAGCCGCACCAGCCGCTCCACCCGCACCTCGTCGGCCGCGTCCACCACCACGACCAGGTCGAACAGCGGCGCCAGCCCGTTCTCCGCCAGCAGCGGCACGTCGTGCACCACGACCGCGTCCGGCGCGGCCGCCGCCTCCAGCGCGGCGGAGCGGGCCCGCACCAGCGGGTGGACGATCGCGTTCAGCGCCTTCAGCCGCTCCGGGTCGGCGAACACGATCGCCCCGAGCGCCGGACGGTCCAGCGTGCCGTCCTCCCGCAGCACCTGCGGGCCGAACTCGGCGGTCACGGCCGCCAGGCCGTCCGTCCCGGGGGCGACCACCTCGCGGGCGATCACGTCGGAGTCCACGATCACCGCGCCGTGCGCGGCGAACAGCCGGGACACCTCGCTCTTGCCCGCGCCGATGCCACCCGTCAGTCCGATCTTCAGCATGGCGTCAGGCTACCGGCGCGCCACCGGCACCGGACAGCGGGAGACCGCCGCCTCAGCCCAGCTCCAGGCTCTCGCCCTCCCCCAGCACCGCCAGCTCCGCGCCCGTCCCGGGCCCCTCCGGCCCGACCAGCCGGGTCTGCACGGCGAGCCCGATCGGGCTGAGCACCGCCTCGTGCACCGGCACCGCCCGGCGCGGTCCGGCCTCCCGGACGTAGTCGATCACCTCGGAGGCCTTGCTCCAGGGCGCCGCCAGCGGCAGCAGCAGCGTCTCCACCGGGTGCGGCGGCACGGTGAAGGCGTCGCCGGGGTGGAACAGCCGGCCGTCGAGGAGGAAGCCGATGTTCGTCACCAGCGGGATGTCCGGGTGGATCTCCGCGTGCCACTCGCCGTGCACCGAGACTCCGAGCCCGCCGATCTCGAAGGCGTCGCCCTCGCCGACCGCGCGGACCCGCCGCGCCGCGCCCTCCAGCCGCGCGGCGACGGCGGCGTTGGTCCACACCCGAAGCGCCGGGTCGGCGGCCAGCGCGGCGCGCAGCCGGGACTCCTCGAAGTGGTCCATGTGCTCGTGGGTGATCAGGACGGCGTCCGCCCCAGCCAGTGCGCCCGGGTCGGTGAAGGACCCCGGGTCGATGACCACGGTGGTGTCCCCGTGCTCGACGCGTACGCAGGCGTGTCCGAACTTGGTGATTCGCATGACGAAAACTATACAGCAATGCTGTACAGCTATGCTGAACATATTCCCGGTAGACTCGTCCCATGACCAGCCGAGACCCCCACCCGGACACCCTGGAACTCGCCGCCGACCTGCGCGCCGCCCTCGGCAGCCTGGTCCGCTCCCTGCGCACCGGCGACGAACTGCCGCAGAACCAGGCCGCCGTGCTCGGTCTGCTGGTCCGCGACAAACGCTCCTGCACGGTCGCCGAACTGGCCGAGCTCCAGCGCGTCCGCCACCAGTCGATGGCCCGCACCGTCGCCCTGATGACCGAGGCCGGACTGGTCACCCAGCAGCCCCACCCCACCGACGGCCGCAAGCAGCTGATCGCCGCCACCGAGGCCGGCCGCACCGCCCTGCTCGACCAGCGCGCCCGCCGCGAACACCACATCGCCACCGCGATCGAGTCCCGGCTCAGCCCCGAGGAGCGGCGGCAGCTGCGCGCCGCGGTCGCGCTGCTAGACCGGCTGAGCTGAGCCCACCAGGCCCTGGGCCGCGCCCTTGGGCTCGGGCACCGGCGAAGCGGCTACTCCGGCGCGCGGCGCGGGAATCGCCACCGGGCCGAGCTCCGACCCGATCTCCGCCCCGGGTTCCGGCGCGAGCCGCGACCCGCCCCCCGGACCGGCCTCCGCCCCCGTCTCCGGCCCGAGCTCCGGCAGCTCGACGTGCTCGCTCAGCCCGAACCGCCGGTGCAGCCGCCGCAGCGGGGCGGGCGCCCACCAGTTGAACTCGCCGAACAGGCTCATCGCGGCGGGCACCAGCAGGCAGCGCACCAGGGTGGCGTCCACCGCGACGGCCACGGCCAGCGCGATGCCCATCTGCTTGACCATCAGCATGTCCCCGAGGGCGAACCCGGCGAAGACGATCACCATCAGCATCGCCGCCGAGGTGATGATCCGGCCGCTGCGCTGCACGCCCAGCTCCACCGCCCGGACGCAGCCGTGCCCGCGCAAGGTCAGCTCCCTGATCCGGGAGAGCAGGAACACCTCGTAGTCCATCGACAGCCCGAAGGCGAAGGCGAACACCAGCACCGGGATGAAGGTCTCCAGCCCGCCGGTCGGACTGAACCCGAGCAGCCCGCTGAAGTACCCGTCCTGGAACACCAGGGTCAGCGCGCCGAGCGAGGCGCCCAGCGAGAGCAGGTTCATCAGCAGCGCCTTGACCGGCATCACCACCGAGCCGGTCATCAGGAACAGCAGCACCAGCGTGCCCAGCGCGACCAGGCCGAGCGCCCACGGTCCGCGCGAGAGCAGCTCGTCCTGGAAGTCCACCACCGAGGCCGCGCCGCCGGTGACGTAGGTGGTCAGCCCGGCGCGGTCGGCCCGCAGCTCCTCCACCACCCGCTTGGCCGACGCGCCCTGCGGATCACCGGGCACCAGCACGTCGACGGTGGAGACCGCCTCGTTCACCGGGGTCACCGCCCGCACCCCGCTCACCCCGGGCAGCTTGGCGACGACCTCGTCCGCGTACGCCTGCGCCACCTTCGCGCCGCCCTCGACCACCACCGTGACCGGCGCGGCCGAGGCCTGCGGGAAGCGCTGGTCGACGGCCTCGGCGACCTGCCGCCCGGCCGAGGAGGCGGGCAGCACCGCCGCGCCGGAGCTGCGCATCTCGGCGTGCAGGAACGGCGCCCCGGCCGCCATCAACAACGCCACGGAGGCGAGGGTGACCGCCACCGCCCGCTTGCGCACCCGGCGCACGGTCCGGCTGAAGAACCCCTCGTCCGCGACGGGCGCGGCGGGCGCCTTGATCCGCGCCCCGGCGAAGCCGAGCAGCGCGGGGATCAGCGTCAGCGCGGCGGCGACGGCGATCACCACCACGCTCACCCCCGCCGCCGCCACCGCGCCGAGCACCGGGCTGGTGAAGACGAACAGGCCCGAGAGCGCGACGGCCACCGTCAGCCCGGAGAAGGCCACGGTGCGCCCGGCGGTCGCCGCGGTCCGCTCCACGGCGGCGGCGATGCCCGCGCCCTGGCCGCGCTCCTCACGGAAACGATTCACCATGAGCAGCGCGTAGTCGATGGAGAGTCCGAGCCCCAGCACCGTGGCGATCGGCAGCACGCTGGTGTCGATGTCCATGATCCGGCTGAACCCGAACATGGCCAGCAGCGCGCCGCCCACCGAGGCCACCGCCCCGATCACCGGCAGCGAGGCCGCCGCCAGCCCGCCGAAGACCAGCACCATGACGATCAGCGTGAGCGGCAGCGTCACCATCTCGCCGAACCGGGTGTCCTTCTCGGTCTGCTGCTTGACCTCCTGCTGGAGCACCAGGTCCCCGCCGACCGTGACGTGGGCGCCGCCCGCCCCGTCCAGCGCCGCGAGCCGCCCGGTGACGGCGTCGGTCTGGGCGCTGCTCGCGCTGTCCGCCATCCGTACGGTGACCAGGCTCGCCGTCCCGTCGGCGGAGCGCAGGGCGGCCGGCTGCGGGCCGGGGCCGTACGCGTCCAGCGCGGAGGAGACCCCGGGCAGGGCGGCGATCTCGGCGGTGGCCCTCTCCACGGCGGCCTTCACCGCCGGATCGTCCACCGGCCGGCCGTCCACCACGGCGGTGACGGTGCCCTTGGCCGGATCGGCGGCGGCGACCACCGCGGTGCCCCGGTCGGCCTCGGCGGTGGCGGAGGAGGCCCCGGCCACCGAGCCCTCGAAGACCCGGCCCCCGATCAGGACGCCGACCACCAGGACGACGGCCCACAGGCCGAGCACCCAGCGGCGGTGGCGGAAGCAGAACCGGCCGAGGGCCGCGAGCCGGCCGCCGACCACGGCGGTGGGGGCGGCGGAGGAGGGATTGCGCATGAGGAGCCTTTCGGGCAGCTCCCCTCAATCTAGGCGCAACCCGAACTCCGGCCTATAGATGGGCAATGAGCCCCATCTCACACTTTCCTTCACATAACGAACATATAAGTCGGCGCGGCATAAAGCATCGCGGAAAACGAAATGCGCCGCACGGAACGACCACCCGAAACGTAGCCACCCGAAACGAACCGCGCGCACGGGGCCGCGTGGACCGAGGCCCCGCGAACGCGGCCCCACGAAACCGAAGCAGCCCCACACAAGCGAATGGGCCCCACCCGGAAGTTCCGGGTGGGGCCCACCGTCTAGCTATCGGCTAGCGGGAAGCGAGAGCCTCAGCTCTGGCCGCCGGCCAGCTTCTCGCGCAGGGCGGCCAGGGCCTCGTCGGAGGCCAGGGCGCCCGAGCCCTCGTCGCTGCTGGACGAGTAGGAACCACCGGCGGCAGCGGCGACGGCGTCGCCACCCTCCTCGGCGGCCTGGGCGTCGGCCTCGCGGCTCTTGATGACCTGGGCCTGGTGCTGCTCGAAGCGGGCCTGCGCCTCGGCGTACTGGCGCTCCCACTCCTCGCGCTGCTTCTCGAAGCCGGGCAGCCAGTCGTTCGCCTCGGGGTCGAAGCCCTCCGGGTAGATGTAGTTGCCCTGGTCGTCGTACGAGGCGGCCATGCCGTACAGGGTCGGGTCGAACTCGACCTCGGCCGGGTTGGCACCCAGGGCCTCGTTGGCCTGCTTCAGCGACAGGCTGATGCGACGGCGCTCCAGGTCGATGTCGATGACCTTGACGAAGATCTCGTCGCCGACCTGGACGACCTGCTCCGGGATCTCGACGTGGCGCTCGGCCAGCTCGGAGATGTGGACCAGACCCTCGATGCCCTCGTCCACGCGGACGAACGCACCGAACGGAACCAGCTTGGTGACCTTACCCGGGACGACCTGACCGATCTGGTGGGTCCGGGCGAACTGCTGCCACGGGTCCTCCTGGGTCGCCTTCAGCGACAGGGAGACGCGCTCGCGGTCCATGTCCACGTCGAGAACCTCGACGGTGACCTCCTGGCCGACCTCGACGACCTCGGACGGGTGGTCGATGTGCTTCCAGGACAGCTCGGAGACGTGCACCAGGCCGTCGACGCCACCCAGGTCCACGAAGGCACCGAAGTTGACGATCGAGGAGACGACGCCGGAGCGCACCTGGCCCTTCTGCAGGGTGGTGAGGAAGGTCTGGCGGACCTCGCTCTGGGTCTGCTCCAGCCAGGCACGGCGGGACAGGACCACGTTGTTGCGGTTCTTGTCCAGCTCGATGATCTTGGCCTCGAGCTCCTTGCCCACGTAGGGCTGGAGGTCGCGGACACGACGCATCTCGACCAGCGAGGCCGGGAGGAAGCCGCGGAGGCCGATGTCGAGGATGAGACCACCCTTGACGACCTCGATGACGGTACCGGTGACGATGCCGTCCTCTTCCTTGATCTTCTCGATCGTGCCCCAGGCACGCTCGTACTGAGCGCGCTTCTTGGACAGGATGAGACGACCCTCCTTGTCCTCCTTCTGGAGAACCAGGGCCTCGATGTTGTCACCGACGGCGACGACCTCGTGCGGGTCAACGTCGTGCTTGATCGAGAGCTCGCGGGACGGGATGACGCCCTCGGTCTTGTAACCGATGTCGAGGAGGACCTCGTCACGGTCGACCTTCACGATGACGCCCTCGACGATGTCGCCATCGTTGAAGTACTTGATGGTCTCGTCGATCGCGGCGAGGAACGCGTCCGCGTCGCCGATGTCGTTGACCGCGACCTGCGGGGTGGTGCTGAGGGAGGAGTCGGTGGGGCTCGTCATTAGGAAAAGGGCTCCGGTACGGACATGAAAGTCGTAGGTAATGCCACGCGGAGGGCCCGTATCGCTCCCACCGAAAGCCGGACAGCCAAGAACACGGCGCACCGGGATTCCCGTACCACGAGAACCGGCGTCCGTCTTGCGACCGTGGGGTCTTCGACAGATGCGAGCGCGACCTGCTCCGTCCGAGGCGCGCAGGCCCGCAGCGCAACTTGTAGCATACGGGGACGGCCAGGCACGGTCAATGCCGAAGGACGGCAAGACGGTGGAGCCTGGTACGGATCAGGCCATATCCTCCGATTGCGCGCCTCGCGACGGCGCCCGCAGGGGCCCTTTCCCCGGATGCCACCACCAGGAGCCGGGCCCCTCACGGGACGGTTCTCGGCAGCGGCGCTTCCGCACTCCATACCCTACGCGATGGGCATTGTCACCGTGGCCACCACCCCCCAGCCGGACCTGCACGATCTTGACACCTCCACCGCGCACGACACGCGGGCCGAGGAGGAGGACGGCGACGACGCGGTCCGCCGCGAGGCCGGCACCGGGGAGAGCAGCCGGGCCAGCCGGCACTGGTGGGACCGCAACGCCGACGAGTACCAGGACGAGCACGGCGAGTTCCTCGGCGACGACCGCTTCACCTGGTGCCCCGAGGGACTGGACGAGGCGGACGCCCACCTGCTCGGCCCCGTCGAGGGCAAGGACGTCCTGGAGATCGGCGCCGGCGCCGCCCAGTGCTCCCGCTGGCTCGCCGCCGCCGGAGCCCGGCCGGTCGCCCTGGACATCTCCTACCGCCAGCTCCAGCACTCCCGCCGGATCGACCTCGGCCGCGGCACCGCGCCCGTCCCCGTCGTCCAGGCCGACGCCGCCGTCCTGCCCTTCGCCGACGCCTCCTTCGACCTCGCCTGCTCCGCCTACGGCGCCGTCCCGTTCAGCGCCGACACCGAGGCCCTGATGCGCGAGGTGCACCGGGTGCTGCGCCCGGGCGGGCGCTGGGTCTTCTCGGTGACCCACCCGATCCGCTGGGCCTTCCCGGACGAGCCGGGCATCGAGGGCCTCACCGCGATGTCCTCCTACTTCGACCGCACCCCGTACGTCGAACAGGACGAGCGGGGCCGCGCCACCTACGTCGAGCACCACCGCACCCTCGGCGACCGGGTCCGCGAACTCGTCGCCGCCGGCTTCCGGCTGGTCGACCTGGTCGAGCCGGAGTGGCCGGCCGGGCTGGAGCAGGAGTGGGGCGGCTGGTCCCCGCTGCGCGGGCGGCTGATCCCCGGCACGGCGATCTTCGTCACCGAGCGGGGCTGAGCCGTCTTGCCGAACCCGGTCTGGCGCGACCTGCCCGTCCGCACCGCCCTGCCCGCCCTGCACGACGCGCTGGCCGGGCACGGCACCGCCGTCCTCGCCGCCCCGCCCGGCACCGGCAAGACCACGCTGGTGCCGCTCGCCCTGGCCGGGCTGCTGGATCCGCAGGACCCGCCGCGCCGGGTACTGGTCGCCGAGCCGCGCCGGCTCGCGGTGCGGGCCGCCGCCCACCGGATGGCCTGGCTGCTCGGCTCGTCGGTGGGCCGCGAGGTCGGGTACACGGTGCGCGGCGAGCGCCGGGTGGGCCCCGGCACCGTGGTCGAGGTGGTCACCACCGGGGTGCTGCTGCAACGGCTCCAGCGCGACCAGGAGTTGCCCGGCGTGGACCTCGTGGTGCTGGACGAGTGCCACGAACGGCACCTGGACGCCGACACCGCGCTCGCCTTCCTGCTGGACGTCCGGGCGGCGCTGCGGCCCGAACTCGGGCTGGTCTGCGCCTCGGCCACCTCCGACACCGAAGCCTGGGCCGAACTGCTCGGCGGCGCACCGGTGGTGGAGGCCCACGGCACCTCCCACCCGGTCGAGGTCGTCTGGGCCCCGCCGCCGCGCGCCGTCCGGCCCGCGCACGGCACCCGGGTGGACCCGGCGCTGCTCGACCACGTCGCCTCGACCGTCCGGCGGGCCCTGGCGGAGCGGGACGGGGACGTGCTCTGCTTCCTGCCGGGCGTCGGGGAGATCGCCCGCGTCGCCGGGCAGTTGTCCGGCCTGCCCGTGGACGTCCTCCAACTGCACGGCCGCGCACCGCAGGCCGTCCAGGACGCCGTGCTCTCCCCCGGTGGGGGCCGCCGCGTCGTCCTCGCCACCGCCGTCGCCGAATCCTCGCTCACCGTGCCCGGCGTGCGGGTCGTGGTGGACGCCGGGCTCGCCCGCGAACCGCGCACCGACCACGCCCGGGGGCTGGCCGGGCTGGTCACCGTCCGGGCCTCGCTCGCGGCGGCCCGCCAACGGGCCGGCCGTGCCGGGCGCGAGGCCCCCGGCACCGTCTACCGCTGCTGGAACGAGGCCGAGGACGCCCTCGCCGCCCGCTTCCCCACGGCGGAGATCGCGCTCGCCGACCTCACCTCGTTCGCCCTCCAGGCCGCCTGCTGGGGCGACCCGGACGCCACCGGCCTCGCCCTGCCCGACGCCCCGCCGGCCGGGGCGATGGCCGCCGCCCGGCAGACCCTCCAGGCCCTCGGCGCCGTTTCCCCGGACGGACGGGCCACGGCGCGCGGGGTCCGCCTCGCCCGCACCGGGCTGCACCCCCGGCTCGGGCGCGCCCTGGTCGACGGCGCGGCGGCGGTCGGCGCGCGGCGGGCGGCCGAGGTGGTCGCGCTGCTGTCGGAGGAACCGCCCCGGGCGCTCGGCGACGACCTCGGCGCGGTGTGGCGGACGGTGCGCTCCTCGCGCGACCCGTACGCCGGGCGCTGGCGCGAGGAAGTGCGGCGCCTGCTGCGTGCCACCTCCGACGAGCCCGCCACCGACCTGCCGGACTCGACGGCCGCAGGACTCGTCGTCGCCCTCGCCTTCCCGGAGCGGATCGCCCGCGCCCGGGTCGAGCGGCCCGCGCCGGGCGAGCGCAGCCCGTACCTGATGGCCTCGGGGACGGCGGCCGAACTCGCCCCCGACACCCGGCTCGGCACCCTGCCCTGGCTCGCCGTCGCGGTCGCCGACCGCCCGGCGGGGTCGCCCTCGGCCCGGGTGCTGCACGCCGCGGCGCTGGACGAGGCCACGGCGCTGCTCGCCGGCGCGGCGCTGCTGACCACCCGCGAGGAGGTCCACTGGGACACCCGGCGGGGCGAGATCACCGCTCGCCGGGTGGAGTCCCTGGGCGCCATCGAACTCGCCGAGAAGCCGCTGGACCGCCCAGACCGGGCGCTCGTCCGGGCCGCGTTGCTGGAGGGCCTCGCCAAGGAAGGCGTCAGCACGCTGCTCACGTTCCCGTCCAACCTGCGCGAGCGGCTGGCCTTCCTCCACACCGCCGTCGGCGACCCCTGGCCCGATGTTTCGGATGCCGCTCTGCTGGATCGCGCCGACGAGTGGCTGGAGCCCGAGCTGTCCCGCGCCCGCCGCCGCGCGGACCTGGCCCGCATCGACACGACGGCCGCTCTTCAGCGCCTGCTGCCCTGGGCCAGCAGCGAGGCCGGGCGTCTGGACGAGTTCGCCCCCGAGCGCATCACCGTGCCGTCAGGCTCGAAGATACGGGTCGACTACAGCACCGAACGCCCGGTGCTGGCCGTCAAGTTGCAGGAACTCTTCGGCTGGACGGCGGCCCCCGCCCTGGCCGGAGGCCGTGTGCCGCTGACCATCCACCTGCTGTCCCCCGCCGGCCGCCCCGCCGCCGTCACCGGTGACCTGGCGAGCTTCTGGCACGAGGGCTACCGAGCCGTCCGCGCGGAGTTGAGAGGCCGTTATCCCCGCCACCCCTGGCCCGAGGACCCGACCACCGCGGAACCCACCCGCCGTCTCAACGCCCGGAAGTAGCAGCGGAAGTCCCCACCACCCGGCCACGGGTGGTGGGGTTTCGGACTGCTCGCGGGGTGGCGCGTCAGACCTCGCCGAACTCGCCGGAGCGGACGGCGGCGACGAAGGATGCGCCTCGCCCCTCCGCTTCGTCTCGCTACAGCCAGCGATGGACCTGTTCGGCGTGGTCAGCAACGTCAAAGGATCTGTGATCGGACGAGTTCGGGGGTACGGTCCCCGTGCACACGGTTCAAGGCATGCACGGGATGGGGACCAGCGTGGTACCTCCGGACGGAATCAGCATCGGGCAGCGGATCGCGGCCTACGAGGACGTGAGGGGCCTGAGCCATCGGCAGCTCGCCGATCGCGCTCATGTCTCGTACAGCCTGCTCACGAAAGTGGCATCCGGGCACAAGCCGGCGACGCCGGAGTTCGTGGCAGCGATCGCCAGGGCCCTGGGAGTCGAGCCGGGTGACCTCCAGCCCTCCTCGTACAGTGACGGCATGGCCGATGACCCACTGATTGCGCTGATGGGGCCGATCCGTACGGCGCTCGACCTGTACGATCTGCCGCCGCAGGAAGCCGTCAGGCCTCGCCCCCTGCCCGCACTCCGGGCTGCCGTACGACAGGTGAACGCACTGGCCCAGGCCGCGAAGTACAAGCCGATGGTCGCGATGCTGCCGGGTCTTCTGGTCGAACTGCACACGGCCGCGCACGAGTTCACCGGCGAACAGCAGAGGCAGGCCTGGGGCCTGCTGGCGGAGGCCTACCGGTGCGGGCACTCGGTCGGGATCGCGATCGGTTTGAGCGACCTGTCCGCGACCGCACTGGCCCGGATGGACTGGGCGGCCGAGCGAGCCGGTGACCGGGCGCCCGCGCTGCGGGCCGCCCGCGAATACCTGCGGGTCACCGCCTATCTACGCGTCGGCGACCTGGCGGCTTGCCGACGCCTCCAGGAGTCCGGCCGCAGCCACCTGGAGGGCACCGACGCCAAGACACCGAGCGCGCTGGTCACCACCGGACAGCTGCACCTCGGATCCGCCGTGGTCGCCGCCCGCTCCCGGCAGACGGACCTCATGAAGCACCACCTGGACGAGGCCGAGAGGGTCGCCGCCGAAACGGGCGAGCGCCCGGACCTGTCGCTGCACTTCGGCCCCACCAATGTGCAGGTGCACCGGGTGATGACGCTGGTGGAGGCCGGCGAACACGCCGAAGCGGTGGCCGCCGCGCGAGGGGTGCGGTTCCCCGCCGGATGGGCACCGACCAGGATCGGACACCACCACATCGACCTGGCCCGCGCTTATCGGTGGCTGGCCAACCCCGAAGCCGCGCTCGACCAGCTCGACGCCGCTTACGCGGTCGCGCCTGAACAGGCCTCCCGGCATCCACTCGTTCGCGAGACGGTAACCGCCCTGTCACGCTCCGCTAGTCGCCGAAGTCTGCGCCTGTCAACCTGGATCACCCGAACGGGCATCTGACGATCTTTCACTTCGTGAAATTCAGGGCCTTACATCAGCGGCATCGTGGTGTTCACGCCCCCGGGAGGTGACGCCCGGGACATGAGCCCGGTCCGGACCCGTACGCGGTCCGTACCAGCGCCCGCACCACACCACTGCCGCATTCCTGGAGCCCGTGATGGCCACTGCCCGCCGCCCACCGCGCCCCGTCCCCTCCCCGTCCGGGCCGCGTAGATCCACCGAGGATCGCCTGCGGCGGAGCGCCCTGGCCACCGCGGCTGCCGGCTGGGCCGACTTCTCACCCGCTGCCGACCCCCGGACCCGCCCGGGCTCGTGAGCACGGCGACCGTCCTGACACCCGTCAGCGAGGAGGCGCCCACTGCCGTCCGTCCCGCCTGACTCCGATCCCCGGGGTCATCCGGATGCCCGAACAGGCCCACCCCTTCGCCAGCAGCCCCCTTGAGGTACTCCCCCATGCTCATCACCCGCCGACGCCCCCGCGCCTTCGTCGCCCGCCTCGACGCCCGCCCCGAATCCGCGCCCCTCGCCCGCTACCTGCTCCGCGCCTACCTCTCCGGACTCCCCACCGGCCACCACTACTCCGACACCGCCGAACTCCTCCTCACCGAACTCTTCGCCAACGCCGTCCAGCACTCCGACGCCGACGACGACCGCCACATCGAGATCCGCTTCGCCCTCGTCCACAGCCACCTGCGCCTCGAAGTCCACGACGCCGGCACCAACCACCCCACCCCCCGATCCCCCGGACCGGACGACGAACACGGACGCGGCCTCCACCTCGTCAACCAACTCGCCCAACGCTGGGGCCACTCCCCCCGCCCCGGCGGCATCGGCAAACTCGTCTGGGCCGTCATCGCCCCCACCCCCACCACCGCCTGAAAGCCCGAACCCCCATGCACCTCACCACCCTCGCCCGCCACACCCTCTCGCGCGGCGCCACCCCCGCCGCCACCTACGCCCTCCTCGCCCTCCTCGCCCGCCTCGGCCACCAGCCCCTGCCCTGCGCCCAGGCCGTCTGCGCCGCCCTCGGCATCCCGCAGACCGACATCACCCACCGCCTCGACGACTGCCACGACGCCCTCCTCGCCGACCCCCGCCCCGACTCCGAAGCCGACACCGGCGAACTCCTCGAAGCCCTCGGCGTCTTCGACGTCCCCAAACAGCTCACCCCCACCGAACGCACCGTCGTCGCCCACCTCCTGACCGCCATCGACGCCCACGGCGGCCTCCGCCCCGGCCACCACCACGGCCTCCAGCGCTGGTTCACCACCGGCAACCTCACCACCGCCTACCTCTCCCTCACCACCACCAACCCCCTCCCCCGCACCGGCAACCCGGTTCAGTACTGGACCACCCTCATCCAGGCCGGCGAACTCCTCACCACCACCCCCAACCCCGACACCCGCCTCCCCTACGCCCTCACCCACTGCCGCACCCAAGCCACCCGCACCTGAACCCCGCCACACACAAAGTCGACCCCACCCCGGCCGGTACCGTCCCGGGGAGGCCGCCCACCCGGAGGACGACACCCGCCATGGCACTGACCGCTCCCACCATCACCCACCCCCGCGAAGCTCAACTCCCCTTCGCCGCCCTGATCCTCGACTTCGTCGGCGTCCTGACAGCCAACGCCGGACCCGCACACCGCACCTGGTGCCTCGCCCAAGGCCTCGACGCCGACGCATGGGGACGGACGCTCGGCCACGACCCGGAGGCCAGCCGCCTGTACACCGAACTCGAAGCCGGACGACTGAGCCAGGCCGAGTGGAACCGCCAGGTGGCCCCCATCCTCGGCCTACCGGAGCACGAGAACCTCATGGGCCGGGCCTGGAGCGGCGTCCGCCCGGCCCACGACATGATCGCCCTCGCCCGCTCCGCACGGCAGGCCGGCCTCCGGGTCGCGCTGCTGTCCAACTCCTTCGGCCTCGACCCGTACGACCCGTACGAGGCCCTGGGCGTGTGGGAGTTGTTCGACGTGGCGGTCATCTCCGAGCGCGAGGGCATCGCCAAACCCGATCCGGCGATCTACCAACTCACCCTGGACCGGCTCGAACTCCCCGGCACCACCTGCCTGTTCGCGGACGACCACCCGAGGAACCTCCCCCCGGCCGAAGCCCTCGGCATCACCACCGTCCTCGCCGACGGGCAGCCCGGCACCACCACCCGCATCGCCTCCATCCTCGGCATCCCCGCCGCACACGGAGCGGCCGTCAATCCGGATGACTACCAGGCCATTGCCGTACCGGGTGCGGAGTAACGGGGTACGGTCCGCGGTGAGGCCCGCTCACCTTCGGAGGCACCCATGACGCAGTGGTCCGACTACTCCACCGGCCAGCGCATCAAGATGCTGCGGGCCGGCATGACGCAGGAAGAACTGGCCGAGGCCGCAGGAGTGTCGGTGCCGACCGTTCGCAAGGCGGAGAAGGAGGGTGGCAGCATCGGGCTGCCCTCGCTGCTCAAACTGTCCGCCGCACTGCACGCGGACGTCTCAGTGATCCTCGGACAACAGGCGCCCCGACGGGCCTCACTGATCGGCGACCGGGCGATGCTGCGAGGGCTGTCCCGCACCGTTCACGACACCGCCGCCGGGGTCGGAACCGATGTCGAACCGCCGGACGCCACAGCACTGCGGGCCGATCTCGCGAGGGCATGGGCGGACTACCGCGCCGGGGACTACACCCAGGCCGGCAGCCTCGCGGCCCCCGCCATCACCGAGGCCGCCGCTCTGCTGCGGTCCGCCCCGGACGGCGAGCGGTGCGCGGCCCACGGCATTCTCGCCGACGCCTACCGACTCGCTTCCTACACCGCCCAGTTCCTCGGGGCCCAAGACCTCGCGTACGCGGCGATCGGGCACGCGCGCCATCACGTCCACATGGCCGCAGACCCGCTGCGAGCCGCCATGGTGGACTGCGGCCGGTCCTGGATCTACCTGCGCGATGCCCGCCTCGACCAGGCCACCACCACCGCCGAGGACGCGTTCGCGTCGATCGAACCCCGCTACTCGGAGCGGGATCCGGAGACACTGGCCACCTACGGCTGGCACGTCACCTTCGCCGCCGTGGTGGCCTCCCGCAACGGTGACGCCGACCGGGCCCGCGACCTCCTCTCCCAGGGACACGCGGTCGCAGCCCGAATGGGCCGCGACGTGATGATCAATGGCACCAGCTACGGCCCGACGACGGTCACCGCGCAGGCCATCGGCATCCACACCGTCATGGGCGATCCCGGCAAGGCCCTGGCGCTTGCCCGCAACCTCGGCGACCTGTCCCCGCTGCCGCAGGCCGCCCGCAACCGGCTCAGGCTGGACATCGCCTTGGCACAGGCCGACACCCGCCAGTACGACGCCGCCCTGGACACCCTGCTCCAGGTGTGCAGCGCACACCCCGACTGGGCCCGGCACCAAGCCCTTCCAGGAGCGATCATGCAGCGCGCGGGTCACGCCAGCACCACCCGGGTGCGCAAGCTCGGAGGCATTCTCGGCTCGGCCACGACCCGGAAGTCAGCTGCCTGTACACCGAGTTGGAGGCGGGACGGCTGAGCCAGGCGGAGTGGAACCGGCGCGTGGCGCCCGTCCTGGGCGTGCCGGAGCACGAGAACCTGATGGGCCGGGCATGGGGAAGCGTCCGGGCAGCCGAGGACATGACGGCACTCGCCCGCTCGGCACGGCGGGCCGGCCTGAAGGTCGCGCTCCTGAGCAACTCGTTCAGCCTCGACCCGTACGATCCCTATGAGGCCCTGGGGGTTTGGGAGTTGTTCGACGTGGCGGTCATCTCCGAGCGGGAGGGCGTCGCCAAGCCCGACCCGGCGATCTACCGGCTCGTGTTGGACCGGCTCCAACTCCCGGGCGCGGCACGCCTGTTCGTGGACGACAACCCGGCGAACCTGCCCCCGGCCGAGGACTTCGGCATCACCACCGTCCTCGCCGGCGGCGCTCCCGGCACCGCCGCCCGTATCGCCACCCTCCTCGGCGTCCCCGCCGCGCTCTGATCCGACCGTCCAAGCGATCCACCGGTCATGCTCTTCCGCTGGACACCGCCTCCGCCGCCTGGCCGGTCAGGAACGCCGAGCAAGCCGATGCGGGCCCAGGTAGTAGGACAGGGCGACGTGCGAAGGACCGTCGGCGACCTCGCCGTTCGTGAGCCGCCTCACCACTTTGGCTTCCGGCACCCAATCCACTCGGCTCGCCTCCGACACGTCCTCGGGTTCACCGACCCGGGTGCACCCGGTGACGTGGTAGGCGCGGAAGTGGGCGTCACTGATGCCGGCCATGGCGTCGTACTCGGTCAGCAGCTCGACCCGGCCAGGACGCCAGCCGGTCTCCTCCTCGACTTCGCGAGCGATGGCCGCCGCCGGGTCCTCGCCGGGCTCGGCCCACCCGGCGGGTACCTCCCAACCCCATCGGCCGGTGATGAACCGGTGCCGGTAGAGGAGGAGGAACTCGCCGGCCTCGTTGGTGACGACGGCGGTGGTCGAGGCACGGGGGTAACGCACCACGTGATGGTCTATCCGGCCGACACCGGGGATCTCGACGTCATCGAGCCAGACCTCGACCCACTGGCTCCCGAACACCTGCCGACGCCCGAACACCTTCCACTCCACGGGCAGCCTCCTTTACACGCGCACCAGTTGCGCCCCTGACTCTCTCACGCGCGTGGCAAGCTCCCGCACCGGCCTCTCGGCCGACCAGGGGGCCAGGGAGGTCTGGAGCGCGCGAGCACGCAGGACGATCGGCTGGATGATGGTGGCCCCGGCCAGATCGAGGGCAGAGTGTGCGGTAGCACACGCGGCATCGAAGTCACCTTGGGCTAGCCGCACTTCGGCAAGGTCGAGGGTGAGGACGGCCCTCCCCTTGAGATCGGCGGCTGCCCTGCGGCCGATGGCGGTCTCCAGGAGGCGGCCAGCGGCATCGTGTTCACCGAGGTGTGCGTAGGTCTCGCCGGCGAGGCCGTCCAACCTCGGGGCGGTGAAGAAGTCGAGGCCACCGATTGGACCGTCCTCTGCGAGGTCGAGGTCGTGGGCGGCTTGGTCGAGCGCGGCCAGTGCTGCGCTCCGATCACCGCCTGCGGCAAGCGCGCGGGCAAGATTGGCAGCGACCCATGCGCGACGCCGGGGCGCCGCGTCATCGGCATGTGCGACGGCTTGCCGGAGGAGGGATGTGGCGGTGTCACGACGCCCAGCGGTGTACTCGACGATGCTCTGCATGGTGAGGAGCCAGGCACGAAGCTCATCTGCCTCTCCTTCGACGGCAGCGATGGCCCCGAGGTGGAAGTGTGCTTCACTACGGCCGCGGTCGCCGAGGTCATGATGAGCAAGTCCGAGCAGGCCCGCGACGGCAGTCAGTATCTGGACACCACGACGCCGAGCGGTGAGGGACTGCGGGCGGGCCAGTATTTCGTGTACGCCGGCCAGCTGCCGTTGGAGGACGGGCACGGACTCAGTAGGCACAGTCGACGGGTAGCGGTAGGCCACGTCGGCGACAGCCGCTTCCAGATGGGCCAGAGCGGCGTCGGACGCCGTGGAACGGGACAGCATGTCAAGGACTTCCCAGGTCTCGGGTACAGCGGCCGGCCGGTAGCCGGTCGGCGTGGCCGATGCCTCCCACGGCCGGTCGGCGAGGCCGAGCATCCGTCCGGGAATGTGCAGGCTGTCGGCAATCCGCTCGATCACATCCATGCTGGAGACTTCCCGAGGACCACGCATGATCTCCGTGACACGACTGGTCGAGAGGCCGGTGCGTCGGGCAATTTGAGCCGGCCCGAAGCCTGCCTGCCTGGCGACAGCCTGGAACACGGGGCCGATCTGCCTGGTCGCGCATGCCGCTACGAATGTCGGGTCGGTCAGCAGCCGGGCAGGAAGCGGTTCCGGTGCGGACAACAGGGCCTCCCCGGTCGATGGATGCCGTAAGGCTATCGGCCACCGTGGCTCCGTGATGTCTCCATGGTGGGTACCCACCATGACCCTAGTGGTGGTCCAGATAGCAGTCGATGCTGTGTCCGTGATCATGAGTCAGAGATGACTGGGTGGGTTCCACTTCTCGGCCAGGGCCTGCATCCACGCGGCGGCGACGATGTCGATTCGCTCCCGGTCCGGCTTTCCTGACGCATCGTTTCGTTCGTCCCCTCTCTGCCCCCCCGAGGCCCCCATGTCCACTGTCCGTCGCCCCCGCAGCTTCGTCGCACGCCTTGACTCGCGGGTCGAATCCTCTCCCCTGGCCCGCTACTTGCTTCGCGCCTACCTCTCCGGCCTACCTGCCGGCGAGCGCTACGCCGAGACCGCCGAACTCCTCCTGTGCGAACTCTTCGCCAACGCCGTCCGGTACTGCGACGCTCCCGACGACCGGCACATCGAGGTCCGCTTCGCGCTCGTCGACTCCCGTCTCCGGCTGGAGGTCCACGACGCCGGGAGCGGCCGCCCCTCCCTCCGCACGGCCTCGCCGGACGACGAATGCGGGCGCGGCCTGTTCCTCGTCAACGAGCTGGCTGAGCGCTGGGGTTGCTGCCCGCGCACCGGCGGTATCGGCAAGTTCATCTGGGCCGTCATCGCCCCCACCCCCACCACCGCCTGAAAGCCCGAACCCCCATGCACCTCACCACCCTCGCCCGCCACACCCTCTCCCGTGGCGCCACCCCCGCCGCCACCTACGCGCTCCTCGCCCGCCTCGGCCACCCACCCCGCCCCGTCGCCCAAGCCGTCTGCCTCGCCCTCTCCATCCCGCCCGCCGACATCACCCGCCGCCTCGACGACTGCCACGACGCCCTCCTCGCCGCCCCCCAACCCGACTCCGAAGCCGACACCGGCGAACTCCTCGAAGCCCTCGGCGTCTTCGACATCCCCGCCACCCTCACCCCCACCGAACGCACCGTCGTCGCCCTCCTCACCACCGCCATCGACGCCCACGGCGGCCTCCGCCCCGGCCACCACCACGGCCTCCAACGCTGGTTCACCACCGGCAACCTCACCACCGCCTACCTCTCCCTCACCACCACCAATCCCCTCCCCCGCACCGGAAACCCCACCACCTACTGGACCACCCTCATCCAGGCCGGCGAACTCCTCACCACCACCCCCAACCCCGACACCCGCCTCCCTTACGCCCTCACCCACTGCCGCACCCAAGCCGCGAAGCACCAGAAGTCGGCCCCACCGACTTCCTGCGCTCCACAACAGCCCAAGGCCGGAATCACGCAGAGCGGAGAGGACCGGCCGTGAACACCGCGAAAGTCCAGCAGGAGGAGCTCCTGCTGCACCGCTACCAGCACCGGATTCACCGTGTTCCCCGAAACCTGGTGGTCCAGCCGACCGGTTTCTGCATCTCGACTGCGCGTACTGCTACTTGCCTGACCGCGACGACAAACCCCCATGCCGACGGCAGTCGCCGAAGCCGTCGCACGGTCGGCGAGCGAACTGGTGAACGGCCACCACGGCAAACCCCTCGGACTGATCTGGCACGCCGGAGAACCGCTGGCACTCGGACGGCGAGCTTCACCGAGCTGCTCCAGCCCTTCGAAGAACTGCGCCGCGAAGGCCGGCTGGAACACGCAGTCCAGACGAACGCCACCTTGATCGATGACGAATGGTGCGACCTACTGGCCGAGTACGGATTTCCGGGTCGGCGTCAGCATCGACGGCCCGGTTCCTGTTGTCCTCCGAACTCGCGGGCATCACCGCGCCCGCCTACGACGACTTCCGGGCCGGGAACGTCCTTGAGCAGCCGATCGGCGCCATCCTGAGCCAGACGCACCGGCTGGACTACGTGGGCGAGTTCCTGAGCGGTCTGGAGGAGTGCGAGTCCACCTGCGAGTTCTTCGACTACTGCCGGGGCTCGCAGTCCGGCAACCGCTACTTCGAGCACCGAACCTTCGCCGTCGCCGAGACCGACTACTGCCGCGTCACCGAGCAGGCCCCAGTCCTGGCGCCGGCCACCACCGTACGCGAGGAGCAGGACACATGACCGCTCTGGAACAGTCGGCCGCCTCCGACGGCCCCGCCGTCGCGGATCTGATCGCCGCCGTCACCCCGTCGGACGGGACGGCCACGATCGAGTGGGGCAACCAGCCGACCTGGGACAACCGTGGCGGAGGCCCGCGGGACAACGCTCCGTCCTGGGACAACCGGCAGAGCGCCCCTTGGGACAACTGGAACAACGGGCCTTCCTGGTCCGGCTGGTCCAACCGCTGACACCACCGGCAACACAATGGGCCTGCCCGATGTCGCCCGCCGCCTCCCGGGCACCGGGGGCACCCGACCACCCGCAGGAGAACCCCACTCCACCCGCCGCTACGGCCGCACCACCGTCACCCTCCCCGACCCGGGCGACGACCAGTACCTGGGCGTCCTCAACTCCCCGCCCAGGCCGGGCAGCACCATCGCCGAGTTCCGCTACACCGACCAGGGGATCCGCGGCCTGGACCTCGCCGAGGCCGATCTGCGCAACGGCATCCTCCACAACGTCAACGCCCAGCGCACCACCATCGAGAACGTCCGCCTCAGCTCCGTCCACACGGAATCGACTGCGGCGCGGGATCTCCTCCACGGGTCGAAGGGATGTGCCTCGGCCCGCTGCTCAGAAGACCGGCGGCCGGCCCAGCCTCGTCATCCGCCACACCGTGCGCCACCGCATCGGCCGGCGCGGGGGGCAGGGCGTGCGGACGCCCTCGAAGAAGCCGGACCACCAGGCGCGGAGGCCGGACAGCGGCGGCCTCCGCAGCAGCGTGTACAGCGCCCAGGAGGTGAGGTAGACGGGGACGAGGAGCGCCGGGAGGTGGCGTTTGGCCAGCCAGACCCGGTTGCGGGCGGTCAGCCGGTAGTAGGTGGCGTGCCGGGCCGGGTCGGTGCGGGGGTGCTGGAGCACCAGGTCGGCGCGGTAGTCGATGCGCCAGCCCGCGTCCAGGGCGCGCCAGGCGAAGTCGGTCTCCTCGTGGGCGTAGAAGAACGCGGCGGGGAACAGCCCCACCTGGTCGATCACGCTCATCCGGATGGCGTGGCCGCCGCCCAGGAAGGTGGTGACCGGCCCGGACAACAAAGGGTCCGACGCGCCGAGGCGGGGGACGTGCCGGCGCTGGGTGTGCCCGGTCTCGTCCGCGATGCGGAAGGACACGATCCCCAGGTGCGCATCCCGTTCGAAGGCCTCCCGGACCAGCCGGAAGGTGTCGGTGCGCGGCAACAGGCCGTCGTCGTCCAGGACAACCAGGACGTCGGCGCCGCCCAGCTCGCGCAGCCGCTCGACGCCGGCGTTGCGGCCGCCGGGGATGCCGAGGTTCTCCGGCAGTTCCACGGCGTCCACCCAGTCCGGCAGTTCGGGCAGCTTCGTGCCCTGCCCGAGCACCACCGTCCGCACCCCGGTGTCGCCACCGTCCTGGGCGCGGACCGACTCCAGCAGCGCCGCCAGCTCCGCAGGCCGGTCCCCCATCGTCAGCACCACCACGCCCAGCGTGACGCCCATCGCACCCGACCCTTGGTTGAGGAAGTTCCGGGCCACCCTCCCACACCGTCCGCTCCCGCTGGTACCCGGAGGCCCCTGGTTCGCCCGTAGGGAGGTGCGCGATCCGAGGTGCGCGGCCTGAGCAGCGGCGGCCTGAGGTGTGCTGACCAGCTCACACCGACTCGAACTTGACCATCGCGTCGCCCGCAGCGGCGGCTGCGGCGAAGAACTGCTTCAACTTGCCCAGATCAGCTGCCAGTTCACGCGCGCACTGCTGAGCCCAAGGCCTTGCGAAGCCCAGGGATTCGACCTCTTCCTCCAGATCCGCGTCCAGGTCCCTGACCAGGTCGTCCACCGCGACCTGCTGGAGGAAGTCCGACGCGTCCCGCACCTCCTCGGGACGGAGCAGCAGCACCTCCGCCTCGCCGACGAGCCCGTACTCGGGGAGTTCCACGTCCCAGGCCCGTCGTTCGCCCGCGTACACCGGCAGTTGGGCGATGCGGAACACGGGAGCGCCCGCGCCCATCAGGGCGAAGTGCATCAAGCAGCCGTTGCGTTCCACGGCCATCAGCACTCCGGCCTCGCGAAGCGGCCTGAACTCGTCATCGGACCAGTGCGGCACCAAGGCGGCCAGCTCCTCCGCCGCGAGCTCGTCCAGCAGCCGGCCGTCCACCCGACGCCAGAAGAAGTCCGCACTCGTCTCGCCACCCGCTCCGTCACCGCTGCCCCGGCATCCCTGCTGCCGCTCGCGCGACAGACTAAGCGGCCCCTCTGACAAGCCGGACACAACGAAGCACCATCGGAGGATTCCGGGGCCCGGGCTCCGCCCGCGGTCACTCCCCGCACGAGGAATCCGAAGCCGACCGCCACCGCGTCGCCCTGATGTCAGAGCAGCAGCCCCTCCGCACGGAGGCGGTCGAAGACGAGCCGGTCGACCGGGGACGTGCGATACCTGTCGCCGTACCCGAGCCAGGCCACCTCCTCGATCTCGGCACTCACCTCCAGACGCCCCTCGTACGCCGCGGTGTAGCACGTCATCCGGACCACGACCCCGTCCGGGTGACCGTGGGCCTGGGCCTCGAACGCGCCCAGAAGCACCGCCGACTCCGGCACGACGGCCACCGTCAGCTCCTCCCTGATCTCCCGCAGCAGGGTGTCGACATCGCTCTCCCCGGACTCCCGCTTGCCACCCGGCAGGTAGTAGGCGTCCTTGCCCCGCGAACGGGTGCTCAGCACCTTCCCGCCCTCGGTGTGGATCCAGGCCACCTTGTCGATGACGGCTGCCACGCCCCTCTGCCTCACTCTCGACGGATCCAGCCGATCAACCGGCGAACGACTCCGAACCCCCGAAAGTCCCGAGCCCCAACCCCACTGTGCCGCATGATCCTTGCCGCCCACCACCGCCCGGCCCAGCACCCCCGTTCACAGCCGATCACCTCGGGCACCTGCCTGTCGGCACCGCCCACGGGAAGAGATCCACGCGCGACACGGACCTACGCAACGTCACCCCCCAGATTCATGGTGCTATTAAATGACAGTCACTCGTATGCTGACGAGCACCAAGGACTGCACTTCGAACACGGGGGGAACCGTGCCGAGTCCCTATTCGCCTTCCGCTCTCACCGTCAACCCGTCGGTACTGGAAGGATGCGGACAGACCGCCCAGCACCTGGGCAGCCAGATACCGCCCGAGACGGCGAAGATCACCGAGCCCAGCGACCAGGCCGCGTCGACGCTCCAGGGCTGGCTCACCGGGCCCGCGATCCACAACTGCGCCGCCAACTGGAAGACACTGCTGGACAAGCTCGCCGGCGACATGGGCAGCGCCGGCGCCAAACTCACGACCGCCGCTGCCTCCTACCGGCAGAACGAGCAGAACGTGTCAGCGTCCATGAACGGCGCCGCCATCACCGGCGACTACCGGCCTCCGGCCAAGGATCCGTTCAACACCGTCCTCACCGGCGACCTGTCCCCGGCCGCCGGCGACGGAAAGGGCCGGTGAAACCGATGGACATCGCCACCCTCAAGAACGCCAACATCAACAACATCACCACGGCGAAGAGCGCCTACGACGTCCTCATCACCGCGTTCGGGCAGCACGCCGAGTCCTGGCAACACGAGGTCGCCGACCGGCTCGGCTCCTCACAGTGGACCGGCACCAGCGCCGACGCCGCCACCGCCGAGATCAACGCGCTCGCCACCAAACTCCAGAACGCCAAGCAGGAACTGTCCTTCATCAGCCGTAGCCTCGCTGACGCCGCCGAAGGCTTCGCTGCCGCGCAGGCCCACCTGATCAGCGCCTTGGACGACGCCAGGGCGGGGAAGTTCACCGTCGCCGCGGACGGCACCATCACCTGGGACAAGGAGCCCACGTCCGCGAACTACGCCGGTGACAAGGCCGAGGAAACCGCGAAGGAACTCAGCCGACGGATCACGGCTGCCCTGAACGAGGCCGCCCACGCCGACTCGGAGATCGAGCAGCGCCTCAGCCACCTCTCCTACAACGCGAGCAGCGGCACAGGGCTGGACTCGGCGGTCGTCAAGAAGGACCAGGAAGCCGTCGCCGCCCGCGACGTGGTACCCCCGGCCGGGACCGACACCGATACGGTCAAGCGCTGGTGGGACAGCCTCACCGAAGCCCAGCAGCAACGCTTCATCCTCAACCACCCCGACCAGGTCGGTAATCTCGACGGGATCCCGGTCGTAGCCCGCGACCAGGCCAACCGGATCAACCTGGCGCGGAGCAAGCAGGACCTCCAGCTCCAGCTCGACCATCTGGGGCCCGAGCCCAAGCAGTTCAGCGGTTGGGTCAAGGGCGAGCCGATCCCGAACCCCGACTACGACGAGTGGCACCGCAAGCAGAAGGACCTTCAGGAGAAACTCGCCTCGATCAACGACATCGAGAGCCGGCTGAGCGGCGACAAGCTGAAGTCACGCGGCGCGCCGGCCTTCCTGATGGGCTTCGACACGAAGGGCAAGGGTCGGGCGATCATCTCCGTCAACAACCCCGACACCGCCGACAACGTGGTGACGTTCGTCCCCGGCACCAGTTCCCGGTTCGGAGCAGCGAGCGGCGACGTGGACAAGGCGGACGAGATGGTGAAGGCCGCCAAGGACTCGGACCCTGGCAGCCCGAAGACAACGGCCGCCATCGCCTGGGTCGGCTACGACGCGCCGCAGAACCTCTCGGAGGCCTCGACGAACTCGTACGCCGACAACGCCGAGAAGGACCTGACACGGTTCCAGAACGGCCTGCGCACGACCCACGAAGGCAATCCCTCGCACAACACCCTCATGGGCCACAGCTACGGAACCGTCGTGGTCGGCTTCACCATGCGCGACCACACACTGCCCGTGGACGACGTGATCCTGGTCGGCAGCCCGGGCGTCGGCGTCGATCACGCCAAGGACCTGAACATCGACCCGTCCCACGTCTACGTCGCCCGGGGCAGCGAGGACACGATGATCAAACATGTGGCAAGCACCAGTCTGCTTTTCGGGCTGGACCCCGTGGACAGCGGCTTCGGGGCCCAGCACCTGCCGGCCGGCAGTACCGACCACTCGCACTACTGGCTGCCGGGCAGCACATCCGTCAAGGCGTTCGGCGCCGTGATCGCAGGCAACGGGATCGGCCAGTGAGCCGACACCAGGCGATCACGACGACGGTGGCCGCCGCACTGCTGTTGACGGTCGCCGCATGCAGCACGGACTCCGATGCCCCGACCATGACCCAGGCCCAGGCGAAGCAGCAGACCGTGGACTACATGGGGCAGGCCCTCACCGACCTGCCCCAACCAGTCACCACGGCCAGCGAACGGGAGAACGGCACCAACTGCTTCAAGAACGATGCCCCCTCCGAGTACGACGGCCGGGTCGTGGAGGTCACCGAGAAGCGGCTCTCCGGTGTGCCGGTGGACCGCCAGGCCGAGTATGTCCAACGCCTCCGGGCCCGGATCGAGTCCATGGGATTCCAGCAGGACGACTCCGGCGCCTTGCGTAGCTCCGCCCACTTCACGAACTCGACCAACAAGTTCACCGGCTCCATCGACGGGATCGGCAGCCCGTACGGGGTACTCGTGATCGGCTTCTCCTCCCCCTGCGTCTGGCCCGACGGCACCAAGCCGCCGAGGTGAGGCGCTGCTGAGCAGTGGTGGGCTGGCCGGGGCGGGGCCGGGCGCGCGGAGGCGCGTCCGGGCCCGCCCCGGGGGGGTGTCAGTGCGCCGCCGCCTCCCAGTCGGGGCCGACGCCGACGGAGACGTCCAGCGGGGCGCGCAGCGGGTAGGCGCCGGCCATCTGCTCGCGGACGAGGGCCTCGACCTGCTCGCGCTCGCCCGGGGCCAGCTCCAGCACGATTTCGTCGTGCACCTGGAGCAGCATCCGGGAGGTGAGGCCGGCCGCGCGCAGTGCCTCGTCCACCCGGAGCATGGCGATCTTGACGATGTCGGCGGCCGAGCCCTGGATGGGGGCGTTGAGGGCCATCCGCTCGGCCATCTCGCGGCGCTGGCGGTTGTCGCTGTTGAGGTCCGGCAGGTACCGGCGGCGGCCGAGCAGCGTCTCGGTGTAGCCCGTCGCCCGCGCCTCCTCGACGACCCGGTGCAGGTAGTCCCGCACGCCGCCGAAGCGCTCGAAGTAGGTGTCCATCAGGCCCTGGGCCTCGCCGGGCTTGATGCCGAGCTGCTGCGAGAGCCCGTAGGCGGACAGCCCGTACGCCAGGCCGTAGGACATCGCCTTGATCTTGCGGCGCATCTCGGCGTCCACCGCGGTGCCCGGGACCTCGAAGACCTGGGAGGCCACGGTGGTGTGCAGGTCCTCGCCGGAGAGGAAGGCCTCGATCAGCGCCTCGTCCTCGGACAGGTGCGCCATGATCCGCAGTTCGATCTGCGAGTAGTCGGCGGTGAGCAGCGACTCGTAGCCCGGGCCGACCACGAAGGCGCGGCGGATCGCCCGGCCCTCCTCGGTGCGGACCGGGATGTTCTGCAGGTTCGGGTCCTGCGAGGAGAGCCGGCCGGTGGCGGCGACCATCTGGTTGAAGGTGGTGTGGATGCGGCCCTCGGGCGAGACCGTCTTGAGCAGGCCCTCGACGGTGGTGCGCAGCTTGGCCTGGTCGCGGTGGCGCAGCAGGATGACCGGCAGTTCGTTGTCCGTCTGGGTGGCGAGCCAGCTGAGCGCGTCGGCGTCGGTGGTGTAGCCGGTCTTGATCTTCTTCGTCTTGGGGAGGGCGAGTTCGCCGAAGAGGATCTCCTGGAGCTGCTTGGGCGAGCCGAGGTTGAACTCGTGCCCGGCGGCGGCGTGCGCCTCCTCGACCACGCGCTGGATCTCGGCGGCGAACTGGGCCTCCAGGCCGGTGAGCCACTCGCGGTCGGCGGCGATGCCGTAGCGCTCCATCCGGGCCAGCAGGGCGGCGATCGGCAGTTCCATGTCGTGCATCAGCCCGGCGGCGCCGACCTCGGCGAGGCGGGTGTCGAAGAGCGCGGCGAGGTCGAGGACGGCGCGGGCTTCGAGCATCAGTGCCTGGGCGTGCGCGGTCGGGTCCTCCTCCGGTGCGTCGAAGGCGAGTTGGCCGGTCTCGGTGGCGGGGGCCGGGGTGAGCGAGCGGGCCAGGTACTCCTCGGCGAGCACCTCCAGGGTGAAGGTGCGGCGGCCGGGCTTCTCCAGGTAGGCGGCGAGCGCGGTGTCGGCGACGACCCCGGCGATGGTCCAGCCGCGCTCGGCGAAGGCGCGCATGACCTGCTTGGCGATGTGCAGGGCCTTGGGGGCGGCGGGGTCGGCGAGCCAGTCGGCGAAGGCCCGCTCGTCCTCCTCGGCGAGCAGCGCCGGGTCGAACCAGGCCGCGGACTCCCCGGCGGCGAGGGCGACTTCGCTGACCTCGCCGGTGCCGAGCGCCCACTGGTAGACGGCGGCCAGGGCGACGGTGGTCTTGCCGTCGGCGGCGTGCTCGGCCAGCCAGGCGACCAGGGTGCCCGGGTCTGTGAGGAGTTCGCCGTCGACCTCGACGCCGGGGGCCAGTTCGGCCTCCGCGGCGTCGGCGCCGGCGGAGGGGTCGACGGCGAAGACGCGGTCGCGGAAGTTGGCGTTGCGGAACTCCAGCGACTCCATCAGGGTGCCGACGGCCTCCCTGTCGAACGGCCTGCGCTCCAGGTCGGTGACGCCGAGCGGGAGTTCGACGTCACGGACCAGCTCGGTGAGCACCCGGTTGCGCTTGACCGAGTCGAGGTGGTCGCGCAGCTTCTCGCCGATCTTGCCCTTCACCTCGTCGGCGCGGGTGACGAGTTCGTCGAAGGAGCCGAACTGGTTGACCCACTTGGCGGCGGTCTTCTCGCCGACGCCGGGGATGCCGGGCAGGTTGTCGGACGGGTCCCCGCGCAGCGCGGCGAGGTCCGGGTACTGGCGCGGGGTGACGCCGTACTTCTCGGTGACCTTCTCCGGGGTGTAGCGGGTGAGCTCGGAGACGCCCTTGGTGGGGTAGAGCACGGTGACGTGCTCGGTGACCAGCTGGAGGGAGTCGCGGTCGCCGGTGACGATGTCGACGTCGTAGCCGGCCGCCTCGGCGGCGGTGGCCAGGGTGGCGATGATGTCGTCGGCCTCGAAGCCCTCGGCCGTCAGCCGGGGGATGTGCATGGCGTCGAGCAGTTCGCCGATCAGGGCGACCTGGCTGCGGAACTCGTCCGGCGTCTTGGCCCGGTTGGCCTTGTAGTCGGGGAACTCGACGGAGCGGAACGTCTGCCGGGAGAGGTCGAAGGCGACGGCGAGGTGGGTGGGCTGTTCGTCGCGGACGGTGTTGGCGAGCATCGAGGCGAAGCCGTAGACCGCGTTGGTGGGCTGGCCGGTGGAGGTGTTGAAGTTCTCCACGGGCAGGGCGTAGAAGGCCCGGTAGGCCATCGAGTGCCCGTCGAGCAGCATCAGCCGGGGCCGCCGGCCGGCCCCGCCGCCACCCGTCGCGCCCTTGTCCGTACTCTGCGTAGCCACGTCAACGTCCGTTCCTGCCGATTCCACTACCGGCCACCGATCCTATGGCCCGGCACCGACAAAAGGGACGCCGCGCCGGTTCGGCCGAAGCTGTTACCTACCAGTAGGACGGTCGTACGATCACAGGCGGCAGATCCCCGAGCGGCAGGAGCTCCCCATGACCGACGCGGCCCCCGGCACCGCCCCCGGCACCGCCCCCGTCCTGAACGTCCCGCAGGACGTGCTGGACCACTTCGCCAAGCTCGGCGTGAACGCGGAGACCTTCTCCGGCGGCCACCTCGGCGAGAAGCTCGGCCTCCGGATCGTCGAGGCCTCCGGCGACCGGGTGGTCGGCACCATGCCGGTGGAGGGCAACCAGCAGCCGTACGGCCTGCTGCACGGCGGCGCGTCCGCGGCGCTGGCCGAGACGCTGGGCTCGATCGGGGCGATGCTGCACGCCGGCCCCGGCCGGTACGCGGTCGGCGTGGACCTCAACGCCACCCACCACCGCTCGGCCACCTCCGGACTGGTGACCGGGGTGGCGACGGCCGTGTTCAAGGGCCGCACCGCCGCCACCTACGAGATCGCGATCACCGACGACACCGGCCGGCGGATCACCAGCTGCCGGCTGACCTGCATGCTGCGCGACCTCTGAGGGGCCCCGCACCCAGTAGCTCCACAACGCCCCCACGGCGTCCGCGAGTTCACCACCGACGACATCAAGTCCCTTTCGCGCCCCCTTGTTTGACCATCCGCCGCCCTGGGCAGGCGTGGTCTGGACAAGGGGGCGTCGACATGCCCGGCCGAGACCGGCCACCACCGGCCACGGCCAGCCATCACCGGCCATCACCGGCCACCACCGGCCACGGCCGGCCACCACCGGGCGCCCGCCGCGAGGCGTGGGCCGCCAACGAGAACCCGCGCATGTAACGCTTCGTAACAAGTAGGAAATCCGATCAATTACCCCTCCCAAGGTTCACAGGAGCCCCGGGAGGACCTCGCCGCGCCCTCACTGTCCGAAATTCGGACACGCAAGACCGAAGCCAGGGCATCGGACACCAGCGTCCGATAGTCGGAGCTGCCAGCTGCAACCCCTATTTCTGGGCCTTACATCGCCCTGTCGGCACTCCAGAAGCCGACAACAACAGGTTCGATCGAGCCAGAACGACCGTATGCTGAGACAAATAATCCGTGTGCTCATAACAAGAGAATCACAGCCTGGTCGCACCACTGCCCGAGCCGCCCAGTGACATCTAGAGTCACGGCCAGTCACCGCGCCATTCGATTGGGCCCGGCCCTCCGCGCACTCCGGCTCCCGCCATTCAGGCGCGGGCGCCTCCTGAACCGAAGGGGACCCTCGTGCGTCATCGTTCAGCACTTGTCGTGAGCATTGCCGTGATCGGCGCTCTCACCCTCAGCGCCTGCGGCTCCCGCGGAGAGAAGAAGAGCGGCGACGGCGGCAACGCCGACTCCGGCACGACCACCGTCGTCATCGGCGTCGACGCCCCGCTCACCGGCGACCTCTCCGCCCTCGGACTCGGCATCCGCAACTCCGTCGACCTCGCGATCAAGCAGGCCAACGACACCAAAGAGGTCCCCGGCGTCAAGTTCGAGATCAAGGCCCTCGACGACACCGGCAAGCCCGCCCCCGGCCAGCAGAACGCCACCCAGCTCGTCGGCGACCCCAAGGTCCTCGGCGTCGTCGGCCCCCTCAACACCAGCGTGGCGCAGTCGATGCAGCAGATCTTCGACGACGCCAAACTGGTCGAGATCTCCCCCGCCAACACCGGCGTCGACCTCACCCAGGGCGAGAAGTGGGCCAGCGGCGTGAAGAAGCGCCCCTTCAAGTCCTACTTCCGCACCGCCGCCACCGACGCCGTCCAGGGCCCCTTCGCCGCCCAGTTCCTCTACAACGACGCCAAGAAGACCAAGGTCTTCCTCATCGACGACCAGAAGGCCTACGGCGCGGGCCTGGCCGCCACCTTCAAGGGCGAGTTCACCAAGCTCGGCGGCACCCTCGTCGGCGAGGAACACGTCAACCCCGACGACCGCGACTTCGCCGCCATCGTCACCAAGGTCAGGAGCTCCGGCGCCGAAGCCGTCTACTACGGCGGCGAGTACCCCGCCGCCGGCCCGCTCTCCCTCCAGCTCAAGGAGGCGAACGTCGCCATCCCCCTGATGGGCGGCGACGGCATGCAGAGCGGCGACTACCTCAAGCTCAACCCCAAGAGCCAGGGCGACTACGCCACCGCCGTCGGCCTGCCCATCGAAAGCCTCGACACCGCCAAGAAGTTCATCGACGACTACAAGAAGGCCGGCTACAAGGACGCCTACGAGACCTACGGCGGCTACTCCTACGACAGCGCCTGGGCCATCATCCAGGCGGTCAAGGCCGCCAAGGCCGGCGGCAAGGAGCTCACCCGGGAGAACGTCCGCGACGCCGTCCAGAAGGTCTCCTTCGCCGGCGTCACCGGCACCGTCTCCTTCGACGAGTTCGGCGACACCACCAACAAGCAACTCACCGTCTACACCGCCAAGGACGGCAAGTGGGCCGTGGAGAAGTCCGGCACCTTCAAGGGCTGACGCCACCTGACGCCACCTCACGACCGGCTCCGGCAGCGCCAGTTCACCACCACCACACGCGCGCGGGGGCGCCACGAGTGCCCCCGCGCGCACCCACATCCACCACCCACGCGGACACCCCCGAACGCACTACGGAGGCCCAGCGGTGCACGACCTACCGCAGCAGCTGGCCAACGGCCTGATCCTCGGAGCCCTCTACGGGCTCGTCGCGATCGGCTACACGATGGTCTACGGCATCGTCCAGCTCATCAACTTCGCCCACGGCGAGATCGTCATGGTCGGCGGCTTCGGCGCCCTGACCGCCTACCTCGCCCTCCCCGGCGGCACCACCCTGTGGCTGGCCCTGCCGCTCATGCTGATCGCCGGCATCCTGGTCTCCACCCTCACCGCCGTCGCCGCCGAGCGCTTCGCCTACCGCCCCCTGCGTAACGCCCCCCGGCTCGCCCCGCTGATCACCGCGATCGGGCTGTCCATCCTCCTCCAGCAACTGGTCTTCTCCTTCTACCCCGACGCCAAGAAGGCCAGGGTCTTCCCCAAACTCCCCGGAGACCCGTTCAGCCTCGGCTCCGTCACCATCCAGCGCAGCGACCTCTTCCTGATCATCGCCGCCCCGCTGTGCATGCTCGCCCTCGGCTGGTTCGTCACCCGCACCCGCTCCGGACGCGCCATGCAGGCCACCAGCCAGGACCCCGACACCGCCAAGCTGATGGGCATCGACACCGACCGCATCATCGTCATGGCCTTCGCCATCGGCGCCGCGTTCGCCGCCGTCGCCGCCGTCGCCTACGGACTGCGCAGCGGCCAGGTCGACTTCCGGATGGGCTTCATCCTCGGCCTCAAGGCCTTCACCGCCGCCGTCCTCGGCGGCATCGGCAACATCTACGGCGCCATGCTCGGCGGCCTCGCCCTCGGCCTCGCCGAAGCCCTCGCCACCGGCTACATCCAGCACCTGCCCGGCATGCACCTCTTCGGAGGCGGCGCCTGGAAGGACGTCTGGGCCTTCGTACTCCTCATCCTCGTGCTCCTGATCCGGCCCCAGGGCCTGCTCGGCGAGCGCGTCGCGGACAGGGCGTGACCACCATGACCACCACCGAAACCACCCCGGTCATCCCGCTGCCCGCCCGCGCCGCGGCAACCCTCACCGGACTCGGCGCCCTCGCCACCGCCGCCTCCGCCGCCCTGTCCTGGACCTGGACCTCCGACTTCCCCGGCGACCTCACCTACGACGGCTCCCCCGCCGGCCTCCAGTGGCTCGCCCTCGCCGCCGGCCTCCTCACCCTCCTCCTGCTGCTCGGCGCCCAGGGCGTCCCCGGCCTGCGCTGGACCACCCCCACCCGCAGCAACAACGCCGTCCTCTACGCCGCCACCGGCGCCCTCGCCGTCGCCGCCTACTCCGTCACCGCCATCGCCGCCGAACTCGGCGGCCTCGCCAACCTCGAACCCGGCGGCTGGATCCTCGCCGCGGGCGGCCTCCTCAGCCTCCTCGGCGCCCTCGGCCTGCCCCTCGACCGCCGCACCGCCGTCCCGCTGCGCCTCCTCGACAACCGGCTCTTCCTGCTCGTCCCCGCCGCCCCGCTCGTCTGGTTCGGCGCCCACGCCATCCCCGACGACAAGCCCGTCGCCCCCGTCATGACCGCCCTGGCCGCCGGCCTCGCCATCGCGGCCGGCGCCGTCCTGCTGCTCCAGCTCGGCCACCTCGCCAACACCGCGCTGCGCCTGGGCCGCACCGACCGCCCGCTCGCCGCCCCCCGGGCACTCCCCTCCTGGCTCGAAGTCCTCCTGATCGTCCTCGCCTTCGGGCTCGGACTCTTCGCGATCACCTTCGGCATCGACACCGAGTACGGCGAACTCTTCACCGGCTACCTGCTGTTCGTCGCCCTCGCCGCCCCCGCCCTCGCCCGGTCCGGCCTGATCGCCCGGCTGCGCGCCCTGACCGTCAAGCACCGCCCGGTCACCACCGGCGCCGCCTTCGCCGCCGCCGCGAGCTTCCCCTTCACCCAGACCAGCGACCAGTACACCTCCGTCGCCACCAACATCCTGATCTTCGCCACCGTCGCCCTCGGCCTCAACATCGTCGTCGGCCTGGCCGGCCTGCTCGACCTCGGGTACGTCGCCTTCCTCGGCGTGGGCGCCTACGCCGCCGCCCTGGTCTCCGGCTCCCCCGCCTCCCCCATCCACGTCCAGTTCCCGTTCTGGGCCGCGATGCTCACCGGCGCCGTCGTCTCCATGGTCTTCGGCGTCCTGATCGGCGCCCCCACCCTGCGCCTGCGCGGCGACTACCTCGCCATCGTCACCCTCGGCTTCGGCGAGATCTTCCGCATCACCATGCTCAACCTCAACGGCACCACCGGCCCCAAGGTCACCAACGGCTCCAACGGCATCCCGCGCATCCCCGACCTGGAGATCCTCGGCTTCGACCTCGGCAGCCCGCACACCGTCCTCGGCGTCGAACTCGGCCGCTTCTCCAACTACTACCTGCTGATGCTGCTGGTCACCGCCCTCGTCGTCCTGGTCTTCGCCCGGGTCGGCAACTCCCGCATCGGCCGCGCCTGGGTCGCCATCCGCGAGGACGAGACCGCCGCCGAAGCCATGGGCATCAACGGCTTCCGCCTCAAGCTCCTCGCCTTCGCCCTGGGTGCCCTGCTCGCCGGCCTGGCCGGCACCGTCCAGGCCCACGTCAGCTACACCGTCACCCCCGACCAGTACACCTTCGCCGAAGCCCTCCCCCCGAACTCCGCCTTCCTGCTCGCCGCCGTCATCCTCGGCGGCATGGGCACCATCAGCGGCCCGCTGGCCGGCGCCACCCTGCTCTTCCTCATCCCGAAGAAGCTCGAATTCCTCGCCGACTACCAGCTCCTCGCCTTCGGCGCCGCCCTCATCATCCTGATGCGCGTGCGCCCCGAAGGCCTCATCCCCAACCGCCGCCGACAGCTGGAGTTCCACGAGGCCGCCGTCCCGGCCCAGAACACCGGCGAGCCGACCGCACTCACCAAGGCAGGGGCGTGACCCACCCGATGACCACCACCGCCGCACCCCTGCTCGAAGTCACCGGCGTCACCATGCGCTTCGGCGGCCTCACCGCCGTCAACGACGTCTCCCTCACCGTCGGCGAAGGCGAGATCATCGGTCTCATCGGCCCCAACGGCGCCGGCAAGACCACCTTCTTCAACTGCCTCACCGGCCTGTACGTCCCCACCGAGGGCACCGTCCGCTACCGCGGCACCCTGCTGCCCCCCAAGCCCCACCTGGTCACCCAGGCCGGCATCGCCCGCACCTTCCAGAACATCCGGCTCTTCGCCAACATGACCGTCCTGGAGAACGTCCTCGTCGGCCGGCACACCCGCACCAAGGAGGGCGTCTTCTCCGCCATCCTGCGCGGCCCCGGCTACCACCGCGCCGAAGCCCTGGGCCGCGAGAAGGCCATGGAGCTCCTGGAGTTCACCGGCCTCGCCCCGAAGGCCGACCACCTCGCCCGCAACCTCCCCTACGGCGAGCAGCGCAAGCTGGAGATCGCCCGCGCCCTCGCCTCCGAACCCGGCCTGCTGCTCCTCGACGAGCCCACCGCCGGCATGAACCCCCAGGAGACCCGGGCCGCCGAGGAACTCGTCTTCGCGATCCGCGACAAGGGCGTCTCCGTCCTCGTCATCGAGCACGACATGCGCTTCATCTTCAACCTCTGCGACCGCACCGCGGTGCTCGTCCAGGGCCAGAAGATCGTCGAGGGCGACCGCGAGACCGTCCAGAGCGACGAACGCGTCATCACCGCCTACCTGGGCGCCCCGCTCGAAGGCACCACCCCGGCCGTTACGGAGTCCGACCAGTGACCGCACTTCTCGAAGTTCAGGACCTCCGCGTCGCCTACGGCAAGATCGAGGCCGTCAAGGGCATCGGCTTCACCGTCGAACAGGGCGAGGTCACCACCCTCATCGGCACCAACGGCGCCGGCAAGACCACCACCCTGCGCACCCTGTCCGGCCTGCTCAAGCCCACCGCCGGACGCATCACCTTCGACGGCCGGGACCTCTCCGCCGTCCCCGCCCACAAGATCGTCGCCCTCGGCCTCGCCCACTCCCCCGAGGGGCGGCACATCTTCCCCCGGATGACCATCGAGGAGAACCTCCTCCTCGGCGCCTTCCTGCGCAACGACGCCCCCGGCATCGCCGCGGACGTCGAGCGGGCCTACGGCCTGTTCCCCATCCTCGGCGAACGCCGCCGGCAGGCGGCGGGCACCCTCTCCGGCGGCGAACAGCAGATGCTCGCGATGGGGCGCGCGCTGATGTCCCGGCCGAAGCTGCTCATGCTGGACGAGCCCTCGATGGGACTCTCGCCGCTGATGATGCAGAAGATCATGTCCACCATCGTCGAACTGAAGTCGACCGGTACGACCATCCTCCTGGTCGAACAGAACGCCCAGGCGGCCCTCTCGCTCTCCGACCGCGGCTACGTCATGGAGACCGGCCGCGTCGTCCTCTCCGGGACGGGCGCCGACCTGCTCCACGACGAGTCCGTCCGCAAGGCCTACCTCGGCGAGGACTGAGCCCGTACACATGCGGAAGGGCCCGGCAGAAACGTTCTGCCGGGCCCTTCGCACGCCCTGGTCGGACCACGGACTATTCGGACTTGCCCTCTTCCGCCTTCTTGCGGTCCTGGGCCTCGCCCTCCTCGATGACCGCCTCGGCCACCGCCGCCATCGTCATCCGCCGGTCCATCGAGGTCTTCTGGATCCACCGGAACGCGGCCGGCTCGTTCAGCCCGAACTTGGTCTGGAGCACGCCCTTCGCCCGGTCCACCAGCTTCCGCGTCTCCAGCCGCTGGCTGAGGTCCCCGATCTCCTTCTCCAGCGCCCGCATCTCCGCGTACCGGGACACCGCCATCTCGATCGCCGGCACCAGGTCCGCCTTCGAGAACGGCTTGACGATGTACGCCATCGCCCCGGCGTCCCGCGCCCGGTCCACCAGCTCCCGCTGCGAGAACGCCGTCAGCATCAGCACCGGCGCCAGGTGCTTCTCGTGGATCTGCTCGGCGGCGGAGAGCCCGTCGAGGATCGGCATCTTCACGTCGAAGATCGCCAGGTCCGGCTTCAGCTCCTCCACGAGCCGCACCGCCGTCTCCCCGTCCCCGGCCTCCCCGACGACGGTGTACCCCTCCTCCTCCAGCATCTCCTTCAGATCGAGACGGATCAGCGCCTCGTCCTCGGCGATCACGATCCGGGTGATCTGGGGCGTATCGGTCTCAAGCGGCTGCGCCTGCTCGTCGGCGGTGCTCACGGGGCTCCTAGTTCCGGCGGGGTACTGCATGCACGAGGGTACCGAGACACGGTATGTTTGAGACCAGCGGGTCCGAAGTTCAACCTTCGAATCCATGGGCGCCCCGGTAGCCCAGCGGGAGAGGCGATGGTCTCAAACACCATACAGCGTGGGTTCGAATCCCACCCGGGGCACTTTTCCTTCGATTCTTAAGCCACTTAGGGCAACCTGATGGTTGGGGATCTTCATTACTTCGGATGAAGATCTCGGCATTCGCTAGATCCATCCACGCGATTCGCACACGCTCGGTCGCATGTACGACATGGCCGCGCGCCAACGAGCACTCGATCTGCACGCCGCTGGGCTGACCTTCAGCCAGGTCAGCCGCGCGACCGGGATATCCCGCTACGCGATCCGTGAGTGGGCATCCGGTGCCGTCCCCGGCCCGCGCATGACGGCCGAATGCCCGGTTCGCGGCGGCCGGCTCGATCCCTCGCGCACGCCGGCCGACTACGCCTACCTACTCGGCCTCTATCTCGGCGACGGCTGCATCAGCGAGGGCCGCCGCAAGGTCTACGCCCTTCGCGTCGCCTGCTGCGGCACTTGGCCCGGTCTCATCGACGAGTGCGCGCGGGCCGTCGCCGCCGTCATGCCTCACAACAAGGTCAACCGTGTGAAGGCGCCCGGCTGCGTCAGCGTCGTCAGCACCAGCAAGCACTGGCCCTGCCTCTTTCCCCAGCACGGCCCCGGGCCGAAGCACCTGCGGCGGATTTCTCTCGCGCCCTGGCAGCAGGAGCTCGTGGACGCCCACCCCTGGGAGTTCCTGCGCGGCCTGATCCACTCCGACGGCTGCCGCATCACCAACTGGACGATCCGACCGGTCGGCGGCGTCATGAAGCGCTACGAGTACCCGCGCTACTTCTTCACCAACACCTCGGCCGACATCGTCGGCCTCTTCACCGCCACCCTCGACGCCGTGGGCGTCCGCTGGAAGCACGCCTCCCGGTCGAACGGCGGCTTCAACATCTCCGTCGCCCGCAAGGACGACGTCGCCCTCATGGACGCCCACATCGGCCCCAAGCACTGACGGCGGCGGGGGGGGGGGGGGGGGGGGGGGGGGGGGGGGGGGGGGGGGGGGAAGGGGGAGGGCTGGTTGGGGGGGGGGGGGGGGGGGGGGGGACGGGCAGGGTGAAAAGAGAGGGGATGGGGGA
>NZ_JBVITE010000040.1:0-41786 GCF_055575155.1 Kitasatospora sp. NPDC034533
ACGCGGGCCCGGCCGCTACGAGATCCTGGAACCGAGTCCGTGCCGCGCCATTGGAAGCCGGACAGTTGGGGGGATTCCCCTATCGAACGCCCTCTCAGAGATCGGGGAACGGGTCAGGTCGCCGAGGTCGGGGGCGACGACGACGCGCGGGCCGAGCACAGTGGGGGTGGAGCTGGCGGCGGCGTCGGCGTGCGGGTTGGCGGCGTACCAGTCGAAGGCGGCCCGCTCGCCGGAGCGAGCGGCGGCTTCGGCGCCTTCG
Source organism: Kitasatospora sp. NPDC034533 (assembly GCF_055575155.1). Lineage (NCBI taxonomy): Bacteria > Bacillati > Actinomycetota > Actinomycetes > Kitasatosporales > Streptomycetaceae > Kitasatospora > Kitasatospora sp. NPDC034533. The sequence goes on from NZ_JBVITE010000040.1 coordinate 260, forward strand.
AGAGCGTGGTGGGCCAGGCAGTAGTCGGCGGCGGGCCCGAGGCCCGTGGGCCGGGGCCGGGCCCCGGGGTTGAGGATCGTGTGGATCTTGGCGGTGCGCTCGTCGTGCAGGCGGCTGGTCGGCAGGAAGTCGAAGAGGCCGGGGTTGTCCACGTGCGGGCTCCTTTTCAGGTGAGGGGTGGCCCGGGGCCGGGCCCGCCGCGGTCGGGTCCGGCCCCAGGTTGGTTACCGCCGGCATTCAGCGCGCCGGGCGGTCAGGGGTGTTCAGGCGACGTCGCCCTCGGCGGTCAGCCAGCCCTCGGCGGAGACGCTGGAGGTGTGGGCGGTGGTGCGGACGGTCTCGTCCTCACCGCGCAGGCCCTCGACGTCGGCCAGGAACTCGGAGATGCGGTCGTTGTCCATGGGGTCCTTCTCCTTCTGAGCGAATCGGATGGTTGTGCGTGCCCGTTGCGGTGGTGCGTGCTCGGGCACCGGGCGGTGATCGCGCCCGGGTCACGGCGGCCTCCCGGTCAGTGCGAGGCGGTGCGGAGGGCGGCGGCGAGGTCGCTCATGGCGGGGCGGTCGCCGCCCTGGTCGGAGAGTGCGGCGACGACCAGGGTCCGCAGCGCGGCGGGGATGAGGGCGAGGTTGGCGTGGCCGCCGAGGCGGGGGATGTCCGCGCAGAGGTAGCGGTAGACCAGGACGGCGAGGCTGAACACGTCGGCGGCCGGGCCGGCCTGGTGGTAGCCGGTGAGGTACTCGGGCGGCCAGTGGACCTCGGGTCCGCGGTGCTCGGGGCCGCGTTCGGTGGACAGGCGGCGGGCGGCGCCGAGGTCGGTGATCAGGCCGCGGCCCTGGTGGATGAGGATGTTCTCCTGGTAGACGTCGCGGTGGACGATGCCGCGCTGGTGCAGGGCGGTCAGGCCCTCGGCGACGTCGGCGAGGATGTTCAGGCCCTCGTCGGTGTCCTTGCCCGAGGCCATGAAGGTGCGGAAGTTGCCGCCGTCGCACAGCGGCATGGTGTACCAGTCGAACCGCTCGCCGTGGCCGTGTTCGAGCAGGGGGACGACGTGGTCGGCGCCGGAGGCAGCCCGGGTGAGGTCGGCCTCGTGGCGGAAGTCCTCGCGGGCCAGGGCGCGTTCGGCGTCGGTCATCTGCGCGTACCAGTAGAAGCCGTACGCGGCGGGCCGCTGGTCGGTGGGGAGTTCGGCCAGGACGTGGTTGGAGCCGAAGCCGGCCTTGAGTACGGCGGGCTGGCGGTCGCCGTCGCGGTGGGCGGTGACCAGGGTGCTGGCGCGGGTGAAGGCGAGCAGGTCGCTCACCTGCCAGCCGTCCGCGCGCAGCTGGTCGAGGACCCAGGCGGCGGGGTGGAGGGGGTGGAGGTTCATCAGCTCGCTTCCTCAGGTCGCGGACGGGCGGGTGGAGCCGTTCAGGTGGGCGAGGCAGTCGGCGGCCAGCTGGTCGAGGTCGGCCTTGGTGGTGCAGGGCCGCTGCCAGACCTCCAGACCGGTGCAGCGGGTCCAGGCGATGGCGGCCTGCGGGTAGAGGTCGGCGAGGCGGGCGGCGGCCTCGGGGCGGTCGGTGAAGCGCGGGGCACTCTCGCGGCCTGCGAGGCGGGCCTGGCACAGGCCGGGCTCGGTGGTCAGCAGGACGGTCAGCTGCGGGCGTGCCCGCTGCTGCTCGGCGAGGCGCTCGACGTACTCGCCGACCGGGCGCCGGTGGACCAGGGCGAGCAGGCAGGCGGTGGACAGGCTGAGCCGGTCGGCGACCACCGGGCCGCGGGCGAGCGCCGGGGTGAAGTTGAAGCGGGCGTGGAGTGCGAGGTCCCAGCAGGCCGCTTCAACGGCTTGCTCCGGATCGTCGGCCGGCTCTCCGGCCCGCAGCCGCACCAGGGTGCGGGTGGCGGCCAGGGAGAGCCAGGAGAACTGGCCGGTGTGGTCGAGCGGGACGCCGCCGGTGCGGGCGTCGGCGAGGAGCCGGTCTCGCAGGGTGCTCTTGCCGGCGCCGGGTAAGCCTTCCAGAGCCATGAGCACGGCGGTCAGCTCCTCGGGTCCTCGGCAGCGAGCCAGCTGATGAACTTCGCGCACCGCCCGGCGGTGACCGGCAGGGTGCCGTGGGCGAGCTGGGAGCCGTACAGCAGCGCGGTGCCCGGCGCGGGGTCGACGGACCAGCGGGTGCGGGGCATCTGCTGGAACCAGGCGGCGGAGTTGTCGGCGCCGTCGTGGGCCAGCCACATGCCCTCCGCGTAGCCGTTGACGGCCGGGTCGGGGGCCGGGCGGTACCAGAGACGGTCGCTGGAGGCGGTCTCGACGTAGAAGTCGCCTCCGGCGTCGGCCTGGGTGATGACGACGCTGATGCCGGCGATCTGGCGGGGCCAGGCGAGCGGGTCGGGGGCGATGCCGTCGAGGTGGCTGGTGATGTGCTGGCCCGCCCCGTACTCGACGTACGTCCAGGGGCGGCACACGGTGATGGAGGGCATGACCCGTGCCAGGGCCGGGCGGGCGCGGTCGAAGGCGTCCTGGAGGATCTTCTCCGCCTCGGCGGGGATGCCGGGGATCTCGACGCGTCCGGCGGGTTCGTAGACGGCCATCGCCTGCTCGTGGCTGTGGCCGGGGATCTCGTGGATGGAGGTGCGGCGCTCGTCGCCGAAGCGGTCGGCGTCGGCGGCGGCCAGGACGTCGTGCATCAGGGCGGCCAGGTGGAGCCGCTCGGTGGAGCCGAGGAAGTTCTCGATGCTGCCGACGCCGGTGGTCTCGGCGATGTGGATCGTCACGGGGTGGGCCTCCTGGTGTCGAGGACGCGGCGGATGTCGTCGAGGTCGGTGCAGTGGTTGAGCCAGCTGACGACCGGGCTGCCGCCACCGGCTAGCGGGTCGCGCCACAGGGCGAGGAGTTCGCCGGTCAGCGGCAGCTCGTCCGTCCCGGGCAGCAGCCAGGCACCGGCCGTCTCGCCGGCCTGGGCCGCGGGGCAGGGGGCGTGGTGCTGGTAGACGAAGACACGGGTCAGACGGGCGGCGGCGGCCTCGCGGCACGCCTGCCGCATCGGGCCGTGGGGTTCGGGCCGCTGGTAGGCGCGGTGTTCGGTGGCCAGCCACGCCTCGACGACGACGGCGGCCGAGCCCGCGACGCGGCACGTCGCACAGCAGGCGGTCCCGTGCGACGGGCACCGCCCGGCCCTGGTGCCGAGGGTGGCGGCGACCTCGTCGAGGACCGCCCACGCGCTGTGGGCCAGCAGCCCGCCCGCGTCCGGCCGCACCGTCCGCACCGGGGCGCGGTGGTTGCAGCACGCCTCGCCGCTGGTGGCGGCCGTGGCCGAGGCGAGGGCGGGTTCGATGAACAGCGCGTGGAAGTAGGAGATCCGCCCGAGGAGCTGGTGGACGGTCACCTCGTCGCCGGGCCTCATCCCGCCGCCGCCTGGTCCACGGCGGCCGGGGCCGGCAGCGGGCAGGCGCACGCGGTGCCCGCCGGGTGCTCGGCCGCCAGCACCGTGGCCAGGGCACGGGCGGCGGCTTCGAGGTCGGCGAAGTAGGTGTCCCAGTCCTGGCGGTGGTCCGGGTGGAGGCTGAGGTCGAGGACCGGGACCGTGGTGCCGGAGGTCTCGCAGGTCAGCTCGGAGCGGGCGACGCGGACCTCGACGCCGCCGGGCAGCGCGGAGGCGACGGCGGCGGCCGCGCGGCACAGGGCCGCTGCGGTGCGGGCGTACTCGGCGCGGTCGCGGGGCAACAGGCCGACCCGCAGTTCGGCCGGGTCCAGGTCCAGGCCGTCGTACTGGTGGCCCTGGCAGCTGTCGTAGGTGATCAGGCCCCAGCCCGTGGTGAGGACGTCGACCAGGGGCCAGACCCGTGATTCGATCGCCTCGCGCCACTTCGGGTGGGCGGGATCAAGGTCGTCGGCCTCGTGGACGCCGGGAAGGCCGACGGTGTTGATGTTGCCGTGCTCGCTGGCGTGCAGCCTCACCTCGGCGCGGACCGTGGCGGGGTCGTCCCAGCGGGCGGTGAAGGCGTTCACATCACGCATGCTGTTCGGGGTGCGGGGGTGCCAGCGAAGCGTCTGGCACCAGGCGCCTTCGGGGTGGGCGGGCTGGGCGAAGAGGGCGGCGATGCCGTCGACCAGGCGCATCCGGTAGTCGCAGTAGGCGTCGCCGTCCACGGCCGGGTCCTGTCGCCAGCGGGTGGCGATGCAGCCGCCGCCGCAGGTGCTGCGGTAGTCGCAGCCCACGCACTTGGCCATCAGCGCCTTGCCCTGGTTCAGCAGCAGGTTGCCCTGCTGGAGGCGGGCCGCCTCGTCCTGGCCGGTGATCTCGTCGAGCTGGCCCAGGCGGGCCTGGGGCCAGGGCAGTTCGTCGCAAGAGCCGAACCGGTTGTCGGGGTAAAGGGTGAAGACGTGGTCGCACTTGAGGTCGGAGAAGTGGCAGAAGCCGCTGCCTAAGCCGCGCAGGCGACGGATCGTGGAGACGGCTGGCTCCAGCTTGATCCGGCTGAAGTGCCCGGCGCCGATCCAGTGGGCGGTGGCGGCCAGCACGAACTCGGCGTATTCGTCCGGGTGGATCGCCCACGCCGGCCCGCCCTCCGCGGCGAGGGCGGCCTGCTGGAGCAGGCGGCTGGCCGGGACGCGCCGGGTCCGCACCGTGGTGGAGCGGCGGATGGCGGTGTCGAAGCAGGGCACGAAGCTGACCGCGTTGACCGCCGCGAAGGCGGCGAGGTGGTCAAGGACCTGCTCGGCCCGGCCCAGCACGGCCGGGGTCACGGTGGTGATGACGCCGACCTTGCGGCCCCGCTCGGCCAGCAGCTCCAAGGCCGCCGCGACGCGCGGGTAGACGGGCTTGCCGTCGTAGCCGATGCGCCAGGCGTTGCCCTGGGCGTCGCCATCGAGGGAGACGCCGATCTGCAACTGCGGGTAGAGCTCGTCGAACAGGTCGAGCCACGCGGCGTCGAGCTGGACGCCGTTGGTCTGCATCGACACGCGCACCACCTGCGGCTGGGCCGCGAGTTCGCGCAGGACCTCGGCGACGGCCTCGCGGCCGGCGGTCAGCGGCTCCCCGCCGTGGAGCTCGACGGCGAGGGGGCGGCCCCGGAAGAGCCGGGACAGCTGTCCGATCTGGTCGGCGCTGATCCGGGCTCCGCCGGGGACCTCCTTGCGCTTCTCGTAACAGTGGGGGCAGTCGATGTCACAGGTCTCCCCGCGCAGCTTGACGATCACCGACACCGCCGTGCTGGTGTCCTCGGGCTGAAGGCTCCGGTAGAGCCGGTCGATCGGGTGGTGCTGTTCGGTGGTGCGGTGCATCGGCTGCCTCCCATGCTGCCGTGACCGGGTGGTTAGTCGGACAGGCGTCCCAGCAGGGCGCCCTGGCCGGACTGGAGGATGTGCGCGGCCTCCAGCGGAATCCAGAAGCACTCGAAGTGAGTGGGCTCCTGCTCGCCGTCGTGGTCCTCCTGGCTCATCCATCGCTCAGGGGTGGGCTCGGTGAGCTCCAGGTGGAAGACGTGCCGGTGCTGAATCTCCAACCGGTACGGGCTGATGTCGTACTCGGTCTCGCCGAGCTTGCGCACGATCTTGAAGTCGTTCAGGCCGGTCTCCTCCCGGGCCTCGCGCAGGGCGGCGGCCTCCGGGGTCTCCCCGGGCCGGATGCTGCCGGCCGGGACCTGGATGCCGACCTCCTCGTAGGAGTAATCGGTGTGCCGGAACACCAGCAGCCGCCCGTCGCGCACGACGTAGACGAGCACCTTCTCCTTGGTGACCTTCTCGGGCATCGGAACCTCCACGTGGTCGGGAATGATCGTCTGGAGCCTGCGGGAGCGCGGCTCCAGCCCTTCGGTCCGGCGGTCACGCCGGACGGGCAAGCCCACGAGTCTAGGTCCACTGAGTGGCCGTCAACTCGCCTTCTCCCAGCCCGTGCCAGGGCGGTCGGACCACTGTGCGATGGGATGATCAGCCGGGCGCCACGGCCATCGCCGGTGCCCCCACGAAGGCGCTTTCGCCCTCGCGGCCCGCGCACTGGAGGCTGAACCGGATCTCCTTGCCGCGCGGCTGGAGTTCGGTCTCCAGCCCGCCCACGAGGCTGGCGAGCAGGAGGAGCCCCCGCCCGCCGGTCGCGTCCTGCTCCGGCTCTCCGGCCAGCGGCAGCCGGTCGTCGAAGTCGGTGACGCCGACACGGATGCCGTTCGAGGTCTCCCGCACCAGCAGTTCACCCCCGCCTTCGGTGTGCAGGAGGACGTTGGTCAGCAGTTCAGTCACCCCCAGCTCCGCCACGTCTGCGAACTCGCTCTTGCGCCAGATCCGCAGCTGGGCCCGCACGATCTCGCGCACGCGCCCCATCGCTTCGGGCCGCAGCACGGGAAGGACCAGGCGCAGCTCCCCGAGCTGGTCGACAGTCGCGGCAGACATGGGCCCTCCGGATGGCTTCGGATACAGGGCTGCCGTTGCGCTCCGTACCCAATGGGGCACTCTGCGCTCGGCCGGAGTTCGATGATGGACCCGCGATGGCAGAAGGGCAAGGTCTCCAGAGAGGAAAACCTTTCCTTCTGGCGAACTGTCATATGCACTTACTGGCACGGGCACTACGCTTTCCCTGAGAAAGCTGCGGTTCCGGAGTCAGGAGGTGCGATGCCCGTCGAGCCGACCCCGCGCCGAAGGCGCTTGGGAACAGAGATCCGGCGTGCCCGCGAGGCGCTGGGATGGAGCCTGGAAGAGGCCGCCCAGCACCTCGGCTACAAGGCGCTGTCGACCGTCAGCAAGATCGAGAACGGGACACAAGGAGTCAAGCTCCAGGTACTCCCCCACTTCTTCGAGGTCTTGCAGATCCACGATCAGGCTCGGCGCGAGCAGTGGCGCGAGCTGGTCCGACGCGCCGGCGAGCCGGACTGGCACCAGCGCTACCAGGGCGTCGTCGAGGACCCCCTCAGTGACTACTTGACCGAGATCGAGGAAGCCCTCGACCTGTTCCACTGGAACTCCGGCGCCCTGCATGGCCTGCTCCAGATCCCGTCCTACGAACGGGCGATCGTCGAAGGCAGCCGGGCCTGGACTACCGCCGAGGACATCGAGCGCTTCCTCGCCATGCGCACAGAGCACCGCCAGGCCATGGCCAAGCGCCAACCAGCCCTGCGCATATGGTCCGTGATCCCCGAAGGGCTCCTCCGTCAGGAAGTCGGCGGCCGGGCCGTCGCCCAGGCCCAGGTCGAGCACCTCATCGACCTTCTCAAGAGCGACCCGAACACGACCATCCAAGTCCTGCCGCTGAGCGCCGGCGCGCACGCGGGCATGGACGGACCGTTCATGCTGATGTCGTTCGCCACCGGCAACGACACGGTCACCATAGAGGCCACCCGAGCGCGGCTCCACCTCACCGACCCGGAGTCGGTCGAGGTCTACCGCACCACCAGCAACCACCTGAAATCCGATGCCCTCGGTCAGAAGGCATCCCTGTCCCTACTCAAGACGATCGCCAAGGAACTCGCGTCATGAACAAGAACGACCTCGACCCTGCCTGGCTCGAAGAGCAACTCGCCAGAGCCGAGTGGCAGACCGCCAGCAGCGGCGGAACCAACTGCGTAGAGGTCGCCTTCCTCGAAAGCGCCATCGTCGCGATCCGAGACTCGAAGAACAAGCAGAAGCCGCCGCACATCTTCGACGACACCGAGTACGACGTCTTCGTGGCGGGCATCTTGCGCGGCGAACTCCGCAGGCCCTGACAACCCCCGCGCACCGTGGACCGATTCCGGGAGGTCGCACATGCCGCACGCGCCAGCTCGACAGCCTACATCGAGCACACCGGGAGCGACTTCACCGATTACATCTGACGGTCCGGGAGCGCGACTTGGGGCGGAGGCCGTTACGCCGCAACCGCGTGGATGCGGCCTCGCCCGGAGGCGAGGCCGCATCCCTACATGTCGTCGTCGGTGAGAATCCAGCCAGGAATCGACACTCTTTTTGCGTCGACGGTGATTCTTTGGAAGTTCCCGCGAGGGAAGCTCGTGAAGTTCTCAACAATGCTATCCTCATACACTCGATCATCCAACGCCAAGGTTAGGCCCTGCCGCGACCTCCTCATCTCCGGGTGATCGAGGAGTCTGACGGTATTTACAAGCCGCCTGCCCGTGAATCCGTGATCGCCGAATCGAACAATGCCGAACCCGATTGCGAGGCCGATGCCCATTCGCCTCGCCGGAGTATGTCGAAGGTTTCGGCGGCGGAGGCCCGCCGCAAGTGCCCTTGTGAAGTGCTCCACTAGATAGGGCTCGTATGCATCGCGCGGCAGGATTCCGATGGCGCCATCCCCCGTTGACTGTACGTGCCAATCCCGCACGTCCATTCCGGAGCTTTCGGCCGCCTTGTTGATAAGGTCAATAAAGTCCCTCTGCGAGGTTGGGCCCTGGTCAAGGTCCCGATATTGACGAATCTCAGCGGCAAAAAAATTGCGTCGCTCCGGCCTTTGAATGGTAATCGTGACCGTCTCGACCCGAGAACTACGGACATTAGATGACGGTGATTTCCTAACTTCTTCTCGCTCTCGCGTGGAGCTATCAAGTCCTGGGGTTTCGGCCATGCCGATGGCTGCTACCCACAGTCCTCGGATTCGTGCGACCTCGCCGGGAACGCCCGCCGGCCCTGTATGCCAGATAAGAAGTTGCCGCACGAGGGCGTCGAGCTTAAGCCACCGCTGGGGGAGCGTTTCCCCCCTCAAGATCTTACTGATCCCTTCGTGGCTGATCGTGTCGTGAAAATCATCATTGGCACGAATTGCTGAGCTTGTCTTTTGGAGTCCAGGGTAGCCCGCGTTCCTATAGAGCTCGTGGACTGCTTCCAGTAGCTGGCGGTGCGGACCGTTGGGCAACTCGTCCTGTCCGGGCATCCGAATCGGCATGGAGCCTCCGCCGTTGATGAAAGTTGATGAAGCTTGACAAGGAGAGGATGCCACGCGACTGGCCTCAACTGCGGTCATCTCCAGACAACTTCTGACCTTCGGACTCTGCGGGGCTGAAGTCTGGACATCGGGGGTCGCCAGACCTCCGAGAAGAACAGCTCTCGCTTGGAGGTCTGATGGCAACGACTAGCAAGGCAGCCAGCCGCGGTCGGTGGCTTCGAGTCGTAAGGTACGGGTTCGTTTGCGGCGCAGCTGGTGCGGTGGGACAGTACGCCATCGATGCGATGGTGTGGCTGGTCCATCACATGTAGCAGGCGGCGGCACTGCCGAGCTGAAAGGGGGTCCGGCAGTTGGCCGGGCCCCTCCAGGCGCCTAGTCAATCGGCCACGGCGGCAAGCGAGCTGACCGATGCGCTCCACCAACGGGCCAGCGACGGAGGACAGCACTGCCTGAGCAGGGGGTGAGGGCAGCCCGCCGACACCCTCACCCCCTGCTGCTCCGCCGCACGGCCTCGTCAGCGAGGCGCATGTTCGCTGCCATCAGGTCAAGTCCGGCCGCGACATCGGCTCTGGTGACCTCCCACCAGCCGGCCCGGTCAAAGATCCACCAGCTGGACCGGTACCAGGCGAAGTCCGTGATCGTCTCGCTGAGGTGGTGGGCGCTGCCGTCCGCGAGGGCGGCGTCCATGACGGCGTGGCTGAGGTCGGCCATCATGCCCGCGTCGGAGTTGGTCATCATGGTCCCCCTCACGGCCGGATGTTCGGCTGGATGCTGGGGGCCTGCTGCACCGGCGGTGGTTGCAGAAGCGGTGCCGGCTCCACCGGAGCGGTCGACGTGACGGTCCTGACGGCAAGGCCCGTCTTGGGCTCCGCCCCGGAAGTGTGAGCGGTGACGTCGACGGCGGCGAAGTCCGTGGCGAGCTTCGTCCGGATGTCCTCCGCCATCATCTCCCCCGACAGCTCGATGGCGGCACCGACGACGACCGCGGTGGCGGCGAGGCGGGCGAGGTAGTCGGGGCGCTCCTCACGCTGCTCGACACGGACCTCGACGGTCACCTCGTACGCCTGGGGGTCCTGCTGGTAGACCTCCCACTCGACGGTCAGCTGGTCGACCGGTTCGCCCCGCTCCGCCACGACCACGATCGCCTCGTAGACCTCGCGGCGGGGGCCTTCCTCGAACACCTCGGGGTACAACCAGGTGCTCACCTCCCGGATCTGCTCCGGGTGTTGAAGCAGGTCCGCCAGTACGGCGTCCTGGCGCTCAAGTCGGGTCTCGAACCGGATCTCCCCCTCCCCCGCCGGCCTCGCCCGCACCTCGTACGGCGCCGGGGCGGGCTCGTTGTACTTGGCCACCGGAGCGGCGTGCTCGGTGTGCCTCATCGCCTGGGCGAGGCGGTCGAGCACCGGGTCCGGTCCGCGTAGCCCCGGAGCTGCTGTCCGCAGTCGGTCGACGTGCTGGGCGAGGTCCCGGCGGACGGCCGACTCCTGGATCATGCGGGCGTAACTCGCGATGGCGCGGGGCTGCGGCGCAGCGTCGGCGAGACGGCGCAGGTAGTCGGCGGTGACCCCGGGGATGGCGGTTCGCTGGGCGATCAGCTCCGGCAGTTGGGCGGTCGGGGTGGTCGGGCTGCTGGTCCGCGAGTCGATCAGCGCGGTCAGGACGGCGCGGTGGGTGGGGTGGGCCATGCGGTCGGGGGTGAGGTAGGCGATGTCGTCCAGCCGCTGGCGGTCGCGGAGTGCGGCACCAATGACGGCTTGCTCCGCGCGCAGGACGAGGTCGGGGTGGGTCATCGGGTTGTCCTCGACTTCGTTCCGGTGGTGGCTTCGCGGTAGCGGCGGGCGGCGTTGTCGGCGGCGGCCATCCGGGCGGCAGCGTCTTCGAGCCGCTCCAGCAGTTCCGGGTTGACGACGCGCAGCCAGTCGCCGTCGATGTCGACGGCCCACCAGGCGTCGGCGAACCTCACGTACTCGGGGATTCCGGGGCTGATCGGCGTGGCGAGTCCGCGGGTCCGGGCGTCTTCCATCTGGGCTGCGGTGAGCCGGTCCGGACTGCCGGCTTCGGCTGTGTCCGCGTGGGCTGCCAGAAGTCGGCTGGGGATTCCGGCCCAGGCGTCGGCACCGGTCCAGCGGTTGAGGAGGTCCGGGGAGTCAGCGGCTCGGACGTCGGAGATACGGTGCCCGGTTCGGCATGCGGTGGCGTAGACGGCGGTCGCGTTGGCCACCACGGTCCGCAGTTCGGCGTGCCAGTAACGCGCCGCCTGGCCTACTTGCTGCTCCGGAGCGGCGCCGTAGATCTCTTCCCGCCAGACCTTGAGCGCCCACAGCTCTTCGATCAGTCCGGGGTGCTCCGCCCAGCACTGGGGCAGTCTCGACTCCACGGCCAGCTCGTAGCGATCGTGGAGCCAGGTCACCCAGTCGCAGAGGCCGCCCCAGGCCGCGATGCGCTCGGGTCCGGTCATCGTGTGCCACTCGACCAACCGGGTGCGGGGGCTCGCCTCGGTGGCGGCCGGCTTGGTGCCGGTGACGGGTCCGGGGGTGGCACGGCGCCCGCGCGAGCGGCGGATGCGGGCGTGGGGGCGGTGCTTGACCCTTCCGATCGGCGTGATCGCGGGCTCGGTCATGGTTGTTCCTGGAGCTGGGTTGGCAGGTACGGGCTGGTCTCGGCGGGGTCGTCCGGGAGCCTGGTGTACTGGTGCCTCGTGTCCGTACGGTCGGCGGTCGATGCGGCTTTCCAGTCGGCCATCACGAGGTACACAGCGGCGTCGAGCGCTTCGATCGACGTGCTCGGGGTGAGCATGAGCCGCCGAAGGTAGGCGGGGGTGTCCATGGTGTCGGCGATCAGTTGCGCAAGGCGGGGCGACAGCTCTTCGATGCTCCGGCGCACGCGCTCCTCGACGGCGGCGGGGGTGACCGGTTCCGCGTCGGTGTGCAGCGCCAGCATGGCCTCGAAGATGCCGTAGCGGACGTGGGTGGTGAAGGTGTCCACCGGCACCCACCTGCCGAGGTCGTTCAGCTCACGCGGGCGCTGGATGAGGTAGGCGAGCACCAGGTCCTCGTAGTCCGCGCGTGCCCTGCGCCAGTCGCTGAGGGCCACGAACTGCCCATCGGTGAGCGCCCGGTGCTCGGCCCAGTCGTCCGTTGCCCACGAGACGGGGACGACCTCCTGATAGCCGGGGCTGAACACGGAGATCACCGGAGCACCCGCGTGGTCCTCGCCGGCGTGGTAGAGGGCGCCGTCGATTCCGCGCACCGGCCCGCTCCACCGCAGGCTGTAGTCGGTGGGGGTCTCTGGGCGGCGGAGCAGGCCGCGACGGTGCCGCTGGTCGAACCGGGACTCCCAACGCCGGTCGGCATCGGTCTGCGCGACGGCCTGGTGCCCGCTCCACACGGGTCGGGCGGTCATGCGGCGTCCTTGATGAAGTCGACGTCGCCCGCCCGGTACCGCTTCGCCCACTCGTTGCTTTCCTCGTAGAGCTTGCGGTCGGGGCCTTCGTAGTGGCGCTGCATGCGGACCTTGGTGATGGGGGTAGTGGCGTGGATGACCAGGGCTTCGCGCTTCTCCTCGTCGAGGGTGCGGATCTCGTCCGGGGTCACGGTCTTGCGGTCCTGGAGGGTGGTCTGCATCGTGGTGCCCTGCGCGCCGCTCTGGTAGGTCGTCAGGGACTCGCGGAAGATCCCGGCCAACTTCGAGAACTCTTCGAGTTCGTCGCCGCCGAGGCCGCCGAGGGCGATCTTGACGGTGGAGCTTCCCCAGAGCATCTCGGCCCCTTCGCGGCCCCAGACCTTGCGGGCCTGGGCCATGTTCTGGAGCACGGCGACGGTGAAGATGCCTGAGCCGCCCGCGAAGGACATCAGGTCGGGCAGGTTCGGCAGCGGCGTGACGTTGGCGACCTCGTCCAGCAGCGCTCCCATCGGCGGGTCGAGCCTGCCGCCGGGAGAGCGGTCAGCGAGGCGCTTGGCGGTGCCGAAGACCTCGGAGACGAAGGCGGAGATCAGGGGGGCGAGCGCGGTCGCGTCTTCCTTGTCCACCAGCAGGTAGATGGTGCCGTTACTGCGCAGCCAGTCCTCAATGTCGATGCCCTGGCCGGCCTTGGGGACGAAGGTGGCGCGGGCCAGTGGCGAGAAGAGGGGCGTCAGCGCGGTCTGCACGGTGGCGAAGAGGTTCGCCCGGGTGTCACCGGGGTTGCGGTAGAGGCCGTCGAGCATCTCGGCGACGCCGGGTTCCGCGCGGCGGGACTCGGCGAGCAGCTTGATCGGTTCTTCGAGGTGGGCGTTGAAGCCCCAGCGCAGGACGTCCTCCATGCTGCGGCCGGTGATGGCTGCGGCGTGCAGCCAACCGGCGAGCAGAGAGGTCGCGGTGGCGCCGAAGAAGCCCGCGCCGGAGGAGTCGGTGGTCTCGCTCTTGCCGATCTTGACCATGAGGTCGGCCCGCTGCATGGCCTTGCCGAAGTCCTCGCAGCCACTGGTGGGCGACCACTGCACCTGGTCGGGCCACTCGACCATGCCGGTCGGCAGCATCGCCAGGGTCGGGCCGAGGCCGCGTCGGATCAGCGCGGTCGCGTCGAGGACGTCGGCTCGGACGCTGGTGATGAGCATGGGACCGCGCCACGCACGAATCCAGGGGATGATCACCTGGCTGGTCTTGCCCTGGCGCGGGGCGGCCAGCATCAGCACGGAGTTCTCGATGCAGACCCAGAGCAGCATGCCGGCCAGGGTGCGGCCGAGCTGCACTGCGACGTCGGCTGCGGTGATCCGGTGGCCCTTGAGCGAGGGCCGGACGATGGGTCCACGCTTGACCACCGCGGCGGCGGACAGGGTCTTCGACAGTTGGGAGACGGAGGCGAAGCCGCGCACTGAACGGCTCCGCCGGAGACGGCGCAGGGCGAAGGCGCCAGCGGTGACCATCGTGCTGGCAACGATCGTGGCGGCGACGGCGAAGCCGGCCGGGCCGGGCAGGTCACGACGGACCTGCCCCGGCCAGGCTGCTCTCGGGTCGTCCAGGTGGTGCGGCAGCTGCTTGGCGACGCTGAATGCGTCGCCGAACGGGACCGCCGGCCAGGAGGCGTGGGTGATCAACCCGGCGACCTGGCCGGTGGCCCACGTCCCCACGGTGACGGTGACCACCACGATGATCAGCAGTACGATCAAGTAGTCCGCAGGGCCGTCCAGCACCGGCCGCCGCGCGACGGTGGAGTTCGAGGCGGAGGCCATCTCACACAGCCATCCGCTCGTTGGTGTAGTACAACTGCCGCTCAGCCGGGCTCAAGATCGTTTGCACAACGTGGCTGGAGTTCCTGCCGATCTTCCAGATCGCGCGACCGATCTGTTCACCGCTCCAAGAGGCGATGTGCGCGCACTCGGTGTCGGTCAAGCCGATCACGTCGCGGGTCATGGCCAGGGGTGCGGTGTCCTGGCGCAGGCAGATCCGCACGTCGCAGCTGGAGATGAGGTTGCGGGCGATGCTGACCTCTTCGCTGCCCTGGGCGCCGACCGCCTCGAAGTCGCTCAATCTGTGCGTGCTGAGGACCTGGATGGTGCCCTGGGCGCGGGAGAGCCGGAGGTCGGAGTCGAGCTTGCGAATCATGGCCGGCACGCGCATCGCGCGCCACAGCTCGTCGCGCACGATCAGGCGCACGGGCCCGCCCGGCTCGTCGATCGCTGCTTGGCCCCAACTGCTGACGCAGGCAAGGGTCATGGCCACGGTCTCGTCGCCGCGCCCGTCGATCCGGGAGAGGTCGACGGTCTGGATCGGCGCGCCGAAGTCGGGCCGGACGGTGGTGGGTCCGTCGAACAGGCCCGACAAGGAGCCTCTGACCATGTTGCCGAGGGCGTCGGCGGCCGGACGGATCATCTCCCGCAGCTCGGTGACGTCGGTGTCGCGGACGCGCAGGTCCTGGGCCATCTCGGGCAGCGGGTCGCGCAGCAGGGCCCAGACCTGAGGGATAGTCGGGTCGGTCAGGTGGCTGGCGCCGGTGGCCTGGCCGGAGGCGTGCTTGATGGCGAGGGAGAGTGCGGCTTCCTCGGTCGGTGTGAGGTTGCGGCCGAGGCGCACGACCAGCAGGGAGGAGAGCAGCGTGATCCGGCGGCGGTGGACTTCGTCCAGGCGCTCGCGCAACTCCTCCGGGTCGGACGGCAGGTTGGTGCCGAGCGGTCCGCTGTCCAGCGGGTTGAGCCGGTTCCGCAGCCCGGGGCCGAGTTCGACCGGCTCGACGCCGAACGCCCGCGCCAGGGACGCGTACTCGTTCTTGATGTCCCCGAGGATGAACGACCGAACGCCGTAGGCGGCCAGGCGGGTCACCAAGGACTTGATGGTCGCGCTCTTGCCGGTGCCGGGAACTCCGGTGATCAGCAAATTAGGATTTGTGATCAACCCACGGTGCAGCCACTCGATCGGATGGCAGGAGAAGGCGCCGCCGGAGAGGCAGTCGACGCCGATGTAGGCGCCGGCCGGAGGCATGGAGGCCCCGTACAGCCAGGGATACAGCCCCTGGACCTGGCCGGTGCTCCCCCTGTAGACCGGGACCTCGGGCATCCGCGATGCTCGCCCGGCGAACGGGCGGGCGTAGCCGCGCCGGGGCGCGACCGGTTCCCGGCGCACCTTCGGCGCCTTCCGGGGCACGGGCTTCGGCTGCACCGGTACCGGGCGGCCGAGCACGTCGGTGAGGTCGAGGACGGGGAGGTCGGTGGTGGATCGGCGACGGAACATCAGGCCGCCCTCTTCTTGGGCAGGCCCATGCCGACTGGCAGCGCGCCGATCGCGAAGCCCACGTCCTGGGCCATCCACATGCGCTGGAGTTCGATGCTGCCGCTGTTGGCGTCGGCCAGGAGCTCGCTGCAGGCGTCCTCAAGGTCCGCGGGGTCGGTGACGGTGACGGTGCAGTAGGCGGTGTAACGGACCATGCCGTGGCCGGCGGCGCGCTCCTGGTCCTGGGCCTCCGCGCGGCGCAGTGCCTGCTTCTCCGCTTCCGGGACGATCTGGCCGGTCTTGTGCCGCATGTTGACGGCGACCTCGCGGGCCGTCCGCTCCTGCATGATCTCGCGCTCGGCGGCGCGCGGGCTGCGGGGCTCGAAGTGGAGGTTAAGGGTCCTTCGGTACTTTCCTTCGCCCAGCAGGGGGGCGAGGGCGGTGGCGTACACCTTGTTCTTCGGCCAGCTGTGGACGGCGTAGGTGACCGAGACGGCGCCGTCGTGCTCGTACCGGCCACGCCAGGCGTGGGCGGCGGACGGGCCAGCCGCTGTCGGGCTGACTCCCGCCGCGAAGGGGGCCTGGTCGCCTCGGAGGGCGGCGGAGGTGGCTGCGGCGCGGCGCTCTGCGAGCATCCGGCCGGAGTCCGGGTCGAAGGCGGTCCTCATGACCTCGGCCAGTTCGCGGGGGTTGAGCCAGCTCTCGACCTGGAGGTCTGCGGAGGCGATCGAGGACGTCATGGCCCGAAGGTTGCGGACCAGGACGGCGGCGGCACCGGCGTCGCCGCCGCCCGCCGCCTTGATGGGGCTGGCGGCACGGGCGGCGGACATCGTGATCGCGAGGTACGCCTCCCGCTGGCTGGTCGCCAGCGTGGCGGTGGAGAGCAGCGACTTGGTGACGTCGACCGCGACGGCGGGCGCCTCGGCGGCAACGTGGTCAACGTGCCAGCGCTGGAGCGCGGCGCCGGACTCCGGGACGATCCGCTGGAGCGCCTGAATCCGGATGATCGCGTTGCCCTCGGTGCACTGGGACTGGAGCAGCGAGCCCCAGTTGGCCACCCGCTGGTCACGCCTGCTGGAATCGGCAAGGCCGATGCCGGGGACGCGCACCCGGGCGACCGCCGTGTAGGTGCGGTCGAGACGGTGGTGGATCACCGCGATCGGAGCACCGCTACCCCCGTCTGCTTCGAGGATCGCCAACGGGGCGAGGATGCCGGGCAGATCCAGCCGAGGTTCGTCCGTCTCGGACACACGGGGTGCGAAGGCGCCGGAGAGGAAACGGTTCTGCCCGCGGAAGCGGAGGATTTCGAAGGACATGAAGGCGACCGCCCATTCATCGACCGTACGGCCGGCGATCCGGACGAACGCGAGTAGGAAGAGGACAAACGACACGGGCCACGTCACAAGTCCGGCCCGGATGTAGGAGATTGCGAACGGCCAGATCAGTCCGAGGACACCGGTGCCGACCATCGCCGCCCGTTGTCCCGAGAGGCCGAACAAGAAGTTGACCTTCTCCTGCTGCCACCCGAAGTAGGTGCGGGTAGCGGTCTCGGTACTCATGACTTGCCTCCTCCTTCGGAGTGGTCAGGCCGGGTGGTCTTGGCGGGAGGAGCAGCAGGGCGCTCGACCGGAGCGGCCTGGGTGCGGGACGCACCGGGGCGGTCTGCCGGGGCCGGTGCGGGCGCGGTCTGCGCGGTCTGCCCCTGAGCCGACTCGGGCCGACCGGCTGCGGGTTGGCCGGCCTGAAGCGGTGCGGCGCTGGAGGCGGAGCGGTTCGCAGCGGCCGGTACCTGGGTGGACGTCTCAGGCCCGGCAGGAGAGTCCGCACCTGCCGACGAACCTGCACTCGGGCCTGCGGACACCGGAGGCATCTCGATGGTGGGCGGGTCGCTGCGCGGAGCACCGGCGACCGGCAGGTCCGGGGTGATGTC
The DNA here is from genome assembly GCF_055575155.1 of Kitasatospora sp. NPDC034533. Lineage (NCBI taxonomy): Bacteria > Bacillati > Actinomycetota > Actinomycetes > Kitasatosporales > Streptomycetaceae > Kitasatospora > Kitasatospora sp. NPDC034533. The sequence goes on from NZ_JBVITE010000040.1 coordinate 17,714, forward strand.
CTGGAGCGCCTGCTGGTGATCGGCTTGCGCGCTGGCTGGTCCCACCTCTTCGACCGGCGGCTCCTGCTGGTCCGACCAGTCCGGCGTCGGCTGGTCGGGCAGCAGACCGCCCGCCGTGGGCAACGGTGCGCTGGCATGGCGGTTGACGTAGCCAGCAGGCTGCGCCGCGTACGGGTTCGCACCCTGCACCCCGGCGTGGCCGGCCATCTTCTCCATGCCACCGGCCAAGGAGTTGACCGCTTGCTGGGCGGCCTTAACCGCTGCGACGGCGATCATCCCGACCGGGCCAGCTGCGGCGCCGGCTCCACCGGCCGCAGCGCCTCCGGCGCCACCGGTCGCACCACCTGCCGCACCGCCTGCCGCGCCACCACCGGCACCACCGGCACCACCGGCGGCGCCTCCGCCCTTGCTGGCGAAGCTGTTCATCGTGCGGCCAGCGCTCTCCTGCCCGAACGAATCCGGCGAGGCGCCGGTCGGCGGACCGCCCGCGGTGCTGAGTCGGCCTCCGGCGAAGCCGAGTAGAGCGGCGAGACCGGCACCGCCGCCGACCTGGACGCTCGCGAAGGTGAAGAACCTCGCGATGGCCGGCCACGCCAGGGCCGCGAGCAGCAGGATGAGCATCCCCGACAGGGTCGTCTGGAGGTCTTTCGAGTCGCCCGCGACGTTGAAGCCCAGGGCGAAGACCAGGGCGATGATCGGCTTGAGGATGATCAGCTGGACGGTGGAGGAGACGAGCTTGGACCACCAGGTCTTGGTCGAGTCGGACACCTGGCCTGCCGCCGAGATCGGCGAGGTGGCGACCAGCACGACGATCGCCGCATTGCGCAGGAGCATCTCGAACCAGAGCACCAGCGTCAGCAGGATGCCGATAATGGCGATGATCAGCAGGAGTGAGGCCGCCGTCCCCGGCGTGTAGGAGACGAGCTTGGCGATCTTGTCGCTGAGGGCCTGCTCTCCGCCGAGTGAGTTGTCGACGATGTACTTCGTCAGTTCGTCACTTGCCGCCAACGCGGTGGAGGCGACGACCAGGGTGAGAAGGAACGCCAGCGCCGCCTTGCCGACGCCTACGGCGGCGGTGGCCAGCGGGCGGCCGTCGTGGGTGATCACCGTACGGATGACCTGGAAGACGACCAGCAGGCAGGCGACGAGGGCGGCGACACCCAGGGATATCGCGTAGACGCTCCTGACTCCGTTGCTGGCGAGGTCTGGCGCCGGAATCTTGACGAAGGCCGTGGCGAACGTCTTGAGCAGCTCGGTCGCGGCGTCCGCGAAGGACTTGCAGATCGAGTCCCACGCGCTGCTCGCCACCTTGCCGGCGGCGTCGCCGGCGAGCCCGCCGAGGACGGTGTCGCCGATGCCAGGAACGCAGTCGAGGGGACTGGTCAGGCCGCAGGCCATGCGAGCCCCCTGGTGGTGGTGCTGGTGACCATGGTTATCGCTTCAATTCCTGCCAGCCCTTGGCCGCAGCTTGGGGGCTGCCCGGCTCGGCGACGAGGCTGGTGTAGTCGGTGGTGGAGTTGCCCGAGGGGGCGGGGATGCGCCAGTCGTTCGCGGACCAGGTGAGGTCGAGCGGATAGACGCCCATGCGCGTCTGCATCCCGGTGCCGGGCACGCTGGTGGTGTAGGTGGCCAACAGCAGGACCTGGACGCTGTCGGGGCCGACCGAACGCACCTGGTACTCGATGGGCGACAGGACGACGGAGGCGCCGGGCTGCAGTTGGCCGCTCTGCGGCAGGCCGAGCCCCTTTCGGGTGGCGACCGGCCCCTTGGCGAGGGTGTCCGCAGCGTCGGACCAGGAGTCGACGGCGACGAGCCGGGCAACGGCTGCGGCGCGGTCGGGTTCAAGGGTGGAGCCGAGCTGACGCCAGTACTCGACCGCCGCCGAAACAGCGCCTACCGTGGAATGCGGGAAGCCCAACTGCACCCCGTTGACGAGGCGCTCTCCGCGAACAAGCTGGAGCGGGCCGGTCAGCCCTGGAGCGGGCGACCCTGTGGAGTCCACGCCGGTAACCGAACCCGGTGGCGGGATGGCGGCCGGCGGCGTGAACACCTTGGGCCCGCGGGGCTCGCTGCCGGACTCGATGGCGACCCCGATGGCGACGAAGGCGAGCAGGCCAGCGACACCGAGGAGGAGCAGCGGCAGAATCCGGCGGCGGGGGCGGTGGTCGAGGAACTGGTTCATGGCGCGCTTAGGCCGCCGCGCCGAACACGGTGTTCACGACGGGAATGGCGCATGCGGTCACGATGACGCCGCCCAAGGACCAGACCAGGGAACGCTTCCCCTTCTCCGCGCTGTCGGGCCGGTTGGAGAGGTGGCCTATGCCCATCAGGCCGCCGGAGACCACGGCGGCGACAGCGCACGCAATCAGCGCGCCCCACTTCGCGTACGACAGGAGCAGGTTCGCGCCCTTGCTGCCGTTGGTCGGGTCGGCCGGCGCGGGATTCTGGATATCCGCGAGGTAGTGGACGTCTGCAAGGTGGTGAACGGCTTGCAGGGTGAGGGACATACCGGGCTCCCGGAAGGCAGACATGCCAGCGATCCCGCAGGATCTGTCCTGGCCAGAAGGGGCCACCCCTGCTGTAGGGCACGGGGAGGCGGATGAAGCGGCCTTCACCTGGGTTCAGCACATGAGGACAGTGCGATTCACTCTGGCTAATTTCGGCCGTGAGCAAACGATAAACGCCCGCAAGCCGGACGCGTCAACCAAAGTGAATGTGACTAGCCTCACCCGACCACTCTCTGTTTACGGTGGCTAATCGGCGTCACTGTGCGCAACGATGAGACCCAGTCAGCAGCAAGGAGTGCTACCCGCGTCATGCCAGTCGAAGAATCCGCCGGGGCCGGCTCGGTCGCGAGCCGCTTGGAGCACCTGTTCGCGACGGTCCACCCCGCCGACCGGGGTCCGTACACCAACCCCGAGGTCGCCCAAGCGATCAACGAGAAGGCAGGCCACCAGGTCCTCGGAGCCACCTATCTGTGGCAGCTGCGCAAGGGCAAGCGGACCGACCCAACACACAGTCGCCTCAAGGCAATTGCGGACTTCTTCGGCGTCTCCCCGCTCTACTTCTACGAGGAGGAGACGGCAAAGCGGACGGACGAGCAGCTGCGCCTCGCGAGCGCACTGCGCAGCGCGTCGATCCGACAGATGGTGCTCGACATGGACGGCCTCTCGGAACGCAGCATGGCGGCCATCGCCACCATGATCCAATCGGCACGGGCGATGGAGGGCTTGCCCGACTCCGGCGCCACACCCGAGTGACGAGCCCCACACGCCACTCCATCCACCTGATCATCACAAGTTCACACAGTCGGCACACTCCCGGTGTCCATTCGCATACAGTTCTGCGAGCCGGGAGGAGTGACCGGCCGACTACCGTCGCCCGCTCCAATGACTGCCTCCCGACAGGGAGGCATCTTCATGAGCGCGTCGCAGCTCTGCGGCAATCGACAACTGGACCACGGCACACCTTCGCAGCCGTCCCAGCAGTCGCCGGCGGCAGCCGCTCCGCCGACAACAGCCGGAGCGCCGCCAAGGCGGCGCCCGCTCGCAATGGCGGACATCCGGCTCCATGCGGCCGAGGCGGAGGGGGTCGCCGAGGCAGCCCTTCGCCTGGCCTTCCCGGACCTGAGGCCCGCAGCCCTCCAACACCTCTTCGGTCGCCCCGGCGCCTGAGCCGCCCCCAGCGCGCGCCACAACCGCCTCACAGCAGCCCGAGCCCTACGCCTCTCGCAAGCCGTCCAGGATGAGGTACACCCGCGAGCATTCACTTTGGCTAAGAAGTGGCATTGATCACGTTCACTCTGGTTGACCAAAGTGGTCCGCATCAGCCTATGGTTCGAGCAAATCCGATTAGCTGATGTGAATCGGCTGTGCGCTGCTCAGCGGCGTCGGCCGCAGAGGTGGCACGTGAAGAAGGCAGCCCATCTGGCCCTGGCAGGCGTCCTGGCGCCCTTCGGGGTGGTCCTTGGCATCGCGCTCTCCGGCGGAGGAACCGCCGCCGCCACCCCCGCCGCCTCCGCCACGAACGGCGGGTTGGGCTGCTTCAAGCCGGTGGCACCTGGGCAGGTCACCGCGGACGGACAGCAACTGACCACAGAGCAGATCAACAACGGCCAGATCATCTACCAGGTCTCGGTCCAGCTCCAGCTGCCGCCGCAGGCGGCGGTGGTCGCAATCGCGACCGCCCTGCAGGAGTCGACGTTGCGGAACCTCAGCTCCGGCGACCTGGATTCGCTCGGGCTGTTCCAGCAACGCCCGTCGCAGGGGTGGGGCTCGCCCACCCAGATCCTGGACCCCGTCTACGCCGCGACCAAGTTCTACGCCGCGCTGGTGAAGGTTCCGGGCTGGGAGACCCTGCCGGTCACCGTGGCCGCCCAACGGGTCCAGGCGAGCGCGTTCCCCGACGCCTATGCGAAGTGGGAGAACACCGCCCGGCAGCTGGTGGCCACCTACAGCGGGAACGCCACGGGCTGCTCACAGGGCAACGGCGACGGCCAGACGACGACCGACGCCATCAGCCTCCCCGCTGGCTTCACCCTCCCCGCCGGAACACCCGTCCAGGTCGTCACCGCGATCAAGTTCGGCATCTCGAAGCTGGGCATGCCCTACCAGTGGGGCGGGACCGGCGATCCGAGCTACGACTGCTCCGGCCTGATGCTGCGCGCCTACGAGGCCGCCGGCATCACAATCCACCGAACCACGTTCGAGCAGGTCTTCGACGGGACGCCGGTCTACGGCGCGGCGCAGCTCAAGCCGGGCGACCTGATCTTCCTGGCCGGGACGGACGGCACCCCGACCTCCCCCGGACACGTCGGGATGTACCTCGGGTCGAACCTCGTCCTGGACGCGCCGCGGACGGGCAAGAACATCCAGATCACCAACTTCACCGGCGGATACTGGGACAAGCAGGCGGTTGCCTTCCGGCGGATCGTTCCCTCGTAGTTTCGGCTCCTCCTAGGCTTCTCGCGAGCGCAGACCGACGCCCCCACCAAGGCAATCGAAGGTGAGGCTGCCACTGCCGTCTGACCACGAAATAGCTGCTGACTGCCCTTGCCTGCTAGGGCCGAGTTGACGTCAGAGCGAGCGACTTCGACCGCCCAGTGCGGGGGCTCTTCGGATGGAACTGGCAAATCGTCCGGATGACTCCTGGAACAGATCCGCCAGACGGATGCGCCCCAACGTAAGCACGGGACGTGATTCAACAGTCGTGGAGCTACTGCACTATCCGGGCCGGCGCATGCGAAGCTGCTCAAGCACCACCCCTTCGAGTGAAGATCGCGATTCGCCCCGTCGATCGGGCTGCTCGTCGCTGACGATGCATACGGAACAAGTCGCTTGGCGCTCCGACAGGTCGGTGCGGGCAGGGGCTGGAACGGGCGTACGGGCGAACCGCACGGCCTCGACCACGTCGCCCCTGCCTGCGCCGCCGCGCGTCCGGCGGCCACCGTATGCATCGTGTGGGCAACCGAGGGGATTTCGTCATGAGCGAGCTGGTCAACGCCTCCGACCCGGGCATCGACGTCAACGGCAGCGTGCGGGGCACGGGCGCGGCCGAGAAGACCTACCAGGAGAACCGCTTCGATCCGGCGAGGGAGACCACGAGGCTGTCCTACACCCCGCGCCGGTCGGCGAAGACGGTCTTCAACACCTACCAGGGTGGCAACGGCCTGACCCTGTCCGGATACCTGGCGTCGGACTCCACCTACGACTACCGCTACGACGAGGGCGACTTCGCCACCGGTGGACGGGGTGCGGACATCGCCCGCATCCCCGCCGGCGCCTTCGACGAGCTCGTCATCGGCGGCGTCGGCATCATCGGCGACCAGGGCGAGAGGAAGGACGCGATCGAGAAGGCGGCCCGGGACTTCAAGCTCGGCACCGACCGCGGCCAGGTCACCTTCACCGACTCCTGGGGCGACGTCCTCGCCTGGATCGGCTTCGGCTTCGACGGATACTTCAGCGAGGACGCCGCGGCCAACTTCACCCAGGACAAGGCCCACGGCCTGCTCGGCGCCGTCGCCGCCCTCAAGAAGAAGAACCCGGACCTCAAGGTCGGACTCAACGTCGGCGGCTGGGCGATGAGCGAGGCGTTCCACCACATCGCCAAGGAACCCGAGAGCCGCGGGCGGTTCGCCGACTCCGTCGCCCGGATCTTCACCGCCTTCCCCATGTTCAGCACTCTCCACCTCGACTGGGAGTACCCGGGCTCCGCCGGCGCCTCCTCCAATGCCTACGGGCCCGAGGACCCCGAGAACTACGCCCAGCTCATCCGCACGGTCAAGCAGAAGCTCCCCAAGGCCGCCATCGCCATCGCCGTGCCCGGGACCGTCGACAGCATCAAGGCCATGAACGTCCCCCTCCTCATCGAGGCCGGCGCTCAGCGCATCAATCTCCTGGCCCTGGACTTCTTCGGCACCTGGTCTGAGACCCTCGGCCACCACACCCCGCTGCGGGCCGGCGCCGGCCAGTCCAGCGTGGACACTGCCGTGACGTACCTGACCGGCGACCTGAAGGTTTCCCCGGGCGCCATCCACCTCGCCTACGCCACCCACACCCGCAACACCCAGCAGGCCAACATCCAGCAGACCTCACCCCTCAAGGGCACCCACGAGCCGACCATCGAAACCGTGGTCGGCTCGTTCGAGTCAGGCGTGAGCGAGCTGGCAGACATCCTGCGCAACTACCTCGACCTGGAAGGCGGCAAGGGCCGCAACGGCTTCACCCTGCACACCGACACCGTCGCCGACGCCGACTTCCTCCACAACCCCGCCAACGGCGTGTTCATCTCCCTCGACACCCCGCGCACCGTGAAGGCCAAGGCCGAGTACGCCCGCGCCAAGAAGCTCGGCGGCCTGTACGCCTGGCGCGCCGACGCCGACACCGGCCTGCTCGCCAACGCCGCCCGGGAAGGGCTCGGCCACACCGTGACCACCACGGTCATCGACATGAAGCCCCTGTACGTCACCGGCAACAACTGACCCGCCATCCGCTCGCCAGGAGCGGCACGAGGGCCCAGCCGCAAACAGCGGCTGGGCCCTCTGACTGCCTTCAGTCTCTGGCCAGCGTCCCCCTGTCAGTGGTGGCCCACTCAGCACGTTCATCCTGGCCGTCCGCAGGCGGCCACTGGACGTGAACACCTCCGGGGCGCACGTCGATGATCAGTCCGCGCAGGTACTGGCCGGAGCCGTCCTTGGTCGTCGCCATCCAGTGCCGGCCTATCCAGGCGGCGGGAGGTTGCTCGGCGTAGCGGTCGTAGGTGTTGTTGTTCATGGTGACTCCTGCGGTGATGGGGGGCAGCTTCGGCGCCGGTCTGTGGCGAGGCGCAGTTCCGGTCACGGTGGGCGGGGCGCGCGTGGGCATCCCGCTGGGCTGGTCGACTGGCGAGGGGGCACGCTGGCGCGCCGTCGCGTCATCGCGCGTTCCTGTTCCATCCGCAGCTGTCGCGCACCAGGCCCGCCGAGGCCCAGAGCCTCACGTCGGACGGCCGGTAGCGCCGCAGGCCGTCAGTGCTCTCGGTGTACCTGGGGCCGGTGCCGACAGCAGCCAGGTCCCGCAGGTCCGTGCTCGTGATGCCGAGGTAGATCGCCGCGTCGTCCACGGACCACCACGGGCGGCGAGTCGTGCAGCGCTGTCGCTTCATCGCTTGCTCCCCGTGTCGGAGGAGCGGCATTCCAGCCACTGCCGCACGTCGTGCGGGTCGTACCGCCTGCACCGACCGACCTTGTAGCTCCGCGGACCGGTGCCCTTCCAGTTCATCTGGTAGATCGTCTGCGTCGGCACGCCCAGGAACTCCGCAAGCTCCTTCAAGGTCCACAACCTGTCCGTACTCATGAGCACTCACATCTCGTCCATGTGTCATTTCGACAACCTTGCTTGTCGTTTGGACAACCGAGATGAGCATCGGGCAGTGCCAGTCTCATTGTCAATACGACATCTAAAGTTGTCGTTTCGACAACCATGTCCAGGTTCTCGGCGCCCGCCGAGGGGCGCCTGTCGAATCGACACTCACTGGGCGTTGCGAAGTTGTCGATTGCGCAATCGAGAGGTGATGAGTAGAGTCGCCGATACGACAAGCAAGGAGGCCAGATGTCGAGCGACTCGGCCCCGCCGGCCCTGTCGGTGAGCGACGCAGTGGCGCTTCGGGTGAAGGCGGCCCGGAATCGACGCGGGTGGACCATGAAGCAGCTAGCAGCCGCCTGCCACGATGCTGGCGCGACGAAGTTGACGGCCCCCGTCCTGGCCAACATCGAGACGGGTCGGCGTGACGCGAACGGCGTTCGGCGGCGCGAGCTGTCGATCGACGAAGTCGTGGCCCTCGCAGTGGCGTTGGACATCTCGCCGATGCATCTGCTGGGCCTTCCGGAAGAGGCCGAACCTGGCACGACGATTCTGCTGACTCCAGAAGTGGCAGTCAGCGATGGCGAGTTGCTGATGGAGTGGTTCTGTGGGCAGAAGGCGTTGCCCCAGAGCGACTCCAGGCAGTTCTACTCAACAGCCATCCAACAGAGGCCGGCTGGCGACAGCCAACAGGCCCTCGCCGACTTCACCAGCTCGGTTCTCCAGGACCGGGCCGCCGCGATGACCGCAGCCTTCAACTCGGAGATGGCGGCGACCATGGCGAAGATCAACGCTGCGGTTCGGTCGGGCGCAAGCCCGGAGGAACTCGCTGCCCTACTCAACCCGGACGACTCCGGCTCGAAGTAGGGCCCTGCATCACCAGGCGTTCGGCACGGCCGTAGCGCCAGTTCAGCGAACCCGATTGCGCGACCGACCGGTCCCGCACCCGTACGGGCAGAGAAGAGGAAGTCTTATGGCATGCACTCATCAACGATTGGCAGCACACCATGCTCCACGCTCGGATCGAGGACCGCGGTAAGCACGCGGACTACCTGCTGGCCGCCGCACGCGCTCGTACGGCCGGCCGCACCCCTCCCGCCCGCTACCGCGTGCGCTGGCGCGACGATGCGGGCACGTTCCACAGCCTGAGTTTGCCGACCGCACACCTCGCAGCAGCTGTGCGCGTCGACATCGCCCGCGGCCGGGCCCCACTGACGCTTGGCGATCTCGTCGACCGCTGGTCCTCCCTCCCGGTGCGGTCTCCCCGGCCTGGGGCGCCGAGGTTCCCGAACCGCCGACCGCTCGACAGGCACGTGCTGCCGCGCCTTGGACGCAGGCTCGCCATCACGATCACGCGGGCGGACGTCGAGCGCCTGATGTCGGCCCTGCACGCCGAGGACCAACTCAGCGCCGCCACGATCAACAGTGTCCTCGCCGCGCTCAAGCGGGCCCTAGAACACGCCGTCCGCCACGGGCACTTGCCCAGCAACCCGGCGCTCGGCATCCGGCCGATCCCGCGGCCGGCCTAACCCCCGACGCAACGCCCCAGTCGCCGGACCCCGCTCTTCCGCGTCGCGATGCCGTCACTGCCGGCGCGCACGCGGATCACCGATAAACCATGCAACCCGATATGCGGCAGAATTCGCGCATTCGAACGGGCAGAAAGAAGGAATGGATATGACCATGAACACTGCAAAGCAGATCCAGGTGATTTATGTCCCGCGTTTGGATAGAAGACCGAATTAACCATGCCGACTTCAAGTCGGCAGTAGCAAAGGCAAAGTCCAGCGGACGCACGGCTCCCGGCAGATACCGCGTGCGATGGTACGACCCGGACGGCCAGGCACGCATGAAGACCGTCCAGCGCAAGGTCGATGCCGAAGCCACTCGGACCGAGCTGGAGGAAAAACTCGGCAATGGAACCTACCGAGACCCATCCGCAGGCCGCACGAAGTTCGCAGAGGTTGCGGAAGAGTGGTTCACAGCCAAGCTCAATGTGAAGCGTTCGACCCGCGCCAGGTACCGAATCGCACTGGACACATACGTGATCCCCAAATGGGGATCAACTCCGGTCGCTCGCATCCAGTTCGACGGCATCGCCAAGTGGCTCGGTGACATCCTCGCAGACTCCGTATCCAGCGGAAAGCCCCTCTCCGCTAGTTCCATTCGGAAGATACACGTCGTCCTCAAGGGAGTGCTGGACTATGCGGTTCGCGCCCGCAGAATTGCCTATAACCCGGCAATCGGAATCCCGCTCCCTCGTTACGTCCCGCCGGAGCACGTCTACCTGGACAACATGCAGGTGGAAAACCTCGCTGACGCCTGCGGCGAGTATCGGACGCTGATCCTATTTCTTGCCTATACCGGAGTCCGCTGGGGCGAAGCCACCGCAATCAAAATCAGTCGCGTAAACCTTGCCACCCGACGCGTTCGGATCGCCGAGACGTGGAGCCGAGACAAAAGTGGCCTATACCTCGACACTCCGAAGAACCATGAGCGCCGCTCGGTTCCGGTGCCCGCATTCCTTCTCAAGGAACTCGAATTGCTGATGGCCGACCGCAATCCGGACGACCTTCTCTTTACAGCCCCCGAGGGCGGAAAGCTGATCGTCGGCAACTTCACACGTCGGCGATTCAAGAAGGCTCTGGAGAGCGCTGGCCTGGCAGACCTCGGCATCACGCTTCACAAACTGCGGCACACTGCGGCTTCCCTGGCGATCGCCAGCGGCGCCGACGTCAAGGTGGTCCAGACCATGCTCGGACACAAGACCGCGACCCTGACGCTGGACACGTACGGTCACCTCTGGCCGGACCGTCTGGACGAGGTGTCAGACCGGCTCGACAGCCAACGGTCGAAGGTGCTCAAGCTGGCGAAGAAGAAGGCCGAGAAGGCGCAGAAGAAGGCGGCCAAGCTCGCCGCCGAAGTGGCTGCCTTGGAGGCAGCCGCCGACGCCGCTGCGGCGTGATGTGTTCTAAATGTGTTTCGGGCCGTGGTGTCAGCTCCTTCGAGCTGTCACCACGGCCCTCTGACCTGCATGTTTGCTGTGGGCGCGGACGGTTTCGAACCGCCGACATCTGCTTTGTAAGAGCAGCGCTCTACCACTGAGCTACGCGCCCCCGTCGTGGCCCGGCGGGCGCACAACGAGAGCCTAGGGTACCTGGTCCCGGGGGGTGGTGGGGGCCGGGCGCCCGGGTGGGAGGCAGTGGAGCGAGGGCACAGGCGCGACGGGAGGGGGCGGACAGGGCCGCAGAGGGTGACGGGTCAGCCGAAGTGGTGGGGGCCGGGCGCCCGGGTGGGAGGCAGTGGAGCGAGGGCGCGGGCGCGGCGGGAGGGGGTCGGCGGGGTGGGAGGGGGTGACGGGGCGGCGGGGGGATCGGGGAGAATGGGGCACGGATCAGCGGGTCGGAACAGGGAGCGCGCAGTGGCGGTGGCCGACGGGAGCGGGCGGGGGCGGCGTCGGGCGGGGAGTGCGGCGGCCGACGCGTTGGTGTTGCCGGTGGTGCTCGCGGGTGCGCTGGGGGCGGTGGTGCTGGCGTCGGCCGGGAGCGGCGGCTGGTGGGGCCGGCGCGGCGGTGGCGAGGGCGGGCGGGCGCAGGCCCGGGAGGCCCGGGCGGCGGCCCAGGAGGCGTTCTACGAGCTGGAGGAGACCCAGCGCGAGGTGCAGCTCGCGGTGGAGACCGTCCGCGCGGCCGAGGAGGGCCCGGCGGCGCAGCGCGCGCTGGCCGATCTGGCGGCGATCTCCGGCCGGGTCGATCAGGTCACCGTGAACTACCTCGCCGCCCTCGACGCCCACAACCTGGACAGCGAAACCCTGGACGCGGGCACGGCCGCGCAGGCCAAGCGGCAGCTGGAGGACGTGAAGGGCCAGCTCGGTTCGGCCCGGGCGGAGCTGAACGACTTCCTGCGCCGGCTCCAGCCGACCGTCCAGCACGCCGAACAGCAGCTGATGCGGGTCACCCCGGCGGTCGAGCAGGCCAAGCGCGCGCTGCTGGCGGCCAGCAACACGCTGGACGAGGTGCGCGGTGCCGGTCTGCGGGCGGACGACCTGGCCGCCCGGCTGGCGGAACTGGCGCCCGAGCTCGGCCGGTTGAACGAGGGCCCGGCCCGGCACGGCGTCGCGGACACGCTGCGGCGCGCGGACGACGTCAAGCGGCGCGCCGAGGCGATCGCCGCCGACGCCGGGCAGCTGCCGGAGCGGGCGCGGGAGATCGACCGGCGGGTGGCGAGCCTGCGGACCCGCATCCAGGCGCTGGAGACCAAGTCCGAGACGGTCGCGCCCGCCCTGAGCGAGCTGCGCCGCCGGTTCAGCACCGCCTGCTGGCAGGACCTCCAGCGGGTGCCGGACCAGGTCGCGGAGACCGGGCGCGCCGCCGAGCGCAAGCTCGCCGAGGCCGCCCGGGCCCGGGACGAGCAGCGCTGGGCGGACGCCACCGCCGCGATCGGTACGGTCCGCGCGCTGCTGGAGACCGCCGACGGCTCGGTGCTCGCGGTGAACGACCGGCTGCGGCAGCTGAACGAGGTGCAGCACGACCCCAGCCGGGAGGTCGAGCGGGCCCGCTTCGCCATCCGGGACGCGCAGCGCCTCGCGATGGCCGGGCGCAGCGCGCCGGACCCCCGGCACGCAGGCCCGCTGGACGAGTCGGTGGCCCGGCTGGACCGCGCGGTGGCCACCCTGGAGGCGGCCGGCCGGCACCCCGACTACTGGCACTTCCTGACCGAGCTGGCGGCGGTGCGGGACACCGCGGCGCGGGTGATCGGCATGATTCGCGGCGATCTCGGCCAGCAGCACTGAGCGCGGTCGGTACTCTGCCGGTATGCCACGCTACGACTTCCGCTGCCGCTCCTGCGGCGCCACCTTCGAGCTCCGCCGCCCGATGGCCCAGGCCAACGACCCCGCCGTCTGCCCGCAGGGCCACGAGGACACCGTGAAGCTGCTGTCCACCGTCGCCGTCACCGGCGCGGCCGGCGGCGCCCCGCAGCCGGCCCCGAGCGGGGGCGGCTGCTGCGGCGGCGGGTGCTGCGGCTAGCCGGAGACCACGGAACCGACGGAGACACCGGCCGCACCGGAGACACCCCTACCTGCGGCACCCCCGCCGGAAGCAGCGGAAGCCGCGGCCAGGAACCGCCGGACGATCCCCTCCCCCGCCGTCACCCCCACCTCCGCCAGGGCGGTGACGCCGGGGGCCGTCCAGCCGCTGTCCGCGAGCTCGCCGTGCCCCGGGCGCCAGCCCGCGTCCGCCGCGAGCAGCAGGTCCGCGTCCAGCAGCGAGTCTCCGGCCGCCAGCACGGTGAGCACGCCGCCGTCCGTACCACCGCCGCCGCTGTCCGCCCCTCCACGGTCCCCGTGACCGCCACCGCCGCCACCGCCCCCGCCGGCGCGCCGGACGACCTCGGCCAGAGCCGCGCTCTTGGTGAGCGGCACCGGCACCGCGTACACCTTGCGCCCCTGGAGGGAGACCGTCCAGCCGCGCTCGGCGCACCAGCCGGTCAGCTCCGCCAGCCAGCCCTCCGGCAGCGCGGCCCGCTCGACCACCAGGTAGGCGAACAGCTCGTCGGCGACGCTCCGCTTGCGCGTCCACTCCGGGGCGGCGCACCGGGCGAGCCGCTGGACCACCTCCTCCAGCGGGGCCGAGCCGGCGGCGATCCGCCCGGTGATCTCGGCCCGCCAGTCGCGGTCCGGCACGCCGTCCACCAGCAGCTGCCCGCCGTTGGCACAGATCGCGTACGCGGGGACCCAGTCCGGCGTCGGGCCGGGCAGGCGGACCCGTCCGTACTGCTCCGGCGTCCGGGTGGTGGCCGGGACGAAGCAGGCCCGCCGGGCGAGTTCGGCGAGCAGGGCGGCGGCCCGCTCGGTCATGAAGGACAGCGGCCGGCCCTGGTACTCCTCGACGCAGAGCAGCCGCGGCGCGGACCGGTCCGACGTGTCCAGGACCATGGCCCGCTCGGAGTAGATCAGCGTCCGGTCGAGGTCGCTGGCCACCAGAACACCCATCAGGATTCCCTCCCCGTTTCCTCGGTCACAGCCCGCCACCGGTCACGGCCCGCCCGTCGACCCCGGCCAAGGCCCGCCCCTCGCCACCGACCAAGGCCGACCCCTCGACCCCGGTCACGGCCCGCCCGTCCGCCCCGGTCGCGCCCCGGCTGTAGCGGGGGTGGATCAGACCGACGCAGGTGTACGGCAGGCCGTCCACCTCCTCGACCACGACGCCGCGCTGGGCGGCGAGCAGCCGGACGTGGTCGAGGTCCGCACCGGCACCGCGCCGGGCGAGGATCCGCCAGGGGACGCGGCGCAGCAGCACCCGGGTGGTCTCCCCGACGCCGGGCTTGACCAGGTTGACGTTGTCGATGCCGTACTCGGCGCTGATCCGCTCGACGGCTGCCCAGCCGGCCCAGTCGGGCACCCGGTGCGGGTCGGCGGCGAGCCGCTCGGCGCGCTCGACCGCCGCCGCCCGCACCTCGCCGAAGCGGGCGGCCACCGTGTCCAGGAAGACCGCCGAGACGTCGCTCCCGGCCAGGTCGGCGTAGTGCTTGGCGCCGTGGAAGTCGTCCGGGCCGATCAGCCCCGGCCGCAGCACGGTGCGCGAAATGAGACCGGAGACCGTGGAGTTGAGGCAGGCGGACGGGATCAGGAAGTCGTCCCGGGTGCCGTACGTCCGCACGCAGCGGCCCGGGTCGGCGAGCACCGCGAGGTCCGGGTCGAAGCCGGTTCCGGCCAGGGCGTCGGCGAGTTCGCGGGTGATCGCGCCCTTGCCGGTCCAGCCGTCCACGAACACCACGTCCCGCGCGTTGTGGTGGGCCGCCAGGTACCGCAGGGCGACCGGGTCGATGCCGCGGCCTCGCACGATCGAGACCGCGTAGTGCGGCACGGACAGGCCGTGCGCGAAGGCCAGCCAGCGGCGGACCAGGATGCCGACGGGCGTGCCGGCCCGGGCCAGCGAGGCGAGCACCAGGCCGGGGCCGCGTTCCCGCAGCAACGTCTCCGCGACGGTGCCGACGCCGAGCGCGATCCGGTCGGCGGAGCCGCGCAGCGCCTGGTGGAAGAGCTCCTGGTACTCGGGGCTGGGCTGGTACTCGACCGGCAGCGACTCCGCGTAGTGCGCGCCGCCGTTCTGGACGGCCTCCTCGCGCTCCTCGGTCGGGGCCTCCAGGGCGATCCCGGAGAGGTCCTTGAGCAGCCAGGCCACCTCCTCGGCCGGGTAGGAGGAGAACGCCGGCCCGTACAGCGGCGCGGGCAGCGGAGAGGCGGCCGGCGCGAACGGCGAAGGCGCCGGGAGCCCGCCCGCAACGCCCGCCGGCCGGTGCGAGGGCAGCACCGAGGGGCCGCCCGCAGCCCCCGCCGGCCGGTGCGAGGGCAGCACCGCGAGCACCACCCGGTCGGTCACCCGCCGCAACTGGCCGAGCAGCGCGCGCTCCCCCCGGTGCAGCGCCGGGGTGTCGGCCACGTCGTCGACCACCAGCACCACGGCGTCGAAGCGCCGCGTCCGGTCGCGGCCGGGGGCGACGTTGTAGGCGTAGCGCTCGGTCGAGCCGCCGTCCCTCGGGTCGTCGTGGGCGGGGAAGGCGAGCCGGGTGCGGATCGCGTAGCCGGGGTCGTCGACCGCCAGGACGGGCGAGCGGGTGGTGGTGGAGAAGCGCACCCGGTCGCCGCCGAGGCGGTCGTCGAGGGCGCCGGCCAGGCGCAGCGGCGCGTACATCAGCTCCTCGAAGCCGAGCACCAGCACCCGCTCCGCCCCGGCGGGCAGGGCCTCGGCCAACTGCCCGGCCAGGCGCGGCAGTACGGCGTCCAGCCGGGCGCGGTCGCGGACGGTGAAGCCGTGCCGGCCGCCGTCCGGGAGCCCGGCGGGCCAGTCCAGGTCCACCCGGACCAGCGGCGCGGCGCCGTCCGCCGGGGGCACGTCGACCGGCGCCGCCTCCGCGATCAGCCGTTCGGCCCGGGCCGGCAGGTCCTCGGGCAGCTCGACGCCGCCGCTGGCGGTGGCCACCAGGTCCAGGCGGGCGCCGAGCTCGGCGGCGGCCTCGTCGAGCCGGCGCCGGTCGGCCGCCGAGCGCAGGTCGACCAGGGCGACCACCACGTAGTGCCCGCGCGGGTGGCGGGCGTGCAGGTCGCGGATGGTGTTGAGCACCGTCCGGCCGGTCGAGAACTCGTCGTCCACCAGCACCAACGGGCCGTCCCCGGCGAGGAGTCCGGGGTCGGCCGGGAGCAGCAGGTGCGAGGTGGCGTGCGAGTGCTCCTCCTCGAAGCCGCCGAGCGGCGACACCCCGGGCACCGGGCGGCGGGTGGAGTGCAGGTAGGGGGCGTCCAGGCCGTCGGCGACGCTGTGGCCGAGGCCGGTGGCGGTCTCCGCGTAGCCGAGGACGACGGTCCGGGCGGCGGCCCGCGGGCCGAGCAGCTCGCGGACCCGGCGGCCGAGTTCGAGCCCGGTGCCGTGGACCACCGAGGGACGCTGCGGCACGTGCTTGCCGAGCACGTTGGAGACCAGCAGGTGGGCGCGTTTCGGGTTGCCCGCGCGCAGGGCGAGGCCGACGAGTTCGGGGAGGCGCTCGGAGCCGGTGAGCGCTATCCCGGCCCGGTCGGCGACCCAACGGCCGGTCCACGTCTGCGGGGTTGCTGTCACTGCTGGTCCTGTCTTCGATGGTGCGATGGTGCGATGTACCGCGTGCGTGCGTTCGCGCATTCCCGCGCGAGTGCGTTCGCGCGTCAGTGCGTCCGTGTGTCAGCGCGTCAGCACGTCCTTGCATTCGTGCGTTCGTCATATCCGCGCTGCGGGAACGGGGAGGAACGGTTCGGGCTCACCGGGAGGAACACTCCGGGGAGCGTTCGGCGGCGCGCTCCCGGGAACGGAGTCAGCCGCACAGGCAGGCCGACAGCAGTTCCGCGAAGCTCACGTCCTCCCGGGCCACCCCGAACACCTCCGCCCGTAGCAGCACCCGCTCCGCCCAAGCCCGGTGCGGCCGGGCCTCGTTCATCTTGTTGGTGTACGCCGAGCGCAGCACTCCGCCGCCGTCCTGCTCCTGCCGGAGGATGTCGAGGGCGTCGCAGTACTCCTCGTGCGTGACCACGGAGAGGGCGTGCACGGCGGGTACGTGGCTGGGGTGGATGCAGGTCTTGCCGAGCAGGCCGTTGGCCCGGTCGAGTTCGACCTCCCGGATCAGCCCGTCCAGGTCGTGCTCGATGATCCGCCGGCGGACCTCCTCCCCGGAAGCCCGGAGCACCCCGGCCCCGGCCCCGGCGCCGCCTCCGGTCCTCGCCCCGCCCCCCGTCCCCGTCCCGGCCCCGACGACGGTGGCAGCGGCGAACGGCGTCCGGCGCAGCTGCGGCTTGAACATCCGCTCCTGCACCGGGAAGTACTCCCAGACCGGCCCGGTGACGGTGTACCCGGTGCCGTCCGCCCGGCCCAGCACGTTGACCACGTCCCCGATCACCGCCGCGACCAGCGCCACGTCGTACGCGGTCAGGTCCGGCGAGCGCCGCAGGCCGTACGCGGAGCAGAGGTCGGTGACCCCGAGCCGGACGGCGAGCACCCGCTCCCGGTGGCCGGCGAGCAGGTCGGCGATGCCGAAGAGCTGCTCCCGTCTGGTCTCCAGGTGGGCGAGTTCGGGGGACTCCAGGACCGGCATGGCGAACAGCCGCCGCCCGGTGGCGGCCTCGGCGGCGGCCAGCGCGGCCAGGTACTCGCCGCCGTTGGCGGGGGTGAACTTCGGCAGCACGAAGCCGCTGAGCAACTCGACGGCCGGACCGAGTCGCCTGGCCAGGTCGAGGATCTGGGCGGCGGCACGAACCCTGATGAAGAGCAGGGGGTGGCCATGTGTACGGTCGGTGAAATCCTTGACCAGGTCATTCAGCTGCTCGACCAGGTTCCGCTCGCCCGCGTCCACCTCGTGGTCGGCGATCGCGTCCTCCAGGCAGAGCACCATCGACACCACGCCCCGACCGGCCAGTTTGCGGATGTCGGCGGCCAGCGCGGGCCTGGTGGCCGGGCTGTAGAGGGTGCCGCCGAGGGCGGTGGCGAGCACCGCCGGCTCGCTCCGCGCGGTGAACGCGCGCGGCTGCTCCAGGAAGAGCCGGCCGCGTACGTCCTCGGCGAGGTGGCCGAAATGGCGCAAGGTGCTCTCCTCCAGGAAGTGGACCGGCCGGCGGCCCGTTGCCGACGACGCCCTGGTCGGACCGGCCGTCCGGGCGCCACGGTTCCCGGGGCAGGCCGCCGCGGGACACCCCCGCGCCGGACCCCCGGGGGCCGTTCGACCGTCCATCGTACGGACGGGACCCGGCCCGCCCCGGTTCCCCGGCACTGAACTCCCGGAACATCACGATCCACTTGGTGATCATGGAAGCGACGGGGGCGAGCTCGGAAACGACCTCGGCAAACCTCGGAAAGCGCAAGTCTTGGCAAAGTCCGACTCGACGCGGACCGCTCCGGTCACGTTGTCCGAAGGGGTGGCGAACGGGCAGGATGGTCGGCTATGACGCACGTGATGGCCAAGGGCGCCAACATCGCACTGCCGGCGGCGGCGGTCCGCGCCGTGCTGCGCTGGAGCGCCACGCCCGGTGCGCCGGACGTGGACGCGTCCGCGCTGCTGCTCGGCGCCACCGGCAAGGTCCGCTCGGACGCCGACTTCGTCTTCTACAACCAGCCGCGCCACCCCTCCGGCCTGGTCCGCCACCTGGCCAAGCAGCAGGCCTCCGGCGGCGCCGAGATCATCGACACGGTCGAGGTCGAACTGGGCAAGCTGCCCGCCGAGGTCGACCGCGTGGTGCTGGCCGGTTCCTCCGAGGGCGGGCCGTTCCGCGCGGTGCCGGGGCTGCGTCTGCTGCTCTTCGACGCCATGGCCGGCGAGGGCGCGCCCGCCCTCGCCGAGTTCGTGATCGAGGACGCCGAGAACGTCACCGCCCTCGTCGCGGGCGAGCTGTACCGCCGGTCCGGGGCCTGGAAGTTCCGGGCGATCGGCCAGGGCTACACCTCCGGGCTGATCGGGCTCGCCACCGACTTCGGCATCACCGTGGACGACGAGGCGGAGGAGGACGCGGGCCAGGCGCCCCCGTCGCCCGCCACCACCTCCGGCGCGTTCGACCCGCGCGGCGGCACCCCGATGCCGGACCCGCGTGTGACCACCCCCGAGCCGGGCACCTTCACCCTGGCCCCGGCCGTCCCGCAGTCGCCGCCCGAGCCCGCCCAGCCGCCGGCCACCGCACCGGCCGCACCGACCCCGGTACCGGCACCAGCACCGACCCCGGCCCCGGCAACCGCGGCCGTCCCGGGCACCGCACCGGTGCCCCCGCCGCCCACGGCGCCGCCCACCACGCCCCCGCCGCCCACCGCGCCCCCGAGCCACCAGCCCGGCACCGGCTACGGCTACCCCCAGCAGCCCGGCACGGGGTACGGCTACCCCCAGCCCCAACCCCCCGGCGGCTACGGCTACCCCCAGCAGGGCGCCGGACAGCAGCCCCCGTACCCGCAGCCGGGCGCCGGCTACGGCTACCCCCAGCCGAGCCACACCGCCCCGCCGCAGCAGCACCCCGCGGGCTACGGCTACCCGCAGCCCGGCACCGG
This sequence comes from Kitasatospora sp. NPDC034533, assembly GCF_055575155.1. NCBI lineage: Bacteria > Bacillati > Actinomycetota > Actinomycetes > Kitasatosporales > Streptomycetaceae > Kitasatospora > Kitasatospora sp. NPDC034533. Next base: position 37,101 of record NZ_JBVITE010000040.1, read on the forward strand.
CCAGCAGCCGCCCGTCCCCCCGCAGCCGCCGGCGGCCCGGCCCTCGGCGCCCGCCGGCGAGGACTTCGCGCTGCCCCCGCAGGGCCCGCAGTTCCAGCCCCGCTGACGCATCCGACGACGCGCCCGCCGACGCCCCGGCGGGGCCGTCCGGTCACCCCCGGCACCGCCCCGCCCGGGGCGCCCGCCCAAGGCGCCCCGCCAACGCACCCCGCCCCGAGGCGCGCCGCTCCCGAGGCACACCCCACCCCGAGGCCCCCGGGCGCGCCGTCAGTCGCCCTTGTACCCGCGCTGCCACTGCATCCCGAAGCCGTACAGCCGGTCGAGGTCCGCCTGGAACCCGTTGACGTACCGCACCTCGCGGCGCACCGTCAGCTGGTTGTCCCCCGCGTTCTCGATCAGCACCACCGCGCAGGAACGGGCCGCCCGGGCCCGCTCCTCCAGCTTGATCTCGATCCGGGGCCCGGTCTGCGGCACGATCGTCAGCACCGCGCGCGCCTGCTCGAAGGCCGGCGTGCCGTCGTAGATGTAGACGAAGATCAGCAGCCGTTTGAACTTGTCCTTCTTCTCCAGGTTGACGTACATCGTCTCGCCGGACGGCGCCCCGTACTGGTCGTCGCCGCTGAGCTTGATGTACGGCGGGTTCTGGAGGTCCCCGAAGAGCCCGCCGAGCGGCTGCACCACGCCCGTGGACCCGTCGGAGAGTTCGTACATGCAGGCCAGGTCGAGGTCGACGTTCGCGGGCTCGCTGTTCTGCGGCGAGTCCGGTTCCTGCGGCCGCAGGAACCGCGGGCTGAAGAACCGCTTGACGGAGTCCCGGGTGCTCGGCCGGGGGCCGGCGCCGGAGCTCATCGACCAGTGCAGGTTGACGTACAGGTAGCCGGTGGTGGCGGCCGCCCCGGTGATCGCGTGCTGCGGGGTCGACTTGGTGAGTATGACCTTGTGCTGGCCGCCGGGGTTGTCGAAGGTGTAGCTCTTGTCCCCGCGCAGGTACTCCCAGATCGAGACCATTCCGTCCTCTCCCCCTGCTCCCGCCAGGCGGTCTGACGGTCCGCCGACCAATGATCGGGCATCGGCCCGGCCATCGGATACCCCGTCCGCCCCCTCCGCTACCCAAAACGGGCCCGACCGGCGGGTCGACTGGCCGCGGTCGGCCGCCCTCCCGTAACATGCCGCCCCCTCGGACGCGATATCGTCTAGCCGCACAGGTGTCCCGTCCGCCCCTGCGCGGGCTCGGCGGGTGTGCCGTGCGGCGACGAACGAACCGTCAGGCAGTGCCCGCACGGCTGGTCCTGACCGCCTGTGTCGCGCTGTGATCCTGTCCCCTGCGGAAACCCGAGGCCCGACCCGCAATGAACCTGACCTCCATACAGCTGGTCTGGACCGTCGTCGGCGGCGCAGCCCTGCTGTTCGTCGCCGTCCTGATGGCGACGCTGCGCTTCAAGAGCTCGAAGAAGGACGAGTCCGGCGACTCCTGGGAGCGCAGCGAGGAGCGCCGCCGCCGCAAGGAGATGATCTACGGCATCTCCTCCTACACCCTGCTGTTCTGCTGTGCCGGTGTCGCCGCCGCCCTCTCCTTCCACGGCCTGGTCGGCTTCGGCAAGGAGAACCTGGGCCTGTCCGGCGGCTGGGAGTACCTCGTCCCGTTCGGCCTGGACGGCGCCGCGATGTTCTGCTCGGTGCTCGCCGTCCGCGAGGCCAGCCACGGTGACGCCGCACTCGGCTCGCGCCTGCTGGTCTGGGTGTTCGCGATCGCCTCGGCCTGGTTCAACTGGGTGCACGCCCCGCGCGGCGTGTCCCACGACGGCGCCCCGCAGTTCTTCTCCGGCATGTCGATCTCGGCGGCGATCCTGTTCGACCGGGCGCTGAAGCAGACCCGCAAGGCCGCGCTGCGCGAGCAGGGCCTGGTGCCGCGCCCGCTGCCGCAGATCCGCATCGTCCGCTGGCTGCGCGCCCCGCGCGAGACCTACGCGGCCTGGTCGCTGATGCTGCTGGAGAACGTCCGCAGCCTGGACGAGGCGGTCGACGAGGTGCGCGAGGAGCGCCAGGCGAAGCTGGACGCCAAGGCCCGCGCCCGTACCGCCGACCGCCGCGAGCGGGCCGAGCTGAAGGCCATCTCCCGTCAGGGCGGCATGCTCTCCCGGGCCCGCGGTGGCCGCCAGGTTCCCGCCCTCACGGCTGCCGGAGACGGCCCGAGCGCTACGGAGCCTGCCCTAGCCGAGGAAGCCACCGCCACCTCCTCGACCTCGCTCCAGTCCGCCGCCCTGGACTCCGGCCGCCGGCCGCGTGCCGCCGTCGGCTCCTCGTACTCGTCCGCGTCGTCCGCCTCCGCCTCGTCCGTCGGCACCGAGTCGTCCCGCAGCGGCTCGACCGTCGACCTGACGGCCGACGACGACACCCTCTCGATGCCGAAGCTCGACTCGCTGGAGCGCAAGCTGCGCGCGATCGAGCAGCAGCTCGGCTGACCCGTCGCCGGTCCGCCCGGACCGCGCAGGGCCACGGAATCCGACCGCCACGAGCATCGAACGCCACCAGCCCGACCGCCACGAGCACCGAAGGCCACGAACACCGAAAAAGCCATGAACGCGGAACGGCCGCCCCCGGGGACTCCCGGGAGCGGCCGTTCCGCGCGTCGGCCCCTACTGCTTGCCGGCGCCGACCAGCTCCGGCTCCTCGTCGGCGCCCTCACGCCGGTTGCGCACGATCGACGAGCCGAGCGCCAGCCCGATGAAGGCGACGCCGATCAGGCCGGTGACGATCTCCGGGATGTGGACCTTGATCCCGACCAGCAGGATGCCCGCCAGCGCGCCGATCGCGTAGTGCGCGCCGTGCTCCAGGTAGACGTAGTCGTCCAGGGTGCCCTTGCGGACCAGGAAGACGGTCAGCGAGCGGATGTACATCGCGCCGATGCCGAGGCCCAGGGTGATCTGGAAGATGTCGCTGGAGATGGCGAACGCGCCGACCACGCCGTCGAAGGAGAACGAGGCGTCCAGGACCTCCAGGTACAGGAAGAGGAAGAACGCCGCCTTGCCGCCGACCTGGATCAGCGACTTGCCGGACTTCTCCGCCTCCTCCTCGCGCTCCTCCTCGGCCTCCAGGCCCGACTCGAAGATCGAGGAGAGGCCGTTGACCGCCAGGTAGGTGACCAGGCCGAGGACCCCGGCGAGCAGCACGGTCTCCGCGTGCTCCCCGGCGAAGAAGTTGGAGGCGAGCAGCAGGGCGACCAGGGCGACGACGCTGGAGAGGGCCTCCAGCTTGCCGACCTTCTCCAGCGGGCGCTCGATCCACGCCAGCCAGTTGTGCTCCTTCTCCTCGAAGATGAAGTCGAGGAAGATCATCAGCAGGAAGACGCCGCCGAAGGCCGCGATGGCCGGGTTGGCCGCCTCCAGGTACTGGCCGTAGGTGAGGCCGTCGTGGGTCTTGTCGGAGTGCAGCGCGAGGTCGATGACCGTCGCCGGGTTGAGCTTCGCGGTGAGGCCGACGACCAGCAGCGGGAAGACCAGGCGCATGCCGAAGACCGCGATGAGCACGCCGACGGTCAGGAAGATCTTCTGCCAGTACGGGTTCATCCGCTTCAACACCGTGGCGTTGACCACCGCGTTGTCGAAGGACAGGGAGATCTCCAGGATGGAGAGGATCAGCACGATGCCGAAGCCTTGGGCTCCCCAGAGCAGTCCGGCCGCGACCAGGCCGATGGCGGTGATCGCGAGCGACCAGCCGAATGTGCGGAGGAACACGGGAGTTGGCTACCTTTCGGGTTCTGGCCGTGTCGGGAGCGGCCCCGTCCCCGAGGCGCCCTGACCGGGCCGGCCCGGTCAGGTCACCCCCGCACTGCCTTCTGTTCTCATGATCGGAGCGGGTGCGATAAGTCCGATTTCCGCCCTTACTGTACGTTCACGCCGAAGTCGAGGGCGATGCCACGCAGGCCGGAGGCGTATCCCTGGCCCACCGCGCGGAACTTCCACTCACCCGCGTAGCGGTACAGCTCGCCGAAGATCATCGCGGTCTCGCTGGACGCGTCCTCGGACAGGTCGTAGCGGGCGATCTCCTGGCCGTCGACCGAGTTGACGACCCGGATGTAGGCGTTGCGGACCTGCCCGAAGTTCTGCAGCCGCGCCTCGGCGTCGTAGATCGACACCGCGAAGATCACCTTGTCCGCCTGCGCCGGGACGAGTTCGAGGTTGACCAGGACGACCTCGTCGTCGCCGGTCTCGTCGCCACCGGTGAGGTTGTCGCCCTGGTGCTCCACCGAGCCCTCGGGGCTCTTGAGGTTGTTGTAGAAGACGAAGTACTCGTCGCCGAGCACCCGCCCGCCACCACAGATCAGGGCGCTCGCGTCGAGGTCGAACGGGGCGCCCGTGGTCGAACGGGCCGACCAGCCGAGGCCGATCTGGACCTGCGTCAGGTTCGGCGCGGCCTTGGTGAGCGAGACGTTGCCGCCCTTGGCGAGCGTGACCACCATGACGTTCTTCCTCCCTTGCTTCTCCCGGGGCGCCTTCCAAGGTGTAGTCCCCCGTGGCCCCGGCCGACCGGTTCCGGTCGGCTGAACTTCCTGAACTCACATCCTCGCAGCGCGGCGGACCGCCGCGGCACCAGGTGGCACGAAAGCGGGGGGGGGGGGGGGGGAGGGGGGGGGGGGGGGGGGGGAAAAGGGGGGGGGGGGGGGGGAGGAGTAGAGAGAACGAAAGA
>NZ_JBVITE010000040.1:41796-79746 GCF_055575155.1 Kitasatospora sp. NPDC034533
AGAGGGGGGCGCAAGACAACCGGGAGGAGGGAAGAAAAGAGGGGGAAGCTCCCGCGAAGCGTTAGTGCTCCCCCCCGCCCCGGGGAACGGCGCGGGGCCCGCGCCGCAGGGCGCCGGCCGGGCTCAGACGTTCACGCCGAAGTCCTGGGCGATGCCGCGCAGGCCGGAGGCGTAGCCCTGGCCGATGGCGCGGAACTTCCACTCCCCGTTGTTGCGGTACAGCTCGCCGAAGACCATCGCGGTCTCGGTGGAGGCGTCCTCGGAGAGGTCGTAGCGCGCCAGCTCCGAGTTGTCGGCCTGGTTCACCACGCGGATGAACGCGTTGCGCACCTGACCGAAGTTCTGGCTGCGGCTCTCGGCGTCGTAGATCGACACCGGGAAGACGATCTTCTCCACGTCCGCCGGGACCGCGGCCAGGTTGACCTTGATCGACTCGTCGTCGCCCTCGCCCTCGCCGGTCAGGTTGTCACCGGTGTGCTCGACCGAGCCGTCCGGGCTCTTCAGGTTGTTGAAGAACACGAAGTTGCCGTCCGAGGCGACCTTGCCCTGGGCGTTGCACAGCAGCGCGCTGGCGTCCAGGTCGAAGTCCGCACCGGTGGTGGTCCGGACGTCCCAGCCCAGGCCGACGACGACGGCCGTGAGGCCGGGGGCCTCCTTCGTGAGCGAGACGTTGCCGCCCTTGCTGAGGCTTACTCCCACTGGTCCTCCAAGAATCGGGAGGCACGTCCAGCGGTGCCCCCGGTGGTGCGGGTCAGGGGCGGCGGGAGGCGCATCGGCTCCCGCTCCCCACCCCGCCAACGGCCCGAGCGTAGTACGGGGTTCCCGGCCGTACCTCCGATCGGGCCGGACACGGCCCCGCGGCACTCGGCCGGCGGGTGCCGCGGGGGCACGGGCGGTGCCTCAGAGCGCCGCGAGGACCTTCAGGTACTCCTGCTCGTCCCGGGCGTCCGGGAGGCCGTTGACGACGCTCCAGCGGACCAGGCCGGCGGTGTCGATCACGAAGGTGCCGCGCAGCGGGCAGCCCCGCTCCTCGTCGAGGACCCCGTAGGCCCGGGCGACCTCGCCGTGCGGCCAGAAGTCGGCCAGCAGCGGGAACTCCAGGCCCTCCCGGTCGGCGAAGACCCGCTGGGAGAACTGGGAGTCGCAGGAGATCCCGAGCACCTGCACGGCGTCGTTCTGGAAGCCCGCCAGCTCCTTCTGGATCGCGCCCAGCTCGCCGGTGCAGACGCCGGTGAAGGCGAACGGGTAGAAGACCAGGACGACGTTCCTGCGGCCGCGGAAGTCGGAGAGCCGGACGCACTGGCCGTGCTGGTCGTTGAGCTCGAAGTCCGGAGCCGGGGTGGCGACCTCGATGGCCATGGACGGGACCTTTCTGACGCGGCTGGGCTCCCACGCGCCGGGGGCGCGATCGAACCGCGCGGCGGGCGCGGCGGGGCCATCCTCGCATCCGTTTACGGGCGTTCCGCCGAACGGATGAGGCGGGCCCCTCGCGGCCCCACCGCGTTCGCCGTCCGCGAACGATCCGACGAACGGTCCGGCGAGCGGCCCGGCGCGCGTTCCGGCAGGCGGGTGAGCGGGCCGGCCGCCGGGCGGCGGTCCGGTGGAGCGGCCCGGCGGCCCGCCCGGACACGGCGCGGGCCCCGCCGGAGGGGGTTCCTCCGGCGGGGCCCGGTGCGGGGCTTCAGGAGCCGCTCAGCGCTTGCCGCCCTTCGCCGTGGACTTGGTCGCGAGCCGGGTGGCCGCCCAGTCCTTGACGATGTTGATCGAGCTGGTCTGGGAGAGGCCGGCGGTCTTGGCCGCGTCGTTGATGTCGGAGGCCTCGATGTGGCCGTCCCGCCCGGTCTTGGGCGTCATCAGCCAGATCAGGCCGCCCTCAGCGAGGTACTCCAGGGCGTCGACGAGGGCGTCGGTGAGGTCCCCGTCGTCGTCGCGGTGCCACAGCAGGACGGCGTCGGCGACGTCGTCGTAGTCCTCGTCGACGAGCTCCTCACCGGTGATCTCCTCGATGCCCTCGCGGAGGTCCTGGTCGGTGTCTTCGTCGTACCCCAGCTCCTGGACGATCTGGCCTTCTTCGAAGCCGAGACGGGTCGCCGGGTTGGACTTGTCCGCGGGGTCCGCGGTCGCGCTCACGGGAATAACCTCCAGTATTCGGCTCGGCGTCCATGCCGAGGCTGTGGCCGTAGTCCACACGGGCGCGGCGGTTCGCGCAAGTACCCGACCCCCGATCCCCTCCAAAGGTTGACGTGTCGCAGCGGGACACGCCGTTCGAGGTGTCGCGAATCACACCGATTTGCCCTTCTCTGTGTGGGCCGAGGATGCTTCGGGTGGTCCCGGCCCACAGGGCGTACGCGTGCCCGAGATGCGAACGGCATTCGGGTCCGCGCGTGCGCGGGCGTAGAGTCTCCTGTTGGCCCTCACCCCGGCCGCCCGCCATCGGGCGGACGGGAACCAGGTCGGACCACCTCTTTTCGTAACACCCGGGGGTGTGCGGAGCGGACGACGGACGCCCGCGCCGCGCACCACCAGACCGGGCCGCCCTTCGGGCGGAACGGTTACCGATCGGTAGAGATGACGGATCTCCGAGCGCGGTAGCACGATGGAGGCGGCGCGACACACCTCAGTTTCGACCGACAGTGAAGGAACAGCGTGGCTTCCGGATCCGATCGCAACCCGATCATCATTGGCGGCCTTCCGAGTCAGGTCCCGGACTTCGATCCCGAGGAGACCGCGGAATGGCTGGAGTCGCTCGATGCGGCCATCGACGAGCGGGGGCGTGAGCGTGCCCGTTACCTGATGCTGCGGCTGATCGAGCGCGCCCGCGAGAAGCGTGTCGCCGTGCCCGAGATGCGCAGCACGGACTACGTCAACACCATCGCGACCAAGGACGAACCGTTCTTCCCCGGCAACGAGGAGATCGAGCGGAAGATCCTCAACGCGACCCGCTGGAACGCGGCCGTCATGGTCTCCCGGGCGCAGCGCCCGGGCATCGGCGTCGGTGGCCACATCGCCACCTTCGCCTCCTCCGCGTCGCTGTACGACGTCGGCTTCAACTACTTCTTCCGCGGCAAGGACGCCGAGGGCGAGTCGGGCGACCAGGTCTTCTTCCAGGGCCACGCCTCCCCCGGCATCTATGCCCGCGCCTTCCTGCTGGACCGACTGTCCGAGCAGCAGCTCGACGCGTTCCGCCAGGAGAAGTCGAAGGCCCCGTACGGCCTGTCCAGCTACCCGCACCCGCGGCTGATGCCGGACTTCTGGGAGTTCCCGACCGTCTCGATGGGCCTCGGCCCGCTCGGCGCGATCTACCAGGCCCGGATGAACCGGTACCTGGAGCACCGCGGCATCAAGGACACCTCGGACTCGCACGTCTACGCCTTCCTCGGCGACGGCGAGATGGACGAGCCGGAGTCGCTCGGCCAGCTGTCCCTGGCCGCCCGCGAGGGCCTGGACAACCTGACCTTCGTGGTCAACTGCAACCTCCAGCGCCTGGACGGCCCGGTCCGCGGCAACGGCAAGATCATCCAGGAGCTGGAGTCCCAGTTCCGGGGCGCCGGCTGGAACGTGATCAAGCTCATCTGGGACCGCAGCTGGGACCCGCTGCTCGCGCAGGACCGCGACGGCGTCCTGGTGAACAAGATGAACACCACGCCGGACGGCCAGTTCCAGACCTACGCCACCGAGACCGGCGACTACATCCGCGAGCACTTCTTCGGCGGTGACCTGCGCCTGCGGGCCATGGTCGAGAACATGACCGACCAGCAGATCCAGCACCTGGGTCGCGGCGGCCACGACCACAAGAAGATCTACGCCGCGTTCAAGGCCGCCCGCGAGCACAAGGGCCAGCCGACGGTCATCCTCGCCCAGACGGTCAAGGGCTGGACGCTGGGCCCCAACTTCGAGGGCCGCAACGCCACCCACCAGATGAAGAAGCTGACGGTCGAGGACCTGAAGCGCTTCCGCGACCGGCTGCACCTGCCGATCACCGACAAGCAGCTCGAGGACGGCCTGCCGCCGTACTACCACCCGGGCCGCGACTCGGAGGAGATCCAGTACATGCACGACCGCCGGGAGGAGCTCGGCGGCTACGTGCCGACCCGCAAGGTCCGCCCGCGGAAGCTGGAGCTGCCCGGCGACGACGCGTACAAGGCGGTCAAGAAGGGGTCCGGCAACCAGACCATCGCCACCACCATGGCGTTCGTCCGGCTGCTCAAGGACCTCATGCGGGACAAGGGCATCGGCAACCGCTTCGTGCCGATCGCGCCGGACGAGTACCGCACCTTCGGCATGGACTCGCTGTTCCCGTCGGCCAAGATCTACAACCCGCTCGGCCAGACCTACGAGTCGGTCGACCGGGACCTGCTCCTGGCCTACAAGGAGTCGCCGAAGGGCCAGATGCTGCACGACGGCATCTCCGAGGCCGGCTGCACCGCCTCGCTGATCGCCGCGGGCTCGTCCTACGCGACCCACGGCGAGCCGCTGATCCCGGTGTACGTCTTCTACTCGATGTTCGGGTTCCAGCGCACCGGCGACCAGTTCTGGCAGATGGCCGACCAGCTGGCCCGCGGCTTCGTGCTCGGCGCCACCGCCGGTCGCACCACGCTGACCGGCGAGGGCCTCCAGCACGCCGACGGCCACTCGCACCTGCTGGCCTCCACCAACCCGGGCGTCGTCGCGTACGACCCGGCGTACGGCTTCGAGATCGCGCACATCGTCCAGGACGGTCTGCGCCGGATGTACGGCTCCAGCGCCGAACACCCGCACGGCGAGGACGTGTTCTACTACCTCACCGTCTACAACGAGCCGATCAGGATGCCGGCCGAGCCCGAGAACGTGGACGTCGAGGGCATCCTCAAGGGTCTGCACAGGTACGCGCCGGCCACCGCCGGCCAGATCCCGGCCCAGATCCTCGCCTCCGGCGTGGCGGTGCCGTGGGCCCTGGAGGCCCAGCGCATCCTCGCCGAGGAGTGGAACGTCAAGGCCGACGTCTGGTCCGCGACCTCCTGGAACGAGCTGCGCCGCGACGCGGTGGAGGTCGAGGAGTTCAACCTGCTGCACCCCGAGGAGCAGCAGCGCGTGCCGTACGTCACCCAGAAGCTCCAGGGTGCCGAGGGCCCGGTCGTCGCGGTGTCCGACTGGATGCGCGCCGTGCCGGACCAGATCGCCCGCTGGGTGCCGGGTCAGTACCAGTCGCTGGGCGCCGACGGCTTCGGCTTCGCCGACACCCGTGGCGCGGCCCGTCGCTTCTTCCACATCGACGCGCAGTCGGTCGTCCTGGCGGTGCTCACCGAGCTCGCCAAGCAGGGCAAGATCGACCGTTCGGCGCTGAAGGACGCGATCGACCGCTACCAGCTGCTGGACGTGGCCGCGGCCGACCCGGGTGCCGCCGGCGGCGACGCCTGATCAGCCCGTTGGTCGCCGAGGGGCCGGACTCCCGTACGGGGTCCGGCCCTTCGGCGTACGCGTGGTTTGACCTTCACACCGGTGAGAGGGCCTACGCTCGGCGGCATGACGAACGAGACGAGGTCCGGCTCTGCCGGGCGGCACCCCGAACCGGCCGACGGCGGGGGCGAGTTCAACCGCCAGGTGATCGCCGCGTTCCGGCGGGACGGGGGCGTCGTCGGCGGCGAGCTCGCGGGCATGCCGCTGCTGCTGCTCACCGTGGTCGGCGCGCGCAGCGGCGAACCGCGCACCACTCCCCTGGTCCACCTCCCCGACGGCGAGCGGCTGGTGGTCTTCGCCTCCAACGGCGGCAGCGAGCGGGATCCGGCCTGGTACCGCAACCTGCTGGCCCACCCGGAGGTGACCGTCGAGGTCGGCACCGAGCGCTACCCGGCCCTGGCGACCCCGATCGACCCGGCCGAGCACGACGCGCTCTGGGCCCGGCAGATCGCCGCCCAGCCCCAGTTCGCCGGCTTCCGCACCAAGGCCCGCACCGTGCCGCTGGTGGCCCTCACCCGGGTCTGACCGCCCGCGGCACCACGACGGCCCCGGACCCCTTCGGAGGGGTCCGGGGCCGTGGCGTGCCGGGCGTCAGATGTGCACGGCCGGGCCCGCGTCGTTGGCGCCGCGGCGGGCGAACAGCCCGAGCACGGCGGCGGCGAAGGCCACCACGGAGGCGACCGCGAAGGCCAGCGACATGCCGCTGACGAAGGAGTCGTGGACGGCGGTGGCCATCCCGTCCACCACCTGCTGCGGGGTGCCGGCCGGGGCCGGCGGGGCGATGCCGAGCTGGGCGGCCTGCTTGAGGCCGTCGGCCGCCTCGCCCTCGACCGGCGGCAGGCCGGCCTTGGCCCAGTTGCCGGGCAGCACGTCGCCGACCTTGGCGGCCATCAGCGCGCCCAGCACCGCGGTGCCGAGGCTGCCGCCGACCTGCATCGCGGACTGCTGGAGGCCGCCGGCCACGCCGGACAGCTCCATCGGGGCGTTGCCGACGATCACCTCAGTGGCGCCGACGATGACCGGGCTGATCCCGAGGCCCATCAGGACGAACCAGAGGGACATCACGCCGTTGCCGGAGCCGACGTCCAGGGTGGACATGCCGAACATCGCGGCGGTGGTGATCAGCATGCCGGTCACGATCGGGATGCGCGGGCCCAGCTTGCCGATCGCGATGCCGGCCACCGGCGATCCGATGATCATCATGCCGGTCATCGGCAGCAGGTGGACACCGGCCTCGACCGGCTTCATCCCGTGCACGTTCTGGAGGTAGAAGGTCACGAAGAAGATCGCGCCGAAGAACGCGAAGGCCATCAGCACCATCAGCAGCACGCCCGCCGACAGCGGCACCGAGCGGAACAGGCTGAGCGGGATCAGCGGCTCGCGGGCCTTGCCCTGCCAGAGCGCGAACAGCACCATCAGGACGACGGCGCCGCCCAGGCACAGCAGCGTCCGGGTGTCGCCCCAGCCCCACTCGGGGGCCTTGATGATGCCGAAGACCAGCGCGAACATCCCCACCGACAGCAGCACGATGCCGGGCAGGTCGAAGGACTTGGCGGCGTTCTCGGTCCGGACGTCCCTGAGTATCCACAGGCCCAGCACCAGCGCGATCAGGCCGACCGGGATGTTGATGAAGAACACCGACTCCCAGTTGACGTGCTCGACCAGCAGGCCGCCGACGATCGGGCCGGCCGCGGTGGAGGCGCCGATCACCCCGCCCCAGATGCCGATCGCCATGTTGAGCCGCTCGACCGGGAAGGCCCCGCGCAGCAGGCCGAGCGCGGCCGGCTGGAGCAGCGCGCCGAACAGGCCCTGGAACACCCGGAAGGCGATCACGGTCTGGATGTTGCCGGCGAAGCCGATCGCGGCCGAGGTGGCGGCGAAGCCCACCGCGCCGACCAGGAAGGTCGACTTGTGGCCGAAGCGGTCACCGATCTTGCCCGCGGTGATCAGGAAGACCGCCAGCGCCAGCAGGTAGCCGCTGGTGACCCACTGGATCTCGGAGGGGGCCGCGTGCAGCTTCTCCTGGATCACCGGGTTGGCGATGGCGACGATCGTGCCGTCCAGCGCGACCATCATGACGCCGACCGCGACGGTCAGCAGCGTCAGCCAGGGGTGCCCCTTGAGGCCGCCCCCCGACGGTGGATTCGGCGGTGCGTCCGCCTCGGAGTTCTTCACGACGGACTGACTCATCTGGGCCCTCCGGGGGCATGGCTGATAGCAGGACGTGGTCGTGGCGCCCCGGCCCACCCGTCCCCACAGGTGCCCCGGCCCGACGGGCGCCACCTCGTGAGATTATGTCAGCTGCTGACATTAGGCAAACAGTGACTTCTGGCCATTGCTGACATTTGTCAGAGCGCTAAGATCTGGTTCTCCCACCTGCCCCACCCAGCGCTCCGGAGGGCCCCGCCATGGCCGCTCACACCCCCCGCACCACCGACGGCCCGGACGGCCCCGGCCGCACGCCCGGCCTGCGCGAGCGCAAGAAGCAGCAGACCCGGGACGCCCTCGTCCAGGCCGCCCACATGCTCTTCCTCAGCCAGGGCTTCGCCCGCACCACCGTCGACGAGATCGCCTCCTCCGTCGACGTCTCCCAGCGCACCTTCTTCCGCTACTTCGCCAACAAGGACGAGGTCGCGCTCGCCGTGATGGCCGAGGCGGAGGACTACTTCATCGAGTGCCTGCGCCGCCGCCCGGCCGAGGAGACCCCGCTCCAGGCCCTGCGCGCCTCGATCGTCAAGGCCTGGCGCGACCTCGGCAACGAGGCGGCCTCCGGCCCCGGTTCGATCCACAGCGCCCTCGAACTCATGCGGATCATCGAGGAGACGCCCCCGCTGCTCGCCGCCCACCTGCGCCGGGTCACCGAGCAGGAGCGGCTGGTGGTCGAGGTGCTCGCCGAACGCGAGGGCCTGGACCCGGCCGAGGACCTGCGCCCGGCCGTGCTCGCCGCCGTCTTCGCCAGCCTGCTGCGCGCGGCCCACCTGTCCTGGAGCGCCGAGCACCTGCCGGCCGGCCCCGAGGGCATGGTCGTCCTGATCGAGCGCTACTTCGACCAGCTCGGCCCGGCCCTGGCCGGGCACTGGCGCGATCCCGCCTGAGCCACCCGACCCCCGCGGAAGCCACCCCCGTAGCACTCCGGTGTCATACCCCGGTATCACCCGGTACCCGGGTATGACAGCGGAGGTAGAGCCCCAGTGCGACGCCCGGCGGGCCCCGCCCTCCTAGGCTGGCCCGCGATGAAGAACCTCACCCGCGCCGGCCTCCGCCGGCACACCGGCCGCCTGCTGCTCACCTTCTGGCGGCACCTCAGCATCCCGAACGGCGGGCACGCCCCGCTGCTCGGGGAGTCGCCCCGGCGCTGGCTGCGCCGACTGCCGTACGCCGTCGCCCTGATCCTGCTGATCGCGCTGACCTCCTCCGGGATCAGCGTCCTGACCGGCTCCTACGACCTGGAGCTCCCGGTGGCCGCCGCGCTCACCGTCGCCCAGACCGCGCCGCTGCCGCTCGCCATCACCCGGCCGCTGCCCGCCTGGTGGATCAGCGCGACCACCCTGGTCGCCACCGCGGCCATCACCGCCCGGTACGAGCACCACGGCGGCACCTGGCCGTGGACGGCCCCGATGATCCTGGCGTACCTCGCCGTCCTGGTCGCCCTGTCGCTGCGGGAGAGCCGGGCCACCCTGCTCTCCGTCTGGCTGGCCACCGTCCTGCTCACCGCGCTCACCACCACGCTGGGCCTGCCCCGCGGCGGCGACGGCACCACCGTGCTGCTGATCGCGCTCAGCGGCGCCGTCCTGCTGCTCGGCTGGGCGGTCCGGGACCGCGCCGAGGCGCGCCGGCTGCTCACCGAGCAGGAACAGATCAGCGGCATCGAACGCGAGCGGCGCACCCTGCTGGAGGAACGCGCCCGGATCGCAAGGGAGTTGCACGACGTGGTGGCGCACCACATGTCGGTGATCGCGGTGCAGGCCGCCAGCGCGCCCTACCGGATACCCGAGGTGCCGGCCGAGGCCGCCGAGGAGTTCACCGCGATAGCCGGCACCGCCCGCGAGTCACTGGCCGAGATGCGCCGGCTGCTCGGCGTGCTGCGCAGCGAGGAGTCCGGCGGGGAGAAGGCCCCCCAGCCCGGGGTCGGCCAACTCGCCCAGCTGGTCGAGACGGTGGGCCGGGCCGGCGTCCCGGCCGAACTGACGGTGGAACCGGGCGTCGCGGACCTGGTGCCGCAGGCCGTCGGCCTGTCCGCGTACCGGATCGTGCAGGAGGCGCTGGCCAACGTGGTGCGGCACGCCCCCGGCGCGCGGACCTGGGTGTCGCTGGCCACCGACGGCCCGGTGCTGCTGGTGGCGGTGGTCAACGCGCCGCCGCCGGAGCGCACCGAGTCGCTGGAGGCCTCCGCCGAGGGCACCGGACAGGGACTGGTCGGAATGCGCGAACGCGTCCGGCTGGTCGATGGCAGGCTGGACACCGGCCCGCTGCCGGACGGCGGCTTCAAGGTGGCCGCCGCCCTGCCCCTCGACCACCGCGACACCCCCCGGGAGCGCACCGCATGACCATCCGCGTGATCATCGTCGACGACCAGGCCATGGTGCGCGCGGGCTTCGCGGCCCTGCTGGGCGTCCAGAGCGACATCGACGTGGTGGGGGACGCGGCGGACGGCGCCCAGGCCCTGGAGGTCAACGGCCGCACCCACCCGGACGTGGTGCTGATGGACGTCCGGATGCCCGTCATGGACGGCCTGGAGGCGGCCCGGCGGCTGCTCGACCCGTCGGTGCCCGGCGCCCACCGGCCCAAGGTGCTGATGCTGACCACCTTCGACGTGGACGACTACGTGTACGAGGCGCTGCGCGCCGGGGCCAGCGGCTTCCTGCTCAAGGACGCCCCGCCCGCCGACCTGATCGCCGCGGTCCGGGTGGTCGCGGCCGGCGAGGCGCTGCTCGCCCCCTCGGTGACCCGCCGGCTGATCGAGGACTTCGCCCGCACCCGCCCGGCCAAGCGGCGCGACCCCTCGGTGCGGCTGAACGGCCTGACCCCGCGCGAGACCGAGGTGCTGGGGCTGATCGCCCGCGGCCTGTCCAACCAGGAGATAGCCGCGGAGCTGGTGCTCGCCGAACAGACCGTCAAGACGCACATCGGCCGCATCCTCGCCAAGCTCGGCCTGCGCGACCGCGCCCAGGCGGTGGTGCTGGCCTACGAGTCCGGGCTGGTGACCCCCGGCCGGTGAACCCGCTGATACCCCGGTAGCACCCGGGAGTTGGCCCCGCGGTGTGACGTCCGCGGGGCCGTCGCGTTCCTACCTTCCCCTCCATCGGCAGCCGCACCGAGGCGGCTGCCGAACCGACCAGGGGGAGCAGGAAGATGCGCAGGTACCGGTTCGGGCGGGCGGTCGCCGCCGCCGTGGCACTGGCGGCCGTCCTGGGCGCGGGCGGCTGGGCCGCCGGCACCCAGACCGCCGTCACCGGCCCACCGCCCGGCAGCGCCGACTGGACGGCCGACACCTCGTTCGGCCTGCGGCCGCCCGACCCGGCCACCGCCGCACCGGCCGAAGTCGCCGCGTTCTTCGCCGGGTTGAGCCCGGCCCAGCAGGACGCCCTGGCCGTCCGGCACCCGCTGGTGGTCGGCAACCTGGACGGCGCCCCCGTCCCCCTCCGGTACCGGGCCAACGCCCTGGCCCTCACGGCAGAGCGCGGCCGCGAACTCGCCCGGGCCGCCGACCCCGCCCTCACGCCGCAGGACCACGAGGCCGCCCGCACCCGCGCCGAGCGCTACCGCGCCCTGCTGGACGGCGGCCGGCACGTCCTCGCCTTCGACCCGCGCGGGCGCGGCCAGGTCGCCGAGGTGTACGGAGACCTCGCCACCGCCCGCCGCACCGCCGTGATCGTCCCCGGCTCGGACATCGACCTGCTCCGCTTCGACCGCGCCTCCCGCCCGTACGGCACCCCCGCCGGGATGGCCCGCGCCCTGCTGGACGCCACCGACCGGCAGACCGCCGTGATCGCCTGGGCCGGCTACACCACCCCGCTCGGCCTCGGCCCGGACGCCGCCACCGAGGACCTGGCCCGGGCCGGCGCCCCCCGCCTCACCCGGCTGCTCGACGGACTCGCCGTCAGCACCCCCCAGCCGCCGCCCACGGTGTTCTGCCACAGCTACGGCTCGGTGGTCTGCGGCCTGGCCCGCCCCACCCCCGCGCAGGCCTCCGGCCTGGTGGTGCTCGGCTCGCCCGGCATGGGCATCGGCTCCGCCGCCGACCTCGACCCGGGCGTGCCGCTCTGGGCCACCGCCCGCAACGGCTCGGACTGGATCGGCGACGTGCCGAACGTCCGGCTGTTCGGCCTCGGCCACGGCGCCGACCCGACCGCTCCCGGCTTCGGCGCCCGGCCGCTGCCCGCCACCGGCTCCCACGGCCACGACGGCTACTTCGCCCCCGGCACCGCCTCCCTCGCCGCCTACGCAGCCGTCGCGCTCGGCCGCGCCTGACCCGCCCCGCACCGGAAGGAGCACCACCATGGCCGGCACCCCGACCACCCCGCCGCCGAACACCGGCACCCCGACCACCCCACTGCCGAACACCGGCACCCCAGCCGCCCCGCCGCCGAACACCGGCACCCCGGCCACCCCGCCGCCGGGCGCGCTGCGCCGCGCCGCCGCCCGGGTCGACGCGAAGACCCCGGCCGACCGCGACCGCGCCCTCGACGGGCTGCGCGCCCTCGCCCTGCTCGCCGTCCCGGTCGGCCACTGGATGCTCGGCGGCTTCACCCGCTCCCCCGACGGCGCCCTGCACAACGCCAGCCCCCTCTCCCACCTCGGCTTCTTCGCCCCGCTCAGCTGGGTGCTCCAGATGCTCGGCGTGTTCTTCCTGGTCGGCGGCCACTCCTCGGTCCGCTCGCTGGAGCGGGCCCGGTCGAAGGGCGTCACGACCGGCGGCTGGCTGCGGGCCCGTACCGTCCGGCTGCTGCGCCCGGTGCTCGGAGTGGCGGCGGTCTGGGCGGCCCTGGTCCCGCTGCTGCCCGCGCTCGGCGTCCCCGCGGACACCCTGCGCACCGGCGCGACGCTGGTGGTGCAGCCGCTCTGGTACATCGGGGTCTACCTGGGGCTGACGGCGCTCACCCCGCTCTGCGTGGCCGCCGGGCGCCGGCTGGGCGGCTGGGCGGCGGGCATCCCGGTGCTCTGCGTCGCCGCCGTCGACCTGCTGCGGTACGGGCCGTGGGCCGCGTCGGTGCCGTCCTGGGTCGCGCTGCTGAACATCCTGCCGGGCTGGCTGTTCGGCTACCAGCTGGGCGTGCTCTGGGCCCGGGGCCGGCTCGGCCGTCCGGCGGCCCGGGTGCTGCTGCTCGGCGGCGGCGCGCTGTTCGCCGCACTGCTGCTGGTCTTCCACTACCCGGCCAGCATGGTCGGCGTGCCCGGACAGGCGCGCACCAACTCGCACCCGCCGTCCCTGCTGGTGCTCGCCCTGGCCGCGTTCCAGTGCGGCGCCGCGGTGCTGCTGCGGGAGCGGCTGGGCCGGCTGCTGACCCGCCGTCCGCTGCTGTGGCTGCCGGTCGTGGTGGTCAACCTGTCGGCGATGACGATCTTCTGCTGGCACCAGAGCGCGATGCTCGCCGTCGCGGTGCCCGGCGCGGCCGGCCTGGGCGCCGTCCCGGGGCTGACCACCGCGCCGGACTCGCTCGGCTGGGTGGCCGCCCGGCTGGCACTGCTGCCGCTGTTCGGCGGGGTGCTGGTGGCGGTGGGCTGGTTCACCCGCCGGTTCGACGGCCCGTGGACGGCCCTCTCGCGGGGCGGCAAGGCGCTGGCCGCGACCGCGGCAGCCCTGTTCGCGGCGTACGCGCTGGGCGTGGTGTGACGCACGCCGGTGTTCGCCACGCCCCGGGGGCGCGGGCCGGTCGGTCCGCGCCCCGGGGCACGCTGTCGATACGCTGCCGTCATGGTGACGTTCGATCAGTTCCGCACGATGGCGATGGACCTCCCGGAGGCCGCCCAGGAGCCCACCTGGGACATCGAGACGCTGCGGGTCCGCGGCCGGATCTTCGCGATGGGCGCGCCCGACGGGGACCGGGTCACCGTCAAGGCGTCCCCCGAGGACCAGGCCGAACTGCTGGCCGCCGAGCCCGAGGTGTTCTCCTCGGCGCCGTACGTCGGACGGCACGGCTGGGTGAGCGTCCGGCTGGACCTGGTGGACCGGGACGAGCTGCTCGACCTGGTCACCGAGGCCTGGCGCCGGACGGCACCCAAACGGCTCGTCCGCGAATTCGACGCCCGGCGCTCCGTCTAGAACCCCCCGATCCGCCGTTCCCGGACGCCGTCAGGACACCTCCGGTTCATGTGAGCCATCCCACAGTTTAGGCGTTCCCGCCACCCCTCCGGGCCCCCTAGGCTTGCGCAGGGAAGTCAACAGAGCTATCGCACCCTCCGGGCGCCGCCCGCGAAACGGTGACGGACCCCAAGGGAGTTGGTGCGGTGCGCAACCGTCGACGCTGGAAGCGGGTACTGATCGGGGCGTTCGCCGGTTGCGCGGTGCTCGCCGACGCCGGAGCCTCCGCCGCCGCGGCCGCGGTCTCCTCCGAACAGCTGGCGATCTCCACGCCTCCGGCCGGCAGCGCCGCCTGGGTGCAGGACCACTCCTTCGGCCGCTCCCTGCCCGACCCGGCCACCACCACCCCGGCCGCCGCCGCCCGCTTCTTCGCCTCGCTCGCGCCCACCGAGCTCGACCGGCTGATCCAGGAGTACCCGCTGGTCGTCGGCAACTACGACGGCGCCCCGCTGGACCTGCGCTACCGCGCCAACAGGATCGCCCTGGCCGCCGAGCGCGACCGGGCCCGGGCCCGCGCCGCCGACCGCTCGCTGGACTCCGACACCCGCGCGCTGGCCGTCTCCCGCGCCAACGACGTCGAGCACCTGCTCGCCCCCGACCGGCAGGTCCTGGCCTTCGACCCGCGCGGACGCGGCCTGGTCACCGAGGTGTGGGGCGACCTCGCCGACGCCGAGCGGATCTCCGTGCTCGTCCCCGGCTCGGACGCCGACCTCGGCCACTTCGACCAGGCGGTCGAACCGCTGCGCTCGCCCGCCGGCATGGCCCGCGCCCTGTACGCCGAGCAGCAGCGCCAGGCCCCGAACACCCGGACCGCCGTGATCTCCTGGACCGGCTACGTCACCCCCTCCGGCCTCGGCCCGGACGCCGCCACCTCCCGGCTCGCCGACGTCGCCGCCCCCCGGCTGGAGCGGCTGCTCGCCGGGCTCCGGGAGACCACCCGGCCGGACGCGCCGCCGTCGCTGTTCTGCCACTCGTACGGCTCGGTGGTCTGCGGCACCGCCGCCCCCGACATCCCGCGCGCGGCCTCCTCGCCGTCCGACACCTCCGGCATCACCGACCTGGTGGTCTTCGGCAGCCCGGGCATGGGCGTGCAGAGCACCACCGAACTGGGCGCCGGCGTGCACGTCTGGGCCACCCGCAACCCCAGCGACTGGATCGGCAACGTGCCGTTCCTGGAGGTCGGTGGGCTCGGCCACGGCGCCGACCCGACGGCGAGCGGCTTCGGTTCCGAGCAGATCTCCTCGGCCCGCGCGTCCGGCCACAACGGCTACTTCAGCGAGGGCACCGACAGCCTGCGCAACTTCGCGGCGATCTCGCTCGGCCGCTACCAGGCCGTGATCCGGGCCAACGCGGACTCCTGAGGCCCGGCGGCGGGGCCGCGCCCTCAGTCCGGCTGGTCCTGGTACACCCGCAGGGCCTCCGCCGCCGCCCGGGCCAGTTCGCGCCGGGCGGCCGGCGGGGTCAGCACCTCGGCCTCCGCCCCGAAGGCCAGCAGCGTCCGGACCGCCGCCAGGGCCGGGAAGGCCATCGACACCTCGACCCACTCCTCGGCGGGCCCGGCGCCCGACTCCGGCGGCGGCGCGGTCACCCGGCCGCCGTGGACGCGCAGGAACATGTCCAGCCGCCCGCGCCGGACCCGCACCCGCGCCCGCACGTCCTTCGGCAGCCGCTCCACCTGCTCGCGCAGCACCGCCCAGACGTCGCCGAGCCCGACCCCGCTGCGGCGCCGCACCGCCTCCTCGGTGGTGTCGGCGGCCAGCACCCGGTCGGCCCGGAACAGCCGGGGCTCGCCGTGCAGGTCCGCGACCAGGTACCAGACCGAGGCCTTGCTCACCAGTCCGTACGGGTCGACGGTGTACTCCACCGGCACGGGCGCGCCGCCGTGCCGGTAGCGCAGCCGGAGCCGCCGGTCGGCGAAGACCGCGTACTGGAGCTCCCCGAGGTCCGGCCCGGTGGCCGCGGGGGTCTGCATCCACCGGGCCGGGTCGACCAGGATCCGCTCGCTGACCCGCTCGGCGGCCGGCCGGTGCGGGGCCGGCAGCGCCGCCATCACCTTGCGCAGCGCCGAGCCGAGCGCCCCGTCCAGTCCGAGGTCGCTGTGCGCGCCCTGCGCGGAGAGCACGAACAGCGCCCTGGCCTCGTCCGCGGTCAGGCCGGTGACGTCGGTGCGGTAGCCGGGCAGCAGACCGATGCCGCCGTGCCGCCCGCGTTCGGTGAACACCGGCACCCCGGCGGCGGAGAGCGAGTCGACGTCGCGGTAGATGGTGCGGACGGACACCTCCAGCCGCTCGGCGAGCTCGGTGGCGGGCACCCGGCCGCGGGTCTGGAGCAGCAGGAGGATCGAGAGCAGGCGGTCGGCCTTCATGTCCCAAGAATCCCAGTAATCCTGACGGCCGTTGTCAGCTTTTACTGGGAGATTGCGTTCCGAGCCCGAAAAACCGCCCGATACCAGGGAGTTGACCCTTATGAACGCCGTCCGGGACGCCCGCCCGCAGTACCTGACCGCCCTCGGCCAGCTGGAGAAGCTGTTCGCCGCGATCACCCCGGCCGATCTCGACCGGCCCACCCCCTGCGACGAGTTCACCCTGCGCCGACTGCTGAACCACGTGGTCGGCGGCATCCACCGGTTCGCGTACATGGGCGAGGGCGGTCTCGCCCTCGACGTCGTGGCCGCCGTCGAGGACCCGTCGGACGAGGGCTGGCCGGCCGCGCTGGACCGGGCCCGCGCCCGGGTGACCGCCGCCTGGGCGGACGACGCCAAGCTCACCCGCCCGACCAGCGCCCCCTGGGGCGAGGTGCCGGGCGCGGCGGCGGTGGGCGGCTACCTGATGGAACTGGTGACCCACTCCTGGGACATCGCCACCAGCCTCGGCCGCGGCTTCGCCCTGGACGACGACCTGGCGCGGGCCGCACTGGCCGTCGCCGAGTTCGTGCTGCCGGCCGAGCGGCGCGGGCCGGACGTCCCGTTCGGCCCCGTCCGGCCGGCCCCCGAGGGCGCCGACGTGCACACCCGGCTGGCCGCCTGGATGGGCCGTACCGTCTGAACCCGGCGCGGGCCGGGGAGGGTTCGCCGGCTCCCCGGCCCCGCACGGCCGTTGGCGCTACTCGCGGGCCGCCGAGGTGGAGCTCATGTCCGGGTAGCGGTTCCCGGCCACCCGGTCGGCCACCGGCTCCAGCAGCGCCAGCTCCTCGGCGGTCAGCCGCAGCGTCGCCGCCGCGGTGTTCTCGGCGAGCCGGCTGCGCTTGCGGGTGCCCGGGATCGGCACCACGGTCAGCCCGTGCACCTCGGCCCGCTGGTGCACCCAGGCCAGCGCGACCTGGGCCGGCGTCACGCCGCGGGCCGCGGCGATCTGCCGGAGCGGGGCGAGCAGTTCGGCGTTGACCGCCGCGTTGTCGCCGGTGAAGCGCGGCATGCCGCGGCGGAAGTCGTCCGCCGGGAGCTCCTCGGCGTTGCGGAAGGCGCCGGTCAGGAAGCCCCGCCCGAGCGGCGAGTACGGCACGAAGGCGATGCCCAGCTCCGCCGCGGCCGGGACCGCCGAGCGCTCGACGTCCCGGGCGAACACCGACCACTCGGACTGGACCGCGGCGATCGGGTGGACGGCGTGCGCCTCGCGCAGCTCGGCCCCGGTCACCTCGGACAGGCCCAGGTGGCGCACCTTGCCGGCCGCCACCAGCTCGGCCATCGCGCCGACCGAGTCGGCCAGCGGCACGGCGGGGTCGCGGCGGTGCATGTAGTAGAGGTCGATCACGTCCACGCCGAGGCGGCGCAGCGAGGCGTCCACGGCGGTCCGGATGTACGCCGGGTCGTTGCTGATGCGGCGGACGGAGGCGTCCTCGGCCGAGCGCACGACGGCGAACTTGGTGGCGATGACCACCTCGTCGCGGTTGGCCCGGACGAAGGGGCCGATGAGCTCCTCGTTGCGGCCGGAGCCGTACATGTCGGCGGTGTCGAAGAGGGTGACGCCGGCCTCCAGCGCGGCGTCCAGGGTGGCGAGGGCCTCGCCGGTGTCGGTGGGGCCGTAGAACTCGCTCATGCCCATGCAGCCGAGGCCCTGGACGCCCACCAGCGGGCCGCCGGTGCCGAGTTCGACGGTGGGAAGGACGGTCTGAGTCATGCGCTCTGCTCTTCCTCTGCGCGGTGGTACTGGCATTGGACCGGGGCGCCGGCCGCGTCGGCGACCTTCCCGGCATAGAGGTCGATCTTGTAGTCGAGGACGGCGAGGGTGGCCTGGAGGTCCGCGATCCGCTGCCGGACCTCCTCGCGCTGGGCCTCCAGGAGTCGCCGGCGCTCCAGGTACGTCCGCTCGCCCTGGCGGGCCATGTCCACGTACCTGAGCATGTCCGCCACCGACATCCCGGTCAGCCGCAGCCGGCCCAGGAAGGCCAGCCGGTGCAGGTCGGCGTCGCAGTAGCGGCGCTGGCCGCCCGCCACCCGGTCGACCGGGTCCAGCAGCCCGATCCGCTCGTACCAGCGCAGCGTGTGGGCGGTCAGTCCGCTCGCGGCGGCGACCTCGCTGATGGTGTGCCTCGGTGTCCGGTCCGGATCACCGACCGGGCGGCTGAACACCTCGGTGCAGCTGCGCAGGTCGATCCGGATGCGTGCGGGTGTGGCCATCGCTCGTTTCCCCTGTCCTGTGCGACACGGACGACGCTACCGAGTTGGAGTGCACTCCAAGCAAGCCGGACACCCGGTCGGCCCGCCACCGTTTTTCCGCCCCGGCTACAGTCGGACCCCATGGAGAGCTTGCGGATGATCGACAACTGGCCGGTGCCCCATGCCGCGGTGGCGGTGGTCCGGGGGGCGGACGGCGCGGTGCTGGGCGCACACGGACCGCAGCGGCACCTGTTCCCGCTCGCCTCGGTGACCAAGCTGCTGACCTCGTACGCGGCGCTGGTCGCCGTGGAGGAGGGCGTGTTCGAGCTGGACGACCCGGCCGGGCCGCCCGGGGCGACCGTCCGCCACCTGCTCGCCCACACCTCCGGCCTGGCCTTCGACGAGGACCGGGTGTTCGCCGAGCCCGGCAACCGCCGGCTCTACTCCAACGCGGGCTTCGACGCGCTGGCGCGGGCGCTGTCCGAGGCCGCCGGGATCGAGTTCTCCCGGTACGTCGGCGAGGCCGTGTTCGAGCCGCTGGGGATGAGCGACACCCTGATCAACACCGCGCACAAGTCCCCGGCCGGCGCCGGCGCCCTGTCCACCGTCGCCGACCTCACCCGGTTCGCCGCCGAACTCCAGTCGCCCAAGCTGCTGGACCCGTCCACCCTGCGGCGGGCCACCCGCGAGGTCGCCTTCCCCGGCACCAACGGCGTGCTGCCCGGCTACGGCCACCGCCGCCCGAACGACTGGGGCCTCGGCTTCGAGATCCGCGACGGCAAGAGCCCGCACTGGACCGGCACCGCCAACTCCCCCGAGACGTTCGGGCACTTCGGCCAGTCCGGCACCTTCCTGTGGGTCGACCCGCGGGCCGGCGCGGCCTGCGTCGCGCTCACCGACCGGGACTTCGGCCCGTGGGCGGTCGAGGCCTGGCCGGCCTTCTCCGACGCGGTGCTCGCGGACCTGAGCCGCTGAGCCGCTAGCCGTAGGAGACCGGCGAGTGCATCTCCCAGAGCAGGAGCTGCGCGCCGGTCTCGCCCGCCGCCGGGTCGACGAAGGCCTCGCCGGTGATCCGCACGCTGTCGCCGGGGACCATCGAGCGGCCGCCGCCCTTGGGCCCCGGTACCGTCCGGTAGCCCAGCGAGCCGGCCGTCAGGTGGGCGTACCGCCAGGGCGCCCCGGGCAGTCGCGGCAGCGGCTGCCACGGCCCGGCGGTGACCAGCCAGAGCGCGGCGTCGCCTCGGCGCAGCCGCAGGGCCGGCGTCCCGGCGTCGCGCGCCAGCCCGGAGGCGAGCAGCGTCAACCCGTCGTCCTCGGGTTCCACCTTGCGCAGGCCGTACGCGGGTTCGGCGTCGAACTCGTCCGGCTGGAGCCACATCTGGACGAAGCGCACCGGTCCGTCGGCGCCCCCGACGTTGCGCTCGGTGTGGGTGACCCCGGAGCCGGCGCTGAGGTGCTGGACCATGCCGGGGCGGACCACCCCGCCGTGGCCGTGCGAGTCCCGGTGGGCCAGCGCGCCCTCCAGCACCCAGGTGAGGATCTCGGTGTCCCGGTGCTTGTGCTCCTCGAACCCGGCGCCGGGGGCGAGGAGTTCGTCGTTGCACGCGAGCAGCGCGCCGAAGTGGGTGTTCTTCGGGTCGTAGTGGCCGGAGAAGGAGAACGCGTGCTTCGTCTCGATGCCCTCGGCCGGGGTGGAGCGGTAGCGCTCGGCGGCGCGGCGCAGGTCGGCGCGGGGGCGGTCAACGGCTTCGGTCACGACCCCACCGTAACGGGTGGCGCCCGGAGTGTGACGCGGGCCACCGTACCGCTCCACCCGGGGGGTGTGCACGAGCAGCCATCCGCGTGAGGCAGTCTTGTCCTTGTGCCAGCCGCTTCCGCGAACTCCAAGAGCGAACCCAGTCCCAGCCCCGCACCCGAAGCCGCCGGGAAGGGCCCGGCCGCCCGGTCGGGCCGTGACCGCCCCGGTCGCGCGGCGCCCCGCCTGACCGCGCAGGAGCGCAGAAACGCCGCCGAGCGCGCCGAGCGCCGGGCGGCGACGCTCAAGCGGCTGGAGAAGTCCTCGGGCAAGCTGGCCACCGCCGCGATCTCCCGGATGGACGACCAACTCGGCTGGTACCGGCGGATGCCGCCGGAGCACCGCTCCTGGATCGGCCTGGTCGCCCAGGCCGGCATCGCCGCCTTCACCGAGTGGTACCGCCACCCCGACGCCGCCCAGGCGATCTCCACCGACGTCTTCGGCACCGCCCCCCGCGAGCTGACCAGGGCGATCACCCTGCGCCAGACCGTCGAGCTGATCCGCACCACGATCGAGGTGATGGAGGAGGCCATCGAGGAGGTGGCCGCCCCCGGCGACGAGGCGGACATGCGCGAGTCGGTGCTGGTCTACGCCCGGGAGATCGCCTTCGCGACCGCCCAGGTGTACGCCCAGGCCGCCGAGGCGCGCGGTGCCTGGGACGCCCGGCTGGAGGCGCTGGTGGTCAACTCGCTGCTGTCCGGCGACGCCGACGAGGGCGTGCTCTCCCGTGCCGCTGCGCTCGGCTGGGGCCAGCCCAGCCAGGTCCGGGTGGTGATGGGCAGCGCGCCGGACGGCGACAGCGAGCTGGTGGTCGAGGCGATCCGCCGGGCCGCCCGGTACGCCAAGCTGAACGTGCTGACCGGGGTGCTGGGCAAGCGCCTGGTGGTGGTGGTCGGCGGCGAGAAGGAGCCGGTGCACGCCGCCCGGGCGCTGATCGGCCAGTTCGCGCCGGGCCCGGTGGTGGTCGGCCCGACCGTGCCCGACCTGCTCTCCGCGACCCGCTCGGCGCACGCCGCCGCGGCCGGCCTGCGCGCCTGTTCGGCCTGGCCGGACGCCCCCCGCCCGGTGCTGGCCGACGACCTGCTGCCCGAGCGGGCCCTGGCCGGCGACCAGGCCGCGCGCCGCCAGCTGGTGGAGGAGATCTACACACCGCTGGACGAGGCCGGCTCGGCACTGCTGGAGACGCTGAGTGTCTACCTGGAGCAGGCCTCCTCGCTGGAGGGCGCGGCCCGGATGCTCTTCGTCCACCCCAACACGGTGCGCTACCGGCTACGACGTGTGACTGACGTCACGGGATACGCCCCGTCGGATGTACGTTCGGCGTTCACGCTGCGGATCGCCCTCGCTCTCGGCCGGCTGGACACCACCGGGGATCAGGGCTAGCCGGAGTGTAGGGACCATACAATCCCGGATGGTTTTCTTCGTTACCGTCGCCTACCCGCCCCTGGGTGCCTGGCGAGAGAGGGTTGAACCGTGCTCGTAATCGTCGCCCCTGGACAGGGTGCCCAGTCCCCCGGTTTCCTCAGCCCCTGGCTGGAGCTCGACGGTGTCGCCGACCGCCTGCACGGCTGGTCGGAGGTCGCCGGGCTCGACCTGGTGCACGCCGGTACCGAGGCGTCCGCCGAGGAGATCAAGGACACCGCCGTCGCCCAGCCGCTGCTGGTCGCCGCCGGTCTGATGACCGCCCGGGAGCTGTTCCCGGACGAGGTCGCCGCCCGCGGGCTGGTCGGCGCCGTGGCCGGCCACAGCGTCGGCGAGATCACCGCCGCCGCCGGCGCCGGGGTCCTCACCGCCCGCGACGCGCTGACCTTCGTCCGCGAGCGCGGCCGGGCCATGGCCGAGGCCGCCGCCGTCACCGAGACCGGCATGATCGCCGTGCTCGGCGGCGAGCCGGAGGAGGTCGCCGCGAAGCTGGCCGAGCACGGCCTGACCGCGGCCAACAACAACGGCGGCGGCCAGATCGTCGCCGCCGGCACGCTGGCCCAGCTGGAGGCGCTGAAGGCGGACCCGCCGGCCCGCGCCAAGCTGGTCGCGCTCAAGGTGGCCGGTGCCTTCCACACCGAGCACATGGCCCCGGGCGTGGAGCGGCTGGCCAAGCTGGCCCCGACGCTGACCGCGGCCGACCCGCAGGTCCGGTACGTCTCCAACAAGGACGGCGAGGTCGTGACCTCCGGCGCCGAGGTGCTCGCGCGCCTGGTGTCGCAGGTCTCCAACCCGGTCCGCTGGGACCTCTGCATGGAGACCCTCGGGCAGCTGGGCGCGACGGCCGTGATCGAGCTGTCCCCCGCGGGCACGCTGACCGGGCTGCTCAAGCGCAACCTCAAGGGTGTGGCCACGCTCGCCCTCAAGACCCCCGCCGATCTGGACAAGGCCCGCGAGCTCGTCGCGGAGCACGGCGGTCAGGAGCAGGAGAAGCAGGCATGACCAAGCCCCAGATCCGTCCGGTGAGCGGCGCGCAGTACTCGCGCATCCACGGTGTCGGCGGCTACCGCCCGGTCCGGGTGATCCCCAACGCCGAGGTGCTGGAGTGGATCGACTCCTCGGACGAGTGGATCCGCACCCGCAGCGGGATCGCCGAGCGCCGCTGGGCGGGCCCGGACGAGACCGTCGCCGAGATGTCGATCCACGCGGCCGGCAAGGCCATCGCCCAGGCCGGGATCACCCCCGAGCAGATCGGCGGCGTGATCGTCTCGACCGTCTCGCACTTCAAGCAGACCCCCGCGATCGCCACCGAGATCGCCGAGCGGCTCGGCTGCGGCACCGCCCCGGCCTTCGACATCTCGGCCGCCTGCGCCGGCTTCGGCTACGGCCTGGGCCTGGCCGACGGCATGGTGCGCGGCGGCAACGCCGAGTACGTGCTGGTCATCGGCGTCGAGCGGCTCAGCGACCTGACCGACCGGTCGGACCGCTCCACCGCCTTCATCTTCGGCGACGGCGCCGGCGCCGCGATCGTCGGCCCGTCCGACACCCCCGGCATCGGCAAGCTGGTCTGGGGCTCGGACGGCTCGCAGGCCGACCTCATCACCCAGACCGAGGCCTGGGACACCGCCTTCGCCAAGCCCGACGCGGTCAACGGCGCGGGCGAGGAGGTCGCGTGGCCGGCCCTGCGGATGGACGGCCAGCCGGTCTTCCGCTGGGCGGTGTGGGAGATGGCCAAGGTGGCCCAGCAGGCGCTGGACGCCGCCGGGATCACCGCCGACCAGCTCGGCGCGTTCATCCCGCACCAGGCCAACATGCGGATCACGGATGCCATGATCAAGGCGCTCAAGCTGCCGGAGTCGGTGCCCGTCGCCCGCGACATCGCCGAGACCGGCAACACCTCCGCGGCCTCCATCCCGCTGGCGATGGAACGCATGCTGGAGAGCGGTGAGGCCCACAGCGGGGACCTCGCCCTGATCATCGGGTTCGGGGCGGGTCTCGTGTACGCCGCGGCAGTCGTTACTCTCCCCTAGGCGCACTCGCCCCATTGGGTGCATTCGCCCGATCCACAAGCCTGTGTCCGGCCGCCGGCCGGACGCGTTCAACACCGAAGAGGAGCAGCCAGTATGGCTACCAAGGACGAGGTCCTGGAAGGTCTCGCCGAGATCGTCAACGAGATCGCCGGTATCCCGACCGAGGATGTCGCGCTCGACAAGTCCTTCACCGATGACCTGGACGTCGACTCGCTGTCCATGGTCGAGGTCGTCGTGGCCGCCGAGGAGCGCTTCGACGTCAAGATCCCGGACGACGAGGTCAAGAACCTGAAGACCGTCGGCGACGCGGTGGACTACATCCTCGCCAACGCCTGAGCGATCGACTCGTTCGACTCGGCCAGCCCGTCCGGCGTCCCGCACGCCCACGACGGCTGACCTCGTCGGCCCGGCTCACGAGGCCGGACCGACCCGCCGGCCGGGACGCCCTCACCGGGCGCCCGGCCGGGCCCATCCTCGGCACGCCGCCGACCCCCGCACACGTGAGAGAAGAAGAAACCAGTGACCGCTGAAAATCGCACCGTGGTCGTCACGGGTATCGGCGCCTTCACGCCGCTGGGCGCCGACGCCGCCAGCACCTGGGAGAACCTGGTCGCCGGCAAGTCCGGCGTGGCTGCCCTGACCGAGGAGTGGGCCGAGGACCTGCCGGTGAAGATCGCCGCCAGGACCGCCGTGGAGCCGGGCGAGATCCTGCCCCGCCCGCTCGCCCGCAAGCTGGACCGCTCGGCCCAGTTCGCGCTGATCGCCGCCCGCGAGGCCTGGGCCGACGCCGGCTTCGAGACCCCCGCCACCGACGAGTCCTCCAAGCTCGCCCCCGAGCGCCTGGGCACCGTCATCGCCTCCGGCATCGGCGGCGTGACCACCCTGCTCGACCAGTACGACGTGCTGAAGGAGAAGGGCGCCCGCAAGGTCTCCCCGCACACCGTCCCGATGCTGATGCCCAACTCCCCGGCGGCCAACGTCGGTCTGGAGGTCGGCGCCCGCGCGGGCGTGCACACCCCCGTCTCCGCCTGCGCCTCCGGCGCCGAGGCGATCGGCTACGCGATCGAGATGATCCGCAGCGGCCGCGCCGACGTCGTGGTGGCCGGCGGCACCGAGGCCGCGGTCCACCCGCTGCCGATCGCCGCGTTCGCCAACATGATGGCGATGTCCAAGAACAACGACCAGCCCGAGCGCGCCTCCCGCCCGTACGACAAGGCCCGCGACGGCTTCGTCCTGGGCGAGGGCGCCGGCGTGGTCGTGCTGGAGTCGGTCGAGCACGCCGAGGCGCGCGGCGCCCGGATCTACTGCGAGGCCGTGGGCCAGGGCCTGTCCTCGGACGCCCACCACATCGCCCAGCCCGAGCCGACCGGCGCCGGCGTGGCCCGCGCGCTGGCCGACCTGTTCGAGCGCAACGAGCTGGACAAGGCCGAGATCGTGCACGTCAACGCGCACGCCACCTCGACCCCGCAGGGCGACACCGCGGAGCTGAAGGCGCTGCGCAAGGAGCTCGGCGACGACCTCGACCACATCGCCGTCTCGGCCACCAAGTCGATGACCGGTCACCTGCTGGGCGGCGCCGGCGGTGTCGAGACCGTCGCCACCGTGCTGGCCCTGCACCACCGGGTCGCGCCGCCGACCATCAACGTCGAGGACCTCGACGACGACGTGGACGCGGACATCGTGCGCGGCGAGGCCCGCCCGCTGCCCGGGGGCCGGATCGCGGCGCTGAACAACTCGTTCGGCTTCGGCGGCCACAACGTGGTGCTGGCCTTCCGCACCCGCTGACGCCCATGACGTGGGGGCCGGTGCTCGTCGACGAGCACCGGCCCCCGCGTCGTGCCCGGCCGGTCAGACCACCTGGTGCAGCCAGCGCACCGGCGCGCCCTCGCCCGCGTACCGGAAGGGCTCCAGCTCGTCGTCCCAGGGCTTGCCGAGCAGCCGGGCGATCTCGGCCTCCAGGTCGGCCCCCTCACTGCGGGCGCGCAGCAGGACGGCCCGCAGCCGGTCCTCGGGGATCAGGATGTCCCCGTGGATGCCGGTGACGGCGTGGAAGATGCCGAGCGAGGGCGTGCTGCTGTACCGCTCCCCCTCCGCCGTGGCGGAGGGCTCGCTGGTCACCTCGTAGCGCATCAGCTGCCAGCCGCGCAGGGCGGAGGCGAGCTTCGAGGCGGTGCCGAGCTCTCCCAGCCAGGACAGCTCGGCACGCCAATGCCCGGGTGCGGCCGGCTGGCGGATCCAGTCCAGGCTCACCCGCACACCGAGCACCCCCGCGACGGCCCACTCGACGTGCGGGCACAGCGCGCGGGGCGCGGAGTGGATGTACAGAACTCCACGTGTCGTCACCGGGACCTCCAGGCTGTGGACGAGGGTCGCCTTCCCCAGCTGCCTCGTGCCTACAGTTGACCCGCAGTTACCCACGTCAGCCGACATTAAGCTACTAAATCGAGCAAAACGGACAGGCTTTCGCTCAATGCTAGTCGAATCCTCAACGAGGTCTACCCCTCGGCCGGATCTCTCCCCCGAACGGCCCCATCGCCTGGCGGGACCACCGTACCGCGCGACATCACAAGATGGATGACACCCTTTCGGATCCGGCCGGAATGCGGTAGTGCGGCTCCGGCCCCCGCGCCCGGCCCCGGGGCCTCCACGGGAACCGCCCCGCCACCCGGTCGGGGTGGCGGGGCGGTCAGCGTCCTGACGGGGCGTCAGCCTTCCAGGCGGACGACCATCTTGCCGGTGTTGACGCCGCGCAGCAGGTCGATGAAGGCCTCGACGGCGTTCTCGAAGCCGTCCACCACCGTCTCCTCGGTGCGCAGTTCACCGGATCGCAGCCAGCCGGACACCTCCGCGACGAACTGGGGCTGGAGCGCGGCGTGGTCGCTCACCAGCATGCCCTCCAGGCGCAGCCGCTTGCCGATGGCCAGCGCGAGGTTGCGCGGGCCGGCCGGCGCGCTGGTCGCGTTGTACTGGGCGATCGCACCGCAGAGCACCGCGCGGCCGTGCACGTTCAGCGCGCCGATCGCGGCCTCCAGGTGGTCGCCGCCGACGTTGTCGAAGTAGAGGTCGATGCCCTCGGGGGCGGCCTTCGCGAGCTGCTCGGCGACCGGGCCCGCCTTGTAGTCGAAGGCGGCGTCGAAGCCGAACTCGTCCACCAGCCTGGCGACCTTCTCCGCCGAGCCGGCCGAACCGACCACCAGCGAGGCGCCCTTGAGCCTGGCGATCTGGCCGACCATCGAGCCGACCGCGCCGGCCGCGCCGGAGACGAAGACCTTGTCGCCCTCCTTGAGGCCGCCGACGGCGAGCAGGCCGGCGTAGGCGGTCATGCCGGGCATGCCGAGCACCCCGAGGTAGGCGGAGAGCGGGGCGGCGTCCGGGTCGACCTTGACGGCCTGCCCGGCGTCCAGGGTCGCGTACTCGCGCCAGCCGAGCCCGTGCAGCACCGCGTCGCCCGGGGCGAAGCCCTCGGCCCCGGAGGCGACGACGTGACCGACCGCACCGCCCTCCATGGCCCGGCCGAGCTGGAACGGCGGGACGTACGACTTCACGTCGTTCATCCGGCCCCTCATGTACGGGTCCACCGAGAGGTAGGCGTTGCGGACCAGGATCTCGCCCGGGCCCGGGGCCCGGACCGGGGCCTCGGTGAGGGCGAAGTCGGCGGGCACCGGCCAGCCCTGGGGGCGGGCGGCGAGGTGCCATTCACGGGCGGTCGCGGGGGTGGCCTGCTCTGCCATCGGGGCACTCCTTGGGATCGGCGCGGCTGTGGTGTCCCGCACCTGAAAGGTTCAGTAACTGAAGTAACGATGGGCATGAAAGGTTCATGCTGTCAACTTTTCAGGTAGACTCTCGGCCATGAACACTCAGCCGGTCCAGGACGCCGCGCCGCGATCCGACGAGATCACCCGTGAGGTCGTCGACCTGATGGCCAACCTGGTCGCGCTGTTCCACCGCGAGTACGAGGACGCCGCCGCCGCCCGCTCGCTCACCGGCGCCCAGGCCAAGGTGCTCGCCCTGCTGCGGCGCGGGCCGATGCCGATGCGCCAGATCGCCCAGACGCTCAGCTGCGAGCCGTCCAACATCACCGGCATCGTCGACCGGCTCGAATCCCGCGGCTTCGTCACCCGCGAGGCCGACCGGCACGACCGCCGGGTGAAGCTGGTCGCCGCCACCGACGCCGGCTCGGCCGCCTCGGAGGAGCTCCGGGAGTCGCTGAACTTCGCCCGCGAGCCGCTGGCCGCGCTCGGCCCGCAGGAGCGGACGGCCCTGCGCGACCTGCTCCGCCGGATGCTCGCGGGCGCCTCCGGCCCCGGCGCGTGACCAGCATCACAAGCACCACGGGCCATTCGTTGCCCCTGGGAGGGTAACCGAACCGCCCCCCGGAACGTCTAACGTTCGAACATCGAACGCTGGAAACCTGAAGACGGGGGGCACGAGGATGAGCAGCAGCACGCGCCGACGCCGCTACCTGCGGACCGCCATCGGCCTGGCCGCCGTGCTGGTGCTGTCGGTGGTGGGCGCCGGAGCCTGGTTCTACCACCGGCTGGACAACAACATCACCACCTTCGACGCGGGCGGCGTCGCCACCGAGCGCCCACCGGCCCCCGTCCCGGCCACCCCGGGCGCCTCCGTCCCGGTCAACGTGCTGCTGCTCGGCTCGGACAGCCGCGAGGACGGCAACGACTCGCTGGGCGGCGGCGACGTGGGCGTCGGCAACTCGGACACCGCGATCCTGATCCACATCTACGCGGACCACAAGCACGCCGTCGGCGTCTCCATCCCCCGCGACACCCTGGTCACCATCCCGTCCTGCAAGCTGCCGAACGGCACCTGGACGAAGCCGAAGACCGACCAGATGTTCAACTCGGCCTTCAGCGTGGGCCTCTCCCCCAAGGGCAACCCGGCCTGCACCCAGAACACCGTCGAGAAGCTCACCGGGCTGCGCGTCGACCACACCATCGTGGTCGACTTCAAGGGCGCGGCCACGATGTCCGAGGCCATCGGCGGCGTGGAGGCCTGCGTGCCCAACGACGTCAACGAGTACGGCATCCACCTCAAGAAGGGCGTCCAGAAGCTCTCCGGCCAGTCCGCGGTGGACTACCTGCGAATACGCCACGGCATCGGCGACAACTCCGACATCGGCCGGATGAAGCGCCAGCAGGCCTTCCTCTCCTCGATGATCAAGAAGGTCCAGAGCCAGGGCTTCTCGCTGCCCACCCTGCTGCCGCTGGCCGACGCGGCCACCAAGTCGCTCACCGTGGACGAGGGGCTGGGCACCGCGATGAAGCTGGTGGACTTCGCCCGCTCGGTCCAGGACATCAAGCTCTCCGACGTCTCCTTCGTCACCGCGCCCTGGCGCTTCGCCGGCGACCGGGTGCGACTGGTCCAGCCGGACGCCGACACGCTGTGGAAGCTGCTGCGCGAGGACCGCACCCTGGACGGGCAGAGCACCGCCGGGACGGGCCAGGTGGTCTCCTCCCCCGGCGCCGACCCGGCGGGTGCGAATGCGAACACCCCGCTCACCCCGGAGCAGGCCGCGACGCCGATCACCGTGGTCAACGGGGTCGGCACGCCCGGCCTGGCCGGCTCCGGCGCCGAGACGCTCAAGGCGCGCGGCTTCCAGGACATCACGCTCGGCCACAACGCCCCCGGGCACCAGAGCACCGTGGTCTCCTACGACCCCGCGCTGAAGGCCACCGCCGACCAGGTCGTGGCGCTCTTCCCGGGCGCCACGGCGGTCGAGGAGCCCGGCTCCGCGGCGATCACCGTCACCCTCGGCGCCGACTTCCGCTCGGCGGGCACCCAGATCAACTCGGTGACCGCCCCGAGCCCGGCCCCCGGCGCCCCGACCGCCCCCGCGGCGGGTGCCGTCCCCGGCCCCACCCCGAACGGCATCCCCACCGGGATAGCGGAGAACACCCGCAACGCCGACACCGACCCCTGCGCCGACCTGACCTTCGGGTGATCCCCGGCCCGGCCGCCGGCCCCTACTCCGGGTCCGGCAGCCCGGTGACGACGGCGGTCAGCCGGGTGCCGCGCGGGAAGGCGCCGGCGGCCGTCAGGTCGGCCAGCGCGGCGAGCAGCTTGGCGACGTAGCGGCGCTCCAGCGGGATGCCGTGACGGCCCTCGAACCGCTCGGCGAAGGCGTCCAGCCCGGCCGGGACCCTGCCGTAGCCGCCGCCGTGGTGCGCGTGGTCGATCCGCCAGTTGTCGAACCCGCGCCCGTAGGCGGCCCGGTGCAGCCGGGCGACCTCCGACTCCAGGTAGCCCTCGCCGCCGCGCAGCACGGCCACCCCCAGCGCCCGGGCGCCCGCCAGCAGACCGGCCGCGATGCCGGCCAGCGTCCCGCCGGTGCCGACCGGGCAGCAGACCACGTCCCGCTCGCCGAGGCCGGGCAGCTCGGCCGGGATCGCGGCCGCGCCGACGGCGGCCAGCGCGTTGGAGCCGCCCTCCGGGAGCACCAGGCAGCGGCCCCAGCGGCCTTCCGGTCCCGCCGCGGCGACCTCGCCCACGGCGGCCTCGCCGGCGGCGTCTCCCGCGACGGCCCGGCCGGTGGCCTCCCGGTACGCGGACCGGGTCAGGAACTCCAGCCGCATCCCGGCGGCCTCGGCGGCCCGCAGCGACCAGTTGCGGGGCCGGTCGGCCAGTTCCTCGCCGCGCACCAGCCCGACGCTCTCCAGCCCCAGCGCCCCGGCGGCGGTGGCCACGGCCCGCAGGTGGGTCGAGTACGCGCCGCCGAAGGTCAGCAGCCGGGTGTGGCCCCGCGCGACGGCGGCGGCCAGGTTGGGCGCCAGTTTGCGCCACTTGTTGCCGGGGACGGTGGGGTGCAGCAGGTCGTCCCGCTTCAGCCGCAGTTCCACCCCGGCCCGCGCGAAGACCCCGTCGGTGCAGTCCACCAGCGGGGTCGGCAGCAGGGCGGGTTCGAGCACCCGGCCAGCTTACGGGGCGCGCGGAGCCCCGGACGGCCCGTCAGCCCAGGGCCGCGGCCTCCGCCGAGTGGCCCGCCATCCGCCAGGCCAGGGCCGTGCCGAGCGCGCGCGGAACCGGACCGGCCGCCGGGGCCAGCTTCCCGATCCGGCCGCGGTGCTCCCGGCGCTCCCCGGCGCTCAGGGCCGAGCGGAGCCTGCCCGCCGCGACCAGCGCGGTCAGCGCCGCGTCGGCCGGGTCGACCCGGCTGAGCGGCCGCTTCAGCGCGCCGGTGACGGAGGCCGCCAGCGCCTCGCGCACCCGGGGGTCGTCCAGGGTGACCAGGGTCACCGGGAACAGGCCGGCCACCCGGTGCGGCCGGAGGGTGATCCGGCCGGAGTCCGCCAGGCCGTCCCGGACCCGGCGGATCGGCTGGTCGCGCCCGGTGCTCCTGGCCCGGCCGACCCATGAGCTCCAGCTGTGCGGCCGGGACTCCCGGATCCGGCCCAGCAGGCGGGCGCTGTACGGGTCGAGGCCGGCCTCGGCGTCCGCGCCGCGGGCCCGGACGACCGCCTTGCGGCCGTCCTCGGCCAGCAGGCCCCGGCGCAGCAGCTCGGTCAGCGCCGCGGCCTGCAACAGCAGGTTGAGCGAGGAGTGCTGGGTGGTGCGCCCGCGCCGCGGGTCGTAGGCCAGCAGGTACAGCTTCTCGGGGAGGGTGGCGGGCAGGTCCATGTCGGTCTCCGAAAGGTGTGGGGGTGCCCGGCCGTGGCGGTCAGTCCCGGTCCGGGCTCCCGCTCCGCGGACCCTGATCGGACGGACCCTCCTCGGAGGGGCTTGCCTCGGACGGGCTCTTGGGCGGGCTTGCCTCGGACGGGCTCTTGGGCGGGCGTCCGCGCCGGGGAAGCCGGGCCGCGCCGCCGGGCATCCGGCCCGCGTCGGTGAGCGCGCGGCGGAGCAGGAACTCGATCTGCGCGTTGGTGCTGCGCAGGTCGTCCGCGGCCCACCGGGCGAGTGCGTCGTGAACTGAAGGGTCCAGTCGCAGCAGGAGCTTCTTCCGTTCCGTCGCCAAGGCCTCGCCTTACTGGTAGAGGGAGCCCGTGTTCACGACGGGCTGGGTGCCGCGTTCGCCGCAGAGCACCACCAGCAGGTTGCTCACCATGGCGGCCTTGCGCTCCTCGTCCAGGTCCACGACATCGCGTTCGGCGAGGCGCTCCAGCGCTTCCTCGACCATGCCGACGGCTCCTTCGACGATCAGCCTGCGCGCCGCGACCACGGCCCCGGCCTGCTGGCGCTGGAGCATCACCTGGGCGACCTCCGGAGCGTACGCGAGCCTGGTGATCCGCGACTCGACGACCCGCACTCCGGCCGAGGCGACCCGGGCGGAGATCTCGGCGGAGAGCATGCGGGCGACCTCGTCCGCGCCGTCGCGCAGCGACAACTGACCCTCGTGGTGGGCGTCGTACGGGTAGCTGCTGGCGATGTGCCGCACGGCCGTCTCGGTCTGGATGGCGACGAAGTCCGCGTAGTCGTCCACCTCGAAGACCGCCATCGCGGTGTCCTCGACCTGCCAGACCACCACGGCGGCCATCTCGATCGGATTGCCGTCCGCGTCGTTGACCTTGCTGGTCTCGGTCTCGTGGTTGCGGATCCGGGTGGATATCCGCCGGCGGCTGGTGAACGGGTTCAGCCAGGTCAGGCCCTCCGCGCGGACGGTGCCCCGGTAGCGGCCGAGCAGCTGCACCACCCGGGCCTCGCCGGGCGAGACCACCGTCAGGCCGCACATCAGCAGCAGCGAGCCGAGCACCAGCAGCGGCCCGGCGATCACCAGGGCGAGGCCGTCCGCGCCGCCGTGGCCGGTCAGTCGCGCCGCACCGACGACGAACGAACCGATCCCGGCGAGCAGGCCGAGCAGCGTGCCGCCGAGCACCGGCAGACCGGCCGCCCCGGTGATCACCCGTTCGGTGATCCGGGGGGCAGGGAGGTCGAGGACAGGACCGTCCTCGACGGCGAAACGCGACGTGGTCATGGGGCGACTCCTTCGGCAAGCATCCGCATCCGATGTCAAAGTGATATCACTTTTTCTGCGCCCGACGCCACCGTTGCGCCAGATGCCCCCCGATACCACCCACGCGGCGCCGATGCGGCAGACTTGTCAACCCGTCCGAATGTCCATACCTGCAGCCCCGTATCTGCATACTCAGCACCGTTTGTGGGGGAATCGCATCCATGACAGCGCCAGCCGAGTCCGTCGACATACCGGACAGAACGAGCCCGGGCGCGGGCACCGGCCGGCGGCGTCCGTGGACCCGGTTCCGGCGCCCCGACGCCGGACAGCTCCGGCTCGTCGCGGCCCTCCTGGCCCTCCCGCCGCTGTTCCACCTGGTCTCGGCCGACCTGCTGACCTTCGGGCTGGTCTGGTACGCCGCCGCGACCCTGATCCGCTCCCGGGCCACCGCCTTCGACCGGCTGGTGGTCTCCGGGGGCGTCCTGATCGGGTGGACCTGCGCGCTCGCCCTGCTCGCCAGCTACTGGCCGTGGGGCCTTCACCCGGTGGCGCTCGCCGAGGCCACCGCCGTGCCGCTGATCGCCGTCCTGCTCCTCCAGGGCCCCCGGCCCGCCGGGCGGGCGCGGCGGCCGTGGACGGCGCGGCTGCGCGAGCTGGTCCCCCTCCGGGACCTCGTCCTGCTGCTGCCGGCGGCCGCGGCCGTCGCGTTCACGCTGTACCCGGTCGTGCGCCGCAACGCCACCGAGCGGCTGGCCCTGATCATCTCGTTCGAGGACCTCGGCCGGCACGCGGCGGTGTACGACACCATCATGCGTCTGGGCGGCCTGACCGCCCTGCACAAGGGCGAGGCCGCCGCCACCGTCACCACCGGCCTCGACACCTACCCGCCGGGCAGCCACCTGACGCTGGCCGTGGTCACCAGCTTCCTGCACGGCGGCACCAGCCAGGGCCCCGCGCTCGCCCAGATGTCGCTCTTCGTCCTGCTGTTCGCCGCCGCCGCGGCCGGCATGGCGGTCGCCGTCCTGTGGGCGGTGCAGCGGGTCGCCGGCCCGGCCCTGCGCGGCTGGCGCGGCCTCGCCGTCGCGCTGCCCACCGCCGTCTACCTGGTCGTCGCCGAGGTGCCGCAGCTGCAGAACCGGGGCTTCCTGAGCTCGATCTTCGCGCTCGGGCTGCTCGCCGTGCTGCTCGCCCTGGCGATCAGGCCGCTCGCCCGCTTCCGCGAGCAGGTCGTGGTGCTCGGCGCCCTGACCGTCGCCATCTCCTTCGGCCACTACCTGCTGCTCCCGGCCGTCGGGGCGATCCTGCTCGCCTGGGCCGTCATGCACCGGCGGGAGTGCTTCCGGCACTGGCCGACCGTGCTGGCCACCGCCGCGGTGGCCGGCGCGCTCGCCCTGTTCCCGCCGTACACCAACGCCCAGTCGGCCGGTTCGGCGGACGTCCTGACCCTCCCCGGCAGCATCAGCCCGGTCGGCCGGCACCTGCTCTTCCCCCTCGTGGCGGCCACGTTCCTGGCGCTGCTGACCCGCGGCGCGCGCGCCAACCGCCCGCGCCGGGTCGCGCTGGTCTCGCTCGCCGCGGTGTCGCTGCTCTGCTACGGCGTGATGGAGTACCAGCTCCGCACGGCGGGCACCACCTCGTACTTCTACGAGAAGATGATCCAGCAGCTGATGGTCGTCGGGGTGATCTGCTTCTCCGCCGCCCTGCTGCCCGCCTTCGGCCGCCGGGTGCTCGCCGGGCCGAGCACCGCACCGGCCCCCGGCGCGCGCCCGACCGCCTGGTCCCGGATCCGCTCGGTCGTGCCCGTGGTCGCCGTCTCGGGCTGCCTGGCCTTCGCCGTCCTCAGCAACGCCCAGCCGGACTCCGGCCAGGCCGGCTGGCAGGGCAGCCCCGGGCGGGCCCAGGTGCGCGGCACCGGCGCGAGCTTCGCCGTGGCCCAGCGGGTCGCCGCACTCGCCGCCGACCAGCAGCGGCACGACGGCAGGCTCCCGGTCTCCCTCCTCGGCTCCCGCGTCTGGAACGACCCCGCCCCGGACTACGCCAGCATCGAGGACAACCTCTGGCTGAGCGTGCTCGACCGCAACCAGGGCAGCACCTCGCACCTGTGGGCGTGGGCGATCGGCCGCCGCAGCGCCCAGGAGATCGCCGACCTCGCCGCCTCCGAGCCGCGCCCGCTGCGGTTCTACCTCGACCCGGGCTCGCCGCTGCTCCCGGAGCTGAAGGCGCTGGCGGCCGAGGGCAAGCTCCCGGACCTGGCCGTCTCCGTGGTGGGCCACCAGAACGGCGAACTGACCATCACACCGGTCAAGCTCCGCTGAGCCGCTCCCGACGACTGTGGGGCCGTCACCGTTCGCCGGTGACGGCCCCACAGTCCTGGCCGGGCTCCCCGGCGCGGGTTGGCGCCGGCCGGGTGAAACGCGGCGTGGCAAAGTCCGGCGGGCGGGGATCCTGCTCTACAGTTCCACTCGTCGAAACCCGGTTCGGGCCGGTCGAGGGCCTTCTCGCAGAGGCCGACAGCCGCCGGGGACGGGAAGAAGAAGTGGGGCGGGTGGGACTCGAACCCACGACCAAGGGATTATGAGTCCCCTGCTCTAACCGGCTGAGCTACCGCCCCGGTTCACCGCGCACGCCGGTCACCGGCACGCGTCAGCAGCAGACGGCCCCAGCGAGGCCGTCCCGGGCAGCATAGCCGGTCGATCACCCGTGGTGCGCGCCGGGGGGCGCCGCCGGGTGCGCGAGGCCGTGCGGGGGCGCACGCCTCCTGGGTGGCGCAGCCCGGGTGGCGGAGGGGCACCCGGTCAGGGCAGCCTGGGCGGATGACGACTCGTGGGACGGCGGCGGCCACGGCGTTCGCCCTGGCGCTGGCCGTGGCGGGCTGCACCACCGCGGCGGGGCCCGGCGGGGGCGCCCCGACGGTCAGCTCGGCACCGCCCTCCGCGGACAGCCACGGCTGGAGCCGGCAGCGGTTCAGGAGCGCGGCCGGGCGGCACACCGGCGTCACCCGCACCGCCAGGCCCAC
Source organism: Kitasatospora sp. NPDC034533 (assembly GCF_055575155.1). Lineage (NCBI taxonomy): Bacteria > Bacillati > Actinomycetota > Actinomycetes > Kitasatosporales > Streptomycetaceae > Kitasatospora > Kitasatospora sp. NPDC034533. Next base: position 77,297 of record NZ_JBVITE010000040.1, read on the forward strand.
CGTGCTCAACGGCCTGGTCGGGGCGGTGTTCACCCGCAACGCCGACGGCGACCACTTCTGCACCGCCAGCGTGGTCGACAGCGCCGGGCTCAACCTCATCGTCACGGCCGCCCACTGCGTCTGGGACCCGAAGCTCGGCCGGCGCGGCGACCTGGTCTTCGTCCCGGGCTACCGCGACGGCGACACCCCCAGCGGCGTCTGGCCGCTGCTGGCCGTCACCGTGGACGACGGCTGGAACGACCACGCCGACCCGGACGTGGACGTCGCCTTCGCGGTCGTCCAGGCCCGGAACGGGCAGCAGGTCCAGCAGGTGCTCGGCGCCAACCGACTGGGCGTCAACCGGGGCTACCGGCTCCCGGTGAAGGTCACCGGCTACCCGAGCAGCAGCGGCCTGCCGATCACCTGCGCCAACACCACCTCCCAGCAGAGCCCCACCCAGCTGCGGATCGACTGCCCCGACTACACCGGCGGCACCAGCGGCAGCCCCTGGGTCACCGACTTCGACCCGGACACCAGGACCGGCACGGTGGTCGGTGTGATCGGCGGCTACCAGGAGGGCGGCGACAGCCCGGACACCTCGTACAGCAGCTACTTCGGCGACCGCGTCCAGGCCCTGTACGACCGCGCCACGGGCTGACCGGCACCCGGCGGTGGCGCCCGCGGGCACGGCCTGGTAGATCTTCCTCACGACCGGCGGAACGCACGCCCCCGTGCCCGCCCCGAGGAACGAGACGGAGCCCCGATGGCCCCCCGCCCGGCACGGCCCGCGCGCACGGCGCGAACGGCGGCGCTGGCCGCCCTGCTGCTGGCCACCGGCACCGCGTGCGGCGGGCAGGACGGGACGCCCATGGCCGAGGTCGCGCGGCAGAGCCCCGACCGGGACCGGATCGGCACCCTCTCAATCCACACCGCGCAGGGCCCGCGGGCCTGCACCGCGAGCGTGGTGAGCAGCCCGCGGCGCAATCTGCTGGTCACCGCGGCGCACTGCGTGCAGAACCGCCGGCTCGGCCTGCTGGACGACCTGGTGTTCACCCCCGGTTACCGCAACGGGTCCACCCCGTACGGGAGTTGGCCGGTGCGGGAGATCACCGTCGATCCACGCTGGGCGGCCGGTGACGACCCCGAGTACGATGTGGCGTTCGTCACGGTCGACCCGGTCGACGGCCGGCAGGTCGAGGACGCGGTCGGCGGCAACGCGATCGACACCGGCCGGGGCTTCGGGCTGCCCGTCTCGGTCACCGGCTACCCGAACGAGAGCGACGAGCCGATCACCTGCGCGGTCCGCACCAGCTCGCAGAGCCCCACCCAGGAGCGCTTCGACTGCGGCGGCTACACCGACGGCACCAGCGGCAGCCCCTGGGTCACCTCCGACGGTGCGGTGGTCGGGGTGATCGGCGGCTACCAGGAGGGCGGGAGCACCCCCGGCACCTCGTACAGCATCACCTTCGACCAGCGGGTCGCCGACCTCTACCGGAGGGCGACCGCCTGAGCCGGGGCCGGTGTCGCGCACGTCACGCCGCCCCGGCGCCGGGCCGCACCCGGGCAACACGAAGGCCCCCCGGTCGACCGAGGGGCCTTCGCTCTGAGCAGTCACCGGGCGGACCCGGTGCAGCTCCCGCAATTGGACTCGAACCAATAACCTGCCGGTTAACAGCCGGCTGCTCTGCCAATTGAGCTATGCGGGATCGCGGTACTCGACTTCCGTACCACGGACGGGAACAGGACCCCGAGGGGCCTTCTCCCGAGCTCCCCCAATTGGACTCGAACCAATAACCTGCCGATTAACAGTCGGCTGCTCTGCCAATTGAGCTATGGGGGATCGGCTTCCGCTCCGGCCCCCGGTTCCCCGGGCTCCTCGGCGGTCGCTGCGGGACATACATTAGCGCACTCGGGGGGGTGTTCCGCCAATCGCTTTCCCAGGTTGCCGGCGGGCCACCGCCCGGCGTGCCCCGCGCGCGCCCGGCGACGGCGCCGGGGATGCTGGGGGCGCGGACGGTTCGCCGTCCCGACGGACGGGTAGGGCAATGCGGCAGAAGCCGCCAGGAGAGGGTGGATCCGATCATGTGGAAGCTGTCGTTGGCCGCCGGTTTCGCGGCCGGCTACGTCCTGGGCTCGCGGGCGGGGCGCCAGCGCTACGAGCAGATCGCCGAGGTCACCCGGCGGATCGCCCGCCACCCCGCGGTGCAGAGCGCGACCGACCGGGCCCGGCAGCAGGCCGGGGCGGTGGCCGGGAAGGCGGCCGGCGCGGTCGCGGACCGGGTCGGCGACCGGCTGCCGAACGCCGTGACCGACCGGGTGCCGTACCTCAACCGCTCCCGGGCGCAGGACGACGGCTGGGGCACCTTCCGCCGGTGAGACGGGCCCAGGGGTGGGGGGGGGGGGGGGGGGGGGGGGGGGGGGGGGGGGAGAGGGGGGGGGGGGGGGGGGGCGGGGGGGGGGGAGGGGGGGAA
>NZ_JBVITE010000041.1:0-30300 GCF_055575155.1 Kitasatospora sp. NPDC034533
GCCGGACAGAACAACTTGAGGACAGCCCAGCAGGGCGTCAGTCAGTGGCTGAGCCACGACCACCGGAACCTGAGTATCAGCATCAATGTCAGTGGCGGGTGCGAGGATGCCGGCATGACCGAGGAGACGGTGCTCGACCCCGACGTGCTGCGCGAAGCCCAGGAGCTGGCCCGCGAGCTGATCCGGTGCGGCTTCCGGGAGCCGGACGAGATAGCCGAGTCCCTGGCCGAGGTCCTCGACGGCCGGGGGCTCACCGAGGAGGAGGCGGAGCGGATCGTCGCTCCGCTGTGGACCGAGCGGCTGGCCGAGCAGGCGGCGTGGCCGGAGACCACCGACGTGGACCGGCTGGCGGACGCCTTCGACGCGCTGGAGGACCAGGGCATCGTCGCGGCGATGGACTTCACCTGCTGCGCGGGCTGCGGCTACGCCGAGATCGGCGGTGAGGCCGGGGAGGATTCGGTCGGTTTCGTCTTCTTCCACCAGCAGGACACCGAGGCGGCGGCCGCCGGGCGCGGACTGATGCTGCGCTACGGCGGGTTCCGGGCCGGCGCCGAGGCGGCGGAGGTGTCGGAGCGCCGGACGGTGGAGGTCGGGCGGGCGGTGGTCGCGGCGTTGGCCGCGGTCGGTCTTCCGGCGGAGTGGGACGGCTCGCCCCACACGGCGATCCGGGTCGCCCCGCTGGAGTGGCTCAACCGTCTGCCGGGCTGACGCCGACGGCCCCCGGCCGCAGCCCGGTGGCGCCCGGGTCACGGGCGCCGGGTGCCCGGGTACCCGGGTGCCGGAGGCTCGTGCCGTGCGCGCCGGTCACCGGCCCGCGCACGCACCGCGGAGGCACCCCGGCGTCAGTCGGCGATGTTCCCCAGGCCGCCGAACCCGGTACCGGCGCCGCCGCCCGAGCCGTCCCCCGGCCCCCACAGCGACGAGGTGCAGCGCTGGTAGGTCGCGTGCCAGTGCGGCCAGTTGCGGGCCACGTCGTCGTCGCACTCGGCCAGCAGCCGCTCGACCAGGTCGGGCTCCACCCCCTCCAGCAGCCAGGCCAGCGCGTCCGGCAGGCCCGGGCCGTCGGCCAGGCGCAGCAGGTCCAGCAGCTCGCCCAGCCCGCCGAGCCGGGAGCCGTCCGTGAGCACCCGCTCCATCCGGGGCAGCAGCTGCCGCTCCTCGATCCGCAGGTGGGTCTCCAGCCGGGCCGCCAGGTCCTCCATCGCGTACGCGACCGGCCAGGCGCTGCCGGCGTCCCGGCTGGCGATCCGCACCAGGGTGGTGACCCGGGTGAACGAGTGGTCGAGGTTGTGGTGGTCGTCCTCCAGCCAGTTGAGCAGCAGCCGGAGCTCGGGCGCGAAGCGGCGCACGATCGGCCAGAGCCGGCTGTCCTGCTGCTCGTGGTGGCAGGTGAGCATCGCGGTCATGAAGTTCCAGTGCCGCAGCAGCGCCTCGCCCTGGTGGTCCTCGCCGGGCTGGAGCAGCCGCAGCGCGGTGGGCAGCCGGGCGAGGTCCCGGCGCATCGCGGCGTGCACCAGGCGCAGCCCGGCGAACCGCAGGGTGGCCGGCTCCTCCGCCACGGTCCGCCCGTACGCGTCCGCGCCCTGGGCGTCGGCTGCGGGCTGGTCCTGCGCGGGCACGGTGGGGGCGGGCAGGGAAACCAGGTGGATGGGCATGGCACTCTCTTCACGGCTTGGGGCACGGCGGGTGGCGGCGGCCGGTCGAGGACCGCCCCAGCCAAGGTGCTCGCAGTCGATCAGAAGCGAATCAATGTCCGATTGACGCGCAGGTCACGGGCCTGCGGACGGTCGGCCGACGGGCCCTACGGCGGCCGTCGGAGGCCCGTGGACCACCCGCCCCGGAAAGCCGGAACCGCCGGCGCGGGAAGCGTGGAACGCCTCCGGCACCGACGGTTCGGGTGTGGCCTCGGGGAAGGGGGCCCAGGCGCGCCCCCGGCCCGGGCGCGCCCCCGGCCCCGGCGGGTGCCTCAGTCGCTGGCCGGCCCCGCCAGGTGGGCGGTCAGCCACACCAGGGTGTCCGGGATCATCTTCTTGAAGTCCGAGGTCAGGTGCTTGCCGCCGGGCTGCTCGTGGTACTCCAGGCTCACCGGCGGCACCGCCTTCTCCACCCAGCTCTTGACCACCTTGGTCTCGTACGGGTTGGCGCCGCCCGCGGTGACCAGCATGCTCACGTCGGCCTTGCCCTGGGCGACCAGCAGGTCGGGGTTGTTGGCGGCCTTCTCGGCGTCGTGGCCCTTCCACAGCAGCGAGTCCGGTATGAAGTAGCCGTCGATCGGGACGGCCGCCTTGTAGACCTGCGGGTACTGGAGGGCGAGCTTGGCGCTGCAGAAGCCGCCGGTGGAGGCGCCCATCACGCCCCAGCCGTCCCGGCCCTTCACGGTGCGGAAGTTGGCGCGCACGAAGTCGGGGATGTCCTCGGCCATCCAGGTCGCCATCTTCGGCTGGCCCGGTATGTCGGAGCAGTCCAGCGCGTTCTTCTCGTCGCTGTTGAAGTTCTGCACCGGCATGATCATGATGAACGGGTGGGACTTGCCCTCCTTGACCAGCCTCGCGTTCTCCTCCTGGATCGGCAGCTGGTTGTCGGTCCAGGTGTTGTAGCCGTTGCTCTGGCCGCCCGCGAAGAGGGTGAGCACCGGGAAGCCGGTCTTGGCGAACTTGGGGTCGTTGTACTCGGGCGGCAGCCAGACCCAGACCTTGCCGGAGACGCCGGACTTCGCGCCGGTGACGGTGGTCAGCATGATCGGTCCGGCGGCGGTGTCCCGGACCTTGGACAGGTTGGCGGCGGGCCCGGTGGGCATCAGCACCTTTCCGGCGGCGGTCGGGGTCGCGCTGCCGGTCGCGGACGGGGTGGCGCCGGTGGCGGACGGGCTGCCCGCGGAGCTGCTGCTCCCGGCCGGGGTGTTCGCGGCGACGTGTTCCTTCCCACCGCCGGAACTCCCGCAGGCCGCGAGCGAGGCGGCCAGGGCGAGCACGGCGGCGCCGGACAGGACGGCGCGGGAACGGGACGACTGCCTAAGCACGGTGAGGACTCTCCGACCGATGACGCACCCGGTCCGTCTGACCGGGCGGCGGCCCCCCGGTGGGGCCGGACAGGCCCGGGGGCACAGCGCTGGTGCGACCCCCGGGAATGATGGCGCGCCGCCCTCGCGGGGGCGCGCGTTCCTGCGATCTTATGACGTGGACCGGGGCGGGCCGGTTGCGCGGCGGCCACCGGAAATCCAATGTTTGTTCGCGATCAGGTAAAAGCCTTCACCGCTCCCGCCGTTCGGCGGGGGCCGGTCGGCGGGGGGCGCCGCCGGGTGTCTGCCGGACCGTCCGGATTTTGGATGCTTTGACCAGTGACGGCGGCCCTCCGATCCGCGACGATCACTCCGGGCGCGACCGGAACGGCCGTCGAGGCCGGAACAGTCATCGAGGAGGGTGTCATGAACCAGCGGATCGCCGTCGTCACCGGGGCCGGGAGCGGCGTCGGGCGGGCCGTGGCGGTGGAACTGGCCGCGGCCGGCTGGCGGACGGTGCTGGCCGGCCGACGGCCCGGGCCGCTGCACGAGACCGCCCGGCTCTGCGCGGCCCGGGGCGGAGCCGCCCCGGGCGAAGCCACCCGGTCGGAGGCCGCCCCGGCAGGGGCAACCCCGGCCGACGTGGTGCCGACCGACGTCACCGACCCGGCGGCGGTGGACGCGCTGTTCGCCGCGGTCGCCGAACGCCACGGCCGGGTGGACCTGCTGTTCAACAACGCCGGCGCCTTCGGCCCGGCCGTCCCCGTGGAGGAGCTGGCGGTCGAGGACTGGCGGGCGGTGGTCGACCTCAACCTGACCGGCGCCTTCCTCTGCGCCCGGGCCGCCTTCCGGCAGATGAAGGCCCAGGACCCGCGGGGCGGCCGGATCATCAACAACGGCTCGATCTCCGCGCACGTCCCGCGCCCGCACTCGATCGCCTACACCGCGACCAAGCACGCCGTCACCGGCCTGACCAAGTCGCTCTCCCTGGACGGCCGCCCGTACCGGATCGCCTGCGGTCAGATCGACATCGGCAACGCGGCGACCGACCTGACGGCGGCGATCGGTGCGGGCGCCCGGCAGGCGGACGGCCGGATCGTCCCCGAGCCGACCATGGACGTGGCCGACGTGGCGCGCACCGTGCGGCACATGGCCGGGCTGCCGTTGGAGGCCAACGTGCAGTTCGCCACCGTGATGGCGACGGCGATGCCGTACATCGGCCGGGGGTAGCCGGCCGGTCCGCCGCCGTGCGGCCCGGCGGGGACCGGTACCGGGGATAACCCCGGCCCGCCGCCGCGACCCGGGAGGACCCCGGTCGGCCGCCGCCGACCGGGGTCCCCCGGGAATCCATGGGCCGGACAAGGCCGGACCCGGCCCGACCGGCCCGATCCGGCTGGACAAGGACCCGACCCGACCGAACCCGGCCGCCTGCGACCGGTTCCGGCCTGTTCCGGCCTGTTCCGGCCGCCTACGGCCGCCAGGTGTCGTTCAGCGTGACCACCCCGCCCGAGGTCACCGTGGCCGTCCGGTTCGCCCCGGACTCCCAGGTCACCGCTCCCCCGGCGTCCTTGCGGACGTACTTGTACTGGAAGGACGTCCCGCCCGGCAGCGACAGCGCCAGCGACCAGACCGGGTAACCGGCCGAGGAGAGCGGCAGCGCCTTGGCCGGGTCCCAGCCGCCGAGCGCCGCGATGTCGCCGACCACGTAGATGTTCTGCCCGACCGTGGTGGTGGCGTTGACGTTGAACGAGGCGCCGGAGACGCTCGTGCCGGACGGGACGTACAGCGCGACCGCGTCGCCCGCGCCGACCGTCGCGGTGAACTGCCCGTTGGCGCCCACCTGGTACGTCGGGCCGGTGCAGCCGCCGCCCGCCTGCGGGTCGCCGTGCTGGACGTCGCAGTAGGTGCCGGCCAGCAGCCCGGTCTGGAAGGTCCGGGTGATCGCGCCGCTCTCGTGGTTGATCGCGACGTACCCCTTGTCACCGCGGCCGAAGGCGATCGCGTTGTTGCCGTTGGACCACCAGTTCGTCACTCCGGTGCCCGCCACCGCGTTGCGGAAGCCGACCATGTTGGCGACCTGCCGCCAGGCGTGGGTGCAGTTCCACCCGTCCTGGTAGCAGGCCTTGACGGTGCCGCCGTTCGGCGGGCCGTCGTCCTTGTTGGTGAAGGAGTAGCCGGAGTAGACGTTGGGGGACCCGTACGGCGAGGCCAGCAGGAAGACGTTGGCCAGCGTGTAGGTGTTGCCGTAGGTGTAGTTGAGGGTGGAGCCGTTGCGCTCGGTGTCCCAGTTGTCGAGGAAGGTGCGCACCTGCCCGCTCGGCAGGTAGCCCCAGGAGGCGCCCCAGCCGCTGAGGTTGGCGAGCTTGTCGGTGGTGAACATCCGCTTCAGGTCGGTACCGACCCGGAACTCGTCCACGTCGCCGGTGCCGGTGTACTCGGTGGGCTGGATCGGCTCGCCGGCGCCGTAGATGACCTCCTGCACCCAGTAGGCCTTGGGGTTGGCCATCCTGGCCTTGATCGCGGCCAGGTCGGCGGCGGCGATGTGCTTGGCGGCGTCGATCCGGTAGCCGTCGACGCCGAGCGAGGCCAGGTCGTCCAGGTAGTGGGCGATGGTGGTCTGGACGTACGCGCTGCCAGTGTCCAGGTCGGCGAGGTCGACCAGTTCGCAGTTCTGGACGTTGCCCCGGTCCTGGTAGTTGCTGATCGCCTGGCGGCAGGAGTGGAAGTCCTGGTTCTGGTACGTGCCGGGGTAGTCGTACTTGGTGTACGTGGTGCCGCCGGTGCCGGTGCCGGAGCCCGCCGACATGTGGTTGACCACCGCGTCGGCGATCACCTTGACCCCGGCCGCGTGGCAGGTGGCGACCATGTTCTTGAAGGACGTGCGGTCGCCGAGGCGCCCGGCTATCCGGTAGCTGACCGGCTGGTACGAGGTCCACCACTGGGCGCCCTGGATGTGCTCCTGCGGCGGGGAGACCTCCACGAAACCGTAGCCCTTGGGGCCGAGGGTGGAGGTGCAGGCCTGGGCGACGGAGTCGAAGCGCCACTCGAAGAGGGTGGCGGTGACGTCCTTGCCGTTGTCGGCGGGAGGGGCGGCCTGGGCGGCGGGGGCGCCGAGGGAGGTGCCGAGCGAGAGCGCGAGCGCCGCCGAGGCGGCGAGCGCCCCGGCGGCGCGGGCGCGGCGGCGGATGGGCCTGGGGGTCCCCCCGGCCGACGGCCGGGGGAAGGTGGGGGCGGTGGTGACCACGTCGTCTCCTGAGGGTGGCTGGGGTGGGGCAGCCGGAGGGGGCGAAGAAGACTGCATGAAGTTTCTGCAACTTGCCGGAAACTTGCAGCGCCGAACCTAGAGCCGACCGGATGGGCCGTCAAGACTTTGCTCACGTCCGCTTCGTTCACGCCCGCACCGCCCGCGCCCGCTTCGTTCACGCCTGCTCGGCCCGCGCCCGCACCACCCGCGCCCCGCACCGCCCGCACCCCGCACCGCCCGCTCCTCGGCCGTCCGCGCCCAGCGGATGCGACTCCGCACCACCCGCCGCCCCGGTGGCCGAAGACGGCACGACAAGGGCCCGGCAGCCGTGCGGCCGCCGGGCCCCTCACCTGTCCTGGTTCACCGGTCCCTCAGGGGCCGGTCCGGGCTCAGCCGGTCTGGATGGCGGTGTCGTCGATCACGAAGCTGGTCTGGAGCGAGGCGTCCTCGGTGCCGGTGAACTTCAGGGTGACCGTCTGGCCCGCGTAGGACGACAGGTCAAAGGTCCGCTGCTGGTAGCCGGCCGCCGCGTCCAGGTTGGAGTAGGTCTTCAGCGTGGTGCCGTTGACCGCCACCGTCAGCTTGTCGTACGCCGTGGTGGTCGACGTCTCGGCGGTGTCGACGTGCAGCCAGAAGCTCAGCGTCGCCTTGCAGCCCGCCGGGATGGTCACCGTCTGGGACAGCGAGTCCGAGTGGGAGGAGCCGTAGCCGTCCAGCCACGCCTTCCACGAACCGCCGTGGGCCGGCTGGGAGGTGCTGCTGTCCACCACGCCGCTGGACGCCGTCCACGGGGCGGCGCTGCCGGTCTCGAAGCCCGCGTTGCCCAGCAGCTGCGCCGGGGTGCAGCTGCCGCCGCCGGTGGAGACGGTCCAGGTGAAGCTGGTCGAGCCGGTCTTGCCGGCCGAGTCCTTCACCGTGACGGTCACGTTGTAGGTGCCCGCGGTGGAGGCGGTACCGGTGATCGCGCCGGAGGAGGAGATCGACAGGCCGGTGGGCAGGCCGGTCGCGCTGTAGGTCAGCGGGGCGGTGCCGCCGGTGGCGTTGATCTGGAGGTTCACCGCGCCGCCGACGGCGGTGGACTGGTTGCCCGGGTTGGTGACGGTGACGCCGCCCGAGGGCGCCGTACCGACGTTGACGCCGGCCCAGGCGGTGCTGACCGCGGTCAGCTCGGCACTGCCGGCACCGTAGAGGTCGGTGGCGGCCTTCTCCGTCGCGGTGCGCGCCGCGGCGTAGTTGGTGCTGGAGGTCATGTAGGTGGTCAGCGCGCGGTACCAGATGGCCGCGGCCTTGTCCCGGCCGATGCCGCTGACCGAGATGCCGCCCTGGGTCGGCGAGTTGTAGCTGACGCCGTTGATGACCTTGGCGCCGCTGCCCTCGGACAGCAGGTAGAAGAAGTGGTTGGCGACGCCGGACGAGTAGTGGACGTCCTTGTTGCCGACGGTGGAGGACCAGTAGTCGGCCGAGGCGCCGTCCTTGGAGGGCTGGTCCATGTAGCGCAGCGGGGTGCCGTTCCCGTTGATGTCGATCAACTCGCCGATCAGGTAGTCGGGGTTGTCGGTCGGGATGTTGGCGTAGAACTCGACCATGGTGCCGAAGATGTCCGAGGTGGCCTCGTTGAGGCCGCCGGACTCGCCGGAGTAGGTCAGGTTGGCGGTGGCGGCGGTGACGCCGTGGCTCATCTCGTGGCCCGCGACGTCGAGTTCGGTGAGCGGGTGGGTGTTGCCCGAGCCGTCGCCGTACGTCATGCAGAAGCAGGAGTCGTCCCAGAAGGCGTTCACGTAGTTGTTGCCGTAGTGGACGCGGCTGTAGGCGCCGACCCCGTCGTTGCGGATGCCGTTGCGGCCGAAGGTGTTCTTGTAGAAGTCCCAGGTGGCCGCGACGCCGTAGTGGGCGTCGACCGCGGCGGACTCGCCGTTGCTGACGGTGCCGTCGCCCCAGGTGTCGGTGGACTTGCTGTACAGGGTGCCGGTGCCCGAGGTCCCGTGGTTCAGGTTGGTGGTGTACATCCCACCGCGGGCGCCGTCCTTCAGCTGGTAGGTCGACCCCGACTGGGTGGTGCCGATGGTGACGTTGCCGACGAAGACGCCCTTGCCGGAGCCGGTCTCGATGCCGTCCCACTGCTGGATGACCTGGCCGCTGGTGGCGTCGGTGACCACGTGCATCTTGCTCGGGGTGCCGTCGGACTTGGTGGAGGAGACGACGGTCTCCCAGGCGAGCCGCGGGTTGTTGTCGGAGGCCCAGACCACCAGGCGCGGCGCGGTGTCCACGGCGGTGCCCGACTCGGCGGCGAGCGCGGCCGACTGGGCGGCCGGCGCGGCCAGCTTCGGCGTGGTGCTCACGCCGTTCAGGGAGGCGGTGCTGGCCCGGTCGACGCTCTTGGTGGCACCGGTGGGCGCCTGGTGGACCACGAGGTCCCCGCCCAGGACCGGCAGGCCGTTGAGGGTGCGCTCGTACCGCAGGTGGCGGGTGCCGTCCGCGTCCTGGATGACGTCCTTGGTGACCAGCTTCTCCTCGCCGCTCAGCCCGAGGCTCTGGGCGATGGCGGTGGTCTGCTGGTTCGCGGTGGAGATCAGCTGGGCGCGGGTCGCCTGCTGGGCGGCGACGACGGTCGGCGCGTCCGGAGTGGCCGCCTGCGCGATCACCGGTATGCCGGTGACCAGCAGCGCGGTGGAGGCGGCCATGACAACCGCCGCCTTCCGGGCGTGAGCGTAACGGGACATGCGGACTCCTTTTCCGACCGGCGCCGGGTCGCGCCGGTGGAGAGAAAACCTGGGCCGCGGGGTCGCGGCGCAGTGGGGGCCCCCGCCGGGTACGACGGGGGTGCGGATGCGGTGCTCACAACTCGTTGCAGGGTCGGGACGCGCTGCACCTGAACTGGACCGACTGCACCGGGGGGTGGGGCCCCCTCGTCTACAGCCGGGGGAATCGTGGCAGCAAACCAGCCGTTAATGACAGATGCATGCCACGGATTGGCCGATTCATTACCGAAACCGTATGCACGACGGAACGTCAGTTGTGTTACCCCACTGCGAACTCGTGAACACGGTTTTCATGCCTGGTGCAAAGTTCGATCACTACCGGCGGTCGGTGACCAGCACTCAGGGCCGTCACCCGCACCGCCGGGCGGCCGGCGACGCCCGGCAGGCCCGGCACCTCACAGTTCCGGCCGTGCCACCGGAGCTTTCCGGCCATTGTGCGTCCGGAGCGGAACCGGGACGGCCCGGGCTCCGTCCCATCGGATCGTGGTCCGGAGCCCGGGCGTCGCCCGGTGCGCGCGTCAGCGCTGGACGAACACCGCCACGGTGCGGCCCGGCACGGTGAAGGTGCCGGTCGCGGCGTCGAAGCCGGAGCGCTTCACCACCTGGTCCGCGCCGCCCGCCTGGACGGGGTGCAGCGTCTGACCGGTGCCCTTCAGCGCCGGTACGGTCTGCGCCTGCGCCGTGGGCGTGGCGTTGAAGACCACCGTGACGCCCTTCTCCGCCCCCGCCAGCCCGGTGCCGTCCAGGTGCAGGGTGATCACTCCCGGGGTCTCGCCGGCCGTGCCGGAGAGCGGATAGGACAGCCGCTGCTGGACGGCGTCCAGGGTCGGCAGCGAGAACAGCGGCGAGGACCGCTTGATCCGCAGGAACTCCTGGTACTGGCCCGAGGCCGCCCGGATGTCGGCCGCGCCGACCGTCAGCGCCGGATCGCCCAGCAGGGACCGCGCGATCGGCCACAGCTCCTGGTTGTCCTTGGCCGGCGGCAGGCCGCGGCCCCAGCCGTTGCCGTCGGCGGCGTCCCAGTGGATCGCGTTGAACCAGTCCCCCGAGTCGTAGGAGTTGGAGTCGAGCGACTTCGAGCGCAGCAGGTCGCTGCCGGCCTGGGCGAAGCCCGCGCCCTGGGTGAGCGCGGTCAGCGAGAGCCCGAACGCCTGCATCCGGGCCCGGTCGGCGGGCGGGGTCCCGGTCGGCAGCTTGTACGCGAGCGCGTCGAAGAGGTCGGTGTTGTCGTGGGCGTCCACGTACTCCACCGCCTCGCCGGGCCTGGCCGCGTACCCGGTCGGGGCGCCGTTGTAGTCGACCTGGGCGCCGGTGACGGGCTTTCCGGAGCTGTCGGTGAAGGAGTAGCCGGCCAGGTTGCCGGTCAGCCCGACCTTCACCTGGTCCATCTGGTGCAGCAGCCGCGCCTTCTGCTCCTCCGGGCTGCCGTTGGCGGGCGAGCCGTTCGGGTCGGTGTACAGGCCCGAGGCGAAGCCCTGCTGCGGCGCGGAGTTCAGCATGAAGTTCCCGCCGCGGGCGGCGTCCCGGATCCGGTCGTCGAAGGTGGCGATGCCGGTGCCGGCCATGTTGACCTGGGTGGCCTGCTCGAACCGGGCGTTGCCGGCGACCACGCCGAAGTTCCAGCCCTCGCCGTACAGGAAGACGTTCTTGCCGTCCACGCCGTCCGAGGCCGGCGTCATTTTCCGCAGCGCGGCCTGCACGTCCAGCATGGTGGACTTCGGGTCCAGGCCCATCAGGTCGAAGCGGAAGCCGTCGACCTTGTACTCACGGGCCCACAGCGTCACCGAGTCGACCACCAGCCGGTTCATCATGGCGTGCTCGGGCGCCGTGTCGGCGCAGCAACTGTCCGTCGTCACCTTCCCGTTGGCGTCCAGCCGCTGGTAGTAGCCGGGCACCACCCGGTCCAGCACCGAGTGGTCGGCCTGGCCGCTGGCGGCGGTGTGGTTGTAGACCACGTCCAGCACCACCCGCAGCCCGGCCGCGTGCATCGCCTGCACCATCCGCCGGAACTGCACCGTCCGGGCGGTGCCCTGGGGATCGGTGGCGTAGGAGCCCTCCGGCACGTTGTAGTGCAGCGGGTCGTAGCCCCAGTTGTACGCGTCGTCGGCGGCCACGGCCGCCACGCACTCCTGCTGCTCCGGGCCGTTCGGGGGCAGCGACTTGAGGTCGCAGGCGGGCAGCTTCCGGTCCGCCCGGTTCTCCCGGATGGTGGCGATGTCGAAGGTCGGCAGCAGGTGCACCGTGGTCACCCCGGCCGCGGCCAGCTCGCGCAGGTGCCGCATGCCGGCCGAGTCGGACTCGGTGAACGCCAGGTAGGTGCCGCGCTCGGCGGCCGGAACGGTGGAGTCCTCGACCGAGAAGTCCCGGACGTGCAGCTCCTGGATCTGCTGGCGCGCTGGCGGGACGGCCTGCGGGCGGGCGTGGTCGTCCCAGCCCTCGGGCTTGAGCCCCTTGGCGTCGAGGTCGGCGACCAGGCTGCGCCCGGAGTCGGCGGAGAGCGCCACCGAGTACGGGTCGGTGACGGTGTTGACCACCAGCTGCTGGGTCGAGGGGGCCCAGACCTTCACCTGGTACAGGTAGTACTTGCCGTCCAACTCCCGCTTGTCGCGGACGACTTCCCACACCCCGGTCTCGTCGTCCCGCTTCAGCGGCAGCGTCCTGGGGGTGCCCCCGGTGGCGCCGTCGAAGACCTGGACGGAGACCTCCTGCGCGGTCGGCGCCCAGAGCGACAGCGCCACCTTGCCGTTGTAGTAGGCCGGTCCGAAGTCGACCTTGCCGGTCTTCCCGGCGTACAGGTCGTCGAGCGCGCCCGGGATCTGGACCCCGGTGGCGGCCAGTACCGCGCCGCTGGGCAGGTGTTCGGTGAACAGCAGCTGCCCGCGCAGCGCGGCCGGGACGCGGGCGGTGTCCCGCGGGTCCACGGTGAAGGCCCGGTACCCGGCCAGGTGCGGGTACTTGGCCTTCTGCGCCTCGGTCAGCCCGCCCTTGACCGGGGTGAGCCGCAGCCACCGGCCGGGCTTGGTCAGCGCGCCCCGGTCGGCGCGGATGCCGCCCTCGGGGTCGTACACCAGCTGGGCGCTGGTGCCGCCGGCCAGGGCCTCGTCGCCCGCGCCGTAGTTCGCCGGGACGACGACGGTGCGCGCGTCGATCCACTGGGCCTTGGCGCCGGTGAGGTCCACCTGCGAGGAGGCCGCCGGGTTCTGCGGCAGCAGGTAGCCCTCGCGTCCGCCGAGCACCCAGACCTCCTTGCCGTTGACGGCGAAGTCCAGCGACTGGTCGGCGGGCAGGTCCTTGTCGTCACCCCTGTGCAGGATGTAGCTGAGGCTGGTCGCGCCGGGCGCCAGCGGCACCTCGAAGACGGCGCCGAAGGCGTCGCGGCGCACCGGCATCAGCGGCTTGCCCCAGTCGGTGGGGGCGGCGGCGCCGGTCCAGTCGTGCAGGCCCCAGCCGTCGTAGTCGCCGTCGGCCCGGTTGTAGTGGATGACGGCCGTGTTCGCCGGCTGGCTGTTCGGCGGTCCCGGGTTCGCGGTGCGCACCGCCGGATCGCCCTGCCTGAGCCACACCTCGCCGGTGCTGCCGACGTCGAGGTGCCGGTCGGCGTCGACGTCCTTGGCGCCGTCCTTCTCCACCACGAACCCGACGTCCGAGGCGCCGGGCTTGAGCCGCACGTACGCGAAGGCGCCGTACGCGTCCCGGCCGGTGAAGGGGTGCCCGGCCGGCCACTGGGTGCCCTCGCCGTCGGCGAGGTCGCCCCAGGCGTAGAGGTTCCAGCCGTCGTAGTCGCCGTCCGGCCGGTTGTAGTGGACGACGGCGTACGGGCGGGAGCCCGCGGTGGGCACGGGATCGGGCGCCGGGGTGCCCGTGGTGAAGCTCGCGGTGGCGGAGCGCAGGTGGCCGCCGGAGTCCTGCACCACGGCCTTGTAGCGGACGACCGTGCCGGGGGCGACGGCGGACAGGTCCTGGGTGACGGCGTACTTCCCGGTGTCGGCGGTGCCCAGCGTCCGCCACGGCCCGTTGCCGACCTGGGCGGCGAAGCTGACCCGGTTGAAACCGTTGAAACCGTTGAAACCGCCGTCCGTCTCGGCGCCCACCGTCACCAGCCCGGTGGATCCGTCCGCCGGCGGCCGCACCGTGAGCCGCGGCGCGGCCGCGACCGGGGCGAGCCTGCCGCCGGCCTTGAACACCACGGAGGAGAGCGCCGGCACGGTGAGCGTCACCTTGCGGTCGGCGCCGCTGGTGAGCCGCGAATCCGCCGCGGGGTAGATCCGGTCGAAGCCCATCCCCGCCGAGAAGGTGTCCAGCGTGACGGTCTTCGCCTCGGTGGCGTTGTTGACCGCCACCAGGTACTCGACCTGCTGCGCCGCGTCGATCCGGGAGAAGGCGTACACGCCCGCGCCGTCGGCGGCGTACCGCTCGATCTGGGCGCCGTCGGCCAGCGCCGGGTTGTCCCGGCGCAGCTTGGCCAGCCCGGCGACGCCCTGGTAGAGCTCGCCGCCCTGCCCGTACCGGTCGGCCGGGCCGGAGGGGCCGCCGAGCACCCGGTCGCTGTTGTAGGAGGCCGTCTTGGAGGCGAACAGGTCCTGCCGGGCGTCCTTGTCGCCGCCCGCGCCGGTGAAGCCCTGTTCGTCGCCGTAGTAGACGACGGGCTGGCCGCGGGTGAGGAACTGGAGCTCGCTCGCCAGCCGGTCCTTCTTCACCAGGGTCGCGTCGTCGGCGCCCGGGTTGTCGGCCAGCAGGAAGGAGCCGAAGCGGCCCATGTCGTGGTTGCCGAGGAAGGTCGGCAGCTCGTACGCGTCGGTGTCGGCGCTGGTGTAGCGGTAGTCCTGGGCGTAGACGTCGGCGAGGTTCCTGGCCGAGCCGCCCTGCGAGACGTAGGAGCGGGCGGCGCCCTGGAACGGGAAGTCCAGGGTGGCCTGGAGCTTGCCCTTGGTGACGTACGGCGAGGTGACCGCCGGGTCGCCGGAGTAGACCTCGCCGAACATGAAGAACTTCTTGTTGCCCTGCTTGGCGGCGAAGTCCTTGAGCGCGGGCGCCCACTGCTGCCAGAACGCCATGTCGACGTGCTTGACGGTGTCGATCCGGAAGCCGTCCACGCCGGTGTCCTTGACCCACTGCTGGTAGACCTTCTCGAAGCCCTTCACCACCTTGGGGTTCTGGGTGTCGAGGTCGTCCAGGCCGCTGAAGTCGCCCTCGGTGGCGGACTCGCCGGCGAAGGTCGAGTCGCCCCGGTTGTGGTACAGCGCGGGGTCGTTGAGCCACTCCGGGCTCTTGGCCTTGGCGTCGGCCGGGGTGCGCAGGACCGGGGTGTAGGGGAAGGAGTCCTTGGTGATCTTCGGCCAGGGGGCGCCGGCGTCGGCGACAGCGGTCTCGTCCACCGGGTTCCCGTCCGCGTCGAGCGTCGGGTAGGCGCCGGTCGAGCGGTACCCGTACTGCTGCTCGGCGTAGTCGATGACGTCGGCGGTGTGGTTGGTGATGACGTCGAAGAAGACCTTGATGCCGCGGGCGTGGGCCTTGGCGATCAGCTCCTTGAGCTGCTCGTTGGTGCCGAAGTGCGGGTCGACCTGGGTGAAGTCGGTGATCCAGTACCCGTGGTAGCCGGCCGAGGCGTCGGCTCCGCCGCCCTGGACCGGCTTGTTCCTGAAGATCGGGGCCATCCAGATCGCGGTGGTGCCGAGGCCCTGGATGTAGTCGAGCCGGTTGATCAGCCCGGCCAGGTCGCCGCCGTGGTAGAAGCCCTTGTCGGCGGGGTCGAAGCCGTTCTCCAGCCGTCCACCGACGATGCCACCGGTGTCGTTGGCGGTGTCGCCGTTGGCGAAACGGTCCGGCAGGACGAAGTAGAACTGCTCGCGGGTGAGGTCGTGCCGCCCGGCGGTGGCCGCCAGCGCGGCGTCCGAGGGCGGGGCCGGCGGGGCGGCGGCGAGGGCCGCGGGGGTGCCGCCGAGGGTGGCGGCGGTGAGGGCGGCGGCCAGCAGGACGGCCGTGCGACCCGGTGGTCTGCGGCGGCCGGTGGATCGTCTGGCGGTGCTCCGTCGGGGACGGAGCGGGGCGTCGGCCACTGAGGGCTCCCTTAGGGGAAGGGGCGAACGATTTCCCAGGAAGCTAGCGGCCTGCAATATGTTTCAGCAAGATGCAGAAACCGTTCCGTTGTCGGGAAGTTCCAGGTGGGCGACGGCCCCCGATCGCCTTCGACCGTTCCGCGAGCACCCCGATTACTCCGTTGGAGCGACGGGCGTGACAATGGGAGCTATGTCCGTCCCACCGGTACCTACCGAACGCCAGAACGACCCCTACCCCGGTGGGAGCCGGCCCGTAGCCCTCAAGGGGGACAGCCGGTGAAGAATCCACTTCCAGAGGATGAGCAGGCGGCTACGAGCCGTCTGGCAGACTTGCCACCCATGGGGGAACCGACCGAGATCCAGCGAGGCGGCGCGCGGCGCGCCGACGCGGCCAGCGGTGGCGGTTCCGGAGCAGCGACGGCCTTCCCCGGCCGCCTGCCCGACGGAGCCACCCGTGCCGCCCAGACCCGTACCGCCGCCCTGCGCGGCCACGTGCGCGCCCAGCGCCGATCGCCGGCCCGGCCGCGGATCTGGTTCGAACTGGCACTGATCGGGATCAGCTACTGGATCTACTCGATCGTCCGGAACGCCGTTCCGGAACAGGAAGCGATAGCCCAGAAGCACACGAGCTGGATCTGGAAGCTGGAGCAGCACCTCGGCATCGCCGTCGAGCGCTCGATCAACCACGCCGTGGACGGCGTCGGGTGGCTCATCACGGGGATGAACTACTACTACGCGACGCTGCACTTCGTCATCACGATCGGCGTGCTGGTCTGGCTCTACCGCCGCCACCCCGGGCGCTACGTCGCGGCCCGCACCGTGCTGTTCGTCACCACCGGGATCGCCCTGGTCGGCTTCTACTTCTTCCCGCTGGCCCCGCCCCGGCTGATGACCGACGGCGGCTTCATCGACACCGTGAAGGCCCACGGCACCTGGGGCTCGATGGCCTCCGGCCCGGCCGCGCACGTCTCCAACCAGTACGCGGCGATGCCCTCGATGCACATCGGCTGGTCCACGTGGTGCGGCCTGGCGATCTTCTTCCTGGCCCGCCGGACCTGGGTCCGGGTGCTCGGCCTGCTCTACCCGGTCGCCACCCTGGTGGTCATCGTCTCCACCGCCAACCACTTCTGGATGGACGCCCTCGGCGGCCTGCTCTGCCTCGCGCTGGGCTTCCTCGCCGCCCGCTGGCTGTACCACGAGTGGGCCTACCGGCTGCCCCGGGTGCCCGCCCGGGAGACGGCGGCCGAGCAGCCGGTCACCGTCCCGGAGCAGTGGAGCGAGCCCGCGGTCAGCACCGCGCGCCGCTGACGGGAACCCGCCGGCGAGCACGTCCGGGAAGACGAGAACCTCCGGAAAGGGGCCCCGACCCAGGGGCCCCTTCCGCGTACCGGCCCCCGCGGTCAGTCGGCGCCGTAGAACAGCCGGTCCACCACCACCCGGGCCCGCCGGGTGGTCCGCCGGTAGTCGTCCAGCAGCTCGCCGCTGTGCCCGGAGCCGTACCCCAGGTAGCGGGCCACCCCGGCCAGCTCCCGGGCCTCCCCCGGGAAGCTGTCCCCCGGCCGCCCGCGCACCAGCATCACCGCCGCCCGCACCCGCGAGGCCAGCACCCACGCCGTGTCCAGCACCTCGGCGTCCTCCGGCCGCACCAGCCCGGCCGCCACGGCCGCGGCCAGCGCCGCCCTGGTCCGGGTGGTGCGCAGGGCCGGCACCTCGTGCCCGTACCGGAGCTGGAGCAGCTGCACCGTCCACTCCACGTCCGCGAGCCCGCCCCGGCCGATCTTGGTGTGGGTGGTCGGGTCCGCCCCGCGCGGCAGCCGTTCGGCCTCGATCCGCGCCTTGATCCGGCGGATCTCCACCAGGTCCCGCTCCGGCACCCCGGTGCCCGGGTAGCGCAGCGGGTCGATCAGCTGCCGGAACCGCGCGCCCAGCTCGGCGTCCCCCGCCACCGGCTCGGCCCGCAGCAGCGCCTGGCTCTCCCAGGCGTGCGACCAGCGCCGGTAGTACGCCGCGTACGAGGCGAGGGTGCGCACCAGCGGGCCGCTGCGCCCCTCGGGCCGAAGGTCGGCGTCGACCAGCAGCGGCGGCTCGGTGGAGGGCGCGCCCAGCCGGGTGCGCAGCTCGTTGCAGACCGCCTGCGCGGCCCGCGCCGCCTCCTCCTCCAGCGAGCCGAGCAGCGGCTCGTGCACGAAGAGCACGTCGGCGTCCGAGCCGTAGCCCAGTTCGTGACCGCCGAAGCGGCCCATCGCGATCACCGCGAGCCGGGTCGGCAGGTCCCCGTGCTCGGCCTCCCAGCCGGCCACGCAGGCCCGCAGCGCGCCCTGGAGGGTGGCGGCGTTGATCGCGGTGAGCGCCTCCCCCGCGGCGTCCAGCGCCTCGGCAGGGTCCTCCCCGAACCGCCCGAGCACGTCCGCGGCGGCGGTGCGGAACAGCTCCCGGCGCCGCACCGAGCGGGCGGCCGCCACCGCGGCGGCCGTGGAGCCGGCCCGGCCCACGGCGGCCAGCACCTCCCCCTCCAGGGCGGCCCGCCCGCGCGGTTCCAGGCCCTGAGGGTCGCCCAGCATGGCCACCGCCTCGGGCGCGCGCAGCAGCAGGTCGGGGGCGAGCCGGCCGGCCGACAGCACCCGGGCCAGCTGCTCGGCGGCGGCGCTCTCGTCCCGCAGCAGCCGCAGGTACCAGGGGGTGCGGCCGAGTGCGTCGGAGACCTGGCGGAAGTTGAGCAGCCCGGCATCCGGGTCGGCCGACTCGGCGAACCAGCCCAGCAGCACCGGCAGCAGGGTGCGCTGGATCGCGGCCTTGCGGCTCACCCCGGAGGCGAGCGCGCTGATGTGCCGCAGCGCGGCGGCCGGGTCCGTGTAGCCGAGCGCCTCCAGCCTGGCCCGGGCCGCCTCCGGGGTCAGCCCGGCGGCGCCCGGCGGCAGTTCGGCGACGGCGTCGAGCAGCGGCCGGTAGAACAGCTTCTCGTGCAGCCGCCGGACCTCCATCGCGTGGCGCTTCCACTCGCGTTGCAGCGCGGCCACCGGATCGGCGCGGGTGTCGTCGTTGATCAGCGGGGCCAGCGAACGGGCCAGCCGGCGCAGGTCCTCGGCCCCGGTCGGCATCAGATGGGTGCGGCGCAGCCGGTACAGCTGGATGCGGTGCTCCAACGAGCGCAGGAAGCGGTACGCGGTGTCCAGCGAGGCGGCGTCCGCCCGGCCCACGTACCCGCCCCGGGAGAGCGCGGCCAGCGCCTCCAGGGTGTTGCCGCTGCGCAACGCCGGGTCGGTGCGGCCGTGCACCAGCTGGAGCAGCTGGACGGAGAACTCGACGTCGCGCAGGCCGCCCGGGCCCAGCTTGAGCTGGCGGTCCAGCTCGGTGGCCGGGATGGAGTCGATCACCCGGCGGCGCATCTGCTGCACGTCGGCGACGAAGTTCTCCCGGGCGGCGGCCTGCCAGACCAGCGGGGCGAGCGCCTCGACGTACGCGGCGCCGAGCTCGGCGTCCCCGGCGACCGCGCGGGCCTTGAGCAGCGCCTGGAACTCCCAGGTCTTGGCCCAGCGCTGGTAGTAGGCGAGGTGGCTGGCCAGGGTGCGCACCAGCGGGCCGTTGCGGCCCTCGGGGCGCAGGTTGGCGTCCACCGGCCAGATGGTGCCCTCGCCGGTGGTGTCGGCGCACAGCCGGGTGAGGGCGGCGGCCAGCCGGGTGGCGGCCCTTATCGCCGTCTGCTCGGCCACGCCCTCGCGCGGCTCGGCGACGAAGACCACGTCCACGTCCGAGACGTAGTTGAGCTCGCGCCCACCGCACTTGCCCATGCCGATCACCGCGAGCCGGCAGGCCTCGGCGGACTCCGGGTCCTGCTCGACGGCGATGTCCAGGGCGGTCTGGAGGGTGGCGCCGGCCAGGTCGGCGAGTTCGGCGGCGGTCTGCGCGAGGTCGGTGGTGCCGGTGAGGTCGCGGGCGGCGATGGCGAGCAGGCAGCGGCGGTAGGCGACGCGCAAGGCGTTCGCCGGCCCGAGGGCGCCGTCCCGCACGCCCTCGGCGAGGGCGTGGCGGAAGTCCTCCGGGCCGGGGTGCATGTCGCGCAGCTCGAAGGTGACCAGCACGTGCCAGTCGTGCGGGTGCCGGGCCAGGTGGTCGCCGAGCGCGGCGGAGACGCCGAGCACACCGAGCAGCCGGTCGCGCAGCGGCTTGGAGGTGGTGAGGGTGTCGCGCAGGGCGTGCCGGTCGACCTCGTCGGCGGCCTCCAGCAGCCGGGCCAGGCCGAGCAGCGCGAGGTCCGGGTCGGCGGTGGCGCCGAGCGCGTCCAACAGCACCGGGTCGTCGGCCAGGCCCGCCAGCCCGGGGCCCTCCAGCAGCCGCACCGCCCGCGCGGGGTCGCTGAACCCGCGCCGGACCAGCCGGTTCTCCGGCCTGCTGACCCGACTCCCGGCCCGCTGCTCCTCCACCGCCACCAGCCCCTCCGTCCGTCCGTTGGGTGGCCCGTCCTCGAACTGCCACCCCCGGGGCGCACGACGCGAGTTCGGCGACGGGCCCTGGTTCGGCGACAGGCCCTAGCAGGTTACGCGCCCGGGGGCCCACCCCGCCGGAGCGGGCGGAGCGCCCCCCGGGCGCGGCGTGGCGTGTCGGCTTGCCCGGCGGCTCGACGGCGCGGTGGAGTACGCATGGCAGGCCGGGGCGGCTCCCGTCCCGGCTCCGCGGCCCTCCCCCGCACTCCCGCCCGAAGGGACGACCCATGGCGACCGAGCACCCGGCCGAGTGGAGGGCCCCGCGCCGACACCCCCTGCGGATCGCCGTCGGCGCCCTGGGCGACCTGCTGTTCACCGTCGGTGTGCTGCTCGCCCTGCTGGTCGTCCACTCGCTGTGGTGGACGAACCTCGTGGCCGACCGGCACGCGCACCTCTCCGCCGAGCGGCTGCGCCAGTCCTGGTCGGTCCCGGCGGGCCCACCGGCCGGCGCCGGCGCACCGACCGCCGCCGCCCCGCCCCCGTTCGATCCGGGCGAGGCCGTCGGTTTCCTCCACGTCCCGGCCCTGGGCGCCGGCTACCAGGTGCTGATCAAGGTCGGCACCGACGCGGACACCCTCGCGGACGGGGTCGCCGGGGCCTACACGGCGCCGTACCGCTCGGCCATGCCCTGGGAGGCCGAGGGCAACGTCGCCCTGGCCGCCCACCGCGACGGCCACGGCGCGAAGTTCCACGACCTGGACCGGCTGAAGCGCGGCGACCCGGTGGTCGTCGAGACCCGGGACCGCTGGTACGTCTACCGCGTCGACGCCACGCTGCCCGAGACCGCCAAGGACGACACCGGCGTCATCGCCCCGGTGCCGGTCGGCTCCCCGTACCGCGGGCCGGGCCGCTACATCACGCTGACGACCTGCACGCCGGTCTACACCTCGCTGTACCGGATGGCCGTCTGGGGCAGCCTGGTCCGGGAGGAGCCGATGGACCAGGGCCGCACGCCACCCGCCGAACTGCGCTGAACGGCGGGGCGGACCAACGCCTGACGGGCGGTGCGCTCCGTGCGCACCGCCCGTCGGTCACTCGACTGCGTCGGTCAGGCCCGGCGCCGGCCGAGCCGCATGGCCACCGCGCCCGCCGCGAGGAACGCCCCCGAGAGGCCGAGCAGGGCCGGCGAGGTCTCGCTGCCCGTCTCGGCGAGCTCCCCGTGGTGCCCGCCGTGCTCCTCCGCGTGGCCGCCCTGGTGGCCCTCGCCACCCTCGTGGCCGCCGCCGCCCTCGTGGCCCCCGCCGCCCTGGCCGCCCGGGTAGCCGTGGTGGTGCTCCCCGTACTTGGCGTTGTTGACGTTGGAGTTCGAGTTCGAGTTCGAGTTGGAGAAGTTGTTGGTCTGCGAGGCCGACTGGTTGTTGGTCGCCGTGTTCGTCGCGGAGTTGTTCGCGCTGGCGGTGGCGCTGTTGTTCGCGCTGTTGTCGATGTTGTTGTAGATGGTGTTCTGGACGTTGACCGTCACGTTGACGTTCTGGTTCTGGTTCTGGGACTGGTTCTCGGACTGGTTGCCGCCCCCACCGCCGTTCCCACCATTGCCGCCATTGCCGCCGTTGCCGCCGTTGCCGCCGTTCCCGCCGTTCCCGCCGTTCCCGCCGTTCCCGCCGTTCCCGCCGCCACCACCGTTGCCGCCGCCGTTGCCGCCACCGCCGTGTCCGCCGCAGGGGGAGCAGGGGCACTCGTGGTGGTGGTGGTGGCACTTCTTGCCGGTGAGGGACGCCGACATCTCGTTCAGCTGGCTCAGCTCGTCGAGCATCCCGAACATCGACTCGTGGCCCGCGCCCCGGCCGCGCTCGCCGTCGTCCTCGCCCGCCTCGTCCTGCTCGGTGCCCTCCTCGGCCTGCTCCTCCGCGTCGCCCGGCTCGGCCGTGGCGACGGCCGGTCCCTGGGCGGCCGGCGCCTGCGCGGCCGGCGCCTGCGCGGCGGGCGCCGGGTCGGCGGCCGGGGCCTGGGCGGGGGCCACGGCCGGTGCCTGCGCCACAGCCGGGGCTTCGACGGCCGCCGGGGCCTTGGCCGCGGCCGGGGCCTGCGCGGCGGCCGGCGCCCGGTCGGCGGCCGGGGCCTGGGCGACGGCCGCGGGCGCGCCGCCCGTGGCCGTCTTGGCGCCGTCCGTCCCGTAGGACTGACGGAACACCAGCTTGGACGCGAGGGACTCGCGGTTGTCGGTGTTCCAGTTGTGGGTGGTGGTGCCGCTGCCCTCCGCGGCCAGACGGAGGAGCCCGTCGACCCACTCACCCTGGGCCGCCGCCGGTGTGGCGGCTGTGTGGTGGTCGGCGGAGGGCGTGGCGTAGGCCGCGGCGCCGGCACCCCACACGAGGGCGGCCGACGTCAGTCCGGACAGGGCCAGGGTGGTGATTCGAGTACGCATGACACTCCAGGATGATCCGCAAAACGGATCTTCTGCATACGCCTCCTCGTCACGCCGCCACGGCTCGCAGCGCTGCAGAGTAACCTCATTGGCTCAACGGATTAACGTGCGTGGGGTACACCGCCCGCGCGGCCCAAACCGCTTGACGAACCGTCAGAGGACCTGGAGGTTCTTGCGCAGTTCGAAGGGCGTCACCTCGGAGCGGTACTCCTCCCACTCGTGCTTCTTGTTGCGCAGGAAGAAGTCGAAGACGTGCTCGCCGAGGGTCTCGGCGACCAGTTCGCTGCGCTGCATCAGGTCGATGGCCTCGCCGAGGTTCTGCGGCATCGGCTGGATGCCGAGGGCGCGGCGCTCGGAGTCGGACAGCGCCCACACGTCGTCGTCGGCGCCCGGCGGGAGCTCGTAGCCCTCCTCGATGCCCTTGAGACCGGCCGCGAGGGTCACGGCGTAGGCGAGGTAGGGGTTGCAGCCGGTGTCCAGGGAGCGGATCTCGATCCGGGTGGAGCCCTGCTTGCCCGGCTTGTACATCGGCACCCGGATCAGCGCCGAACGGTTGTTGTGGCCCCAGCAGATGTACGATGGCGCCTCGCCGCCGGCGCCCGCGGTGCGCTGGGAGCCGCCCCAGATCCGCTTGTAGGAGTTCACCCACTGGTTGGTGACGGCGGCGGTCTCGGCGGCGTGCTTCAGCAGGCCGGCGATGAAGGACCTGCCGACCTTGGAGAGCTGGTACTCGGCGCCGGACTCGTGGAAGGCGTTGCGGTCGCCCTCGAACAGCGAGACATGGGTGTGCATGCCGCTGCCGGGGTGCTCGGAGAAGGGCTTGGGCATGAAGCTCGCGTGCACGCCCTGCTCCAGCGCCACCTCCTTCATGACCAGGCGGAAGGTCATGATGTTGTCGGCGGTGGACAGCGCGTCGGCGTAGCGCAGGTCGATCTCCTGCTGGCCCGGGGCGCCCTCGTGGTGCGAGAACTCGACCGAGATGCCCATCGACTCCAGCATGGTGATCGCCTGCCGGCGGAAGTCGTGGCCGACCCCGCGCGGGGTGTGGTCGAAGTAGCCGGACTGGTCGGCGGGGATCGGCGGGGTGCCGTCGCCGGGCAGGTTCTTCAGCAGGAAGAACTCGATCTCGGGATGGGTGTAGAAGGTGAAGCCCTGCTCCGAGGCCTTCTCCAGGGTGCGCTTGAGCACGAACCGGGGGTCGGCGAAGGAGGGCGAGCCGTCCGGCATCAGGATGTCGCAGAACATCCGGGCGGTGCCCGGGGTCTCCGAGCGCCACGGCAGGATCTGGAAGGTGGTCGGGTCCGGCTTGGCGATCATGTCGGACTCGTACACCCGGGCGAAGCCCTCGATCGCGGAGCCGTCGAAGCCGATGCCCTCCTCGAACGCCTGTTCAAGCTCTGCCGGTGCCACCGCGACGGACTTCAGGAACCCGAGCACGTCGGTGAACCACAGTCGGACGAACCGGATGTCACGCTCTTCGAGCGTCCGAAGCACGAACTGCTGCTGCTTGCCCATGGGGACAGTCTCACCTCTGCTCTTTACGCTCGTGTTACGCGCCGGAGGTCGCGGAAAGACCTCGTAAAGCGTCGCCCCCATCATGGCCGATCCCCGCCCGGCACGGCAGTGCGGACCCCCTCGCCCGATTCCGCCCGGGACATCGCGTCAGTTGGACGATTAGACTCGGAGCATGCCCACTCTCCGTCTCGCCCTGTGCCAGATCGACCCCTGGGTGGGCGACCTCGCCCGCAACGCCGACGAAGTGGTGCGCCGGACCGGGCAGGCCGTGGCGGCCGGCGCGCAGCTGGTCGCCTTCCCCGAGATGGCCCTCACCGGGTACCCGGTGGAGGACCTCGCGCTGCGCCGCTCCTTCGTCGAGGCCTCCCGCGCCGCGCTGGTCGAGCTGGCCGGCCGGCTGGCCGCGGACGGCTCCGGCGAGGTCCCGGTGGTGGTCGGCTACCTGGGACGCTCCGAGCACGCCTCGCCGCGCTTCAACCGCCCGGCCGGCTCCCCGCAGAACTGCGCCGCCGTGCTGCACCGCGGCCGGGTGGTGACCCGCTTCGCCAAGCATCACCTGCCCAACTACGGCGTGTTCGACGAGTTCCGCTGGTTCGTCCCGGGCGACCAGCTGCCGGTGCTGCGGGTGCGCGGGGTGGACGTCGCGCTGGCCATCTGCGAGGACATCTGGCAGGACGGCGGCCGGGTCACCGCCGCCCGCGAGGCCGGCGCCGGGCTGCTGCTGGTCGTCAACGGCTCGCCGTACGAGCGGAACAAGGACGACCTGCGGCTGGAGCTGGTGCGGCGCCGGGCGGCCGAGGCGGGCTGCACCCTGGCGTACGTCAACATGGTCGGCGGCCAGGACGAGCTGGTCTTCGACGGGGACTCGATCGTGGTCGGCGCGGACGGCCGGGTCCTCGCCCGATCCCCGCAGTTCGAGGAGCACCTGCTGGTGCTGGACCTCGACCTGCCGGCCGCGACGGGCGACCACGCCGACGGCCTGCCGCTGAGCGACGGGCTGCGCCTGGTCCGCACCGAACTCGACGGCGGGCCCGCCTCGGAGCCGGCCGGCCGGCTCGTCGCCGAGGTGGCGCCGCGGCTGTCGGACGAGGCGGAGATCTGGGCCGCGCTGGTCTCCGGCACCCGGGCGTACGTGACCAAGAACGGCTTCGAGTCCGTGCTGATCGGCCTCTCCGGCGGCATCGACTCGGCCCTGGTGGCGGCGATCGCGGTGGACGCGGTCGGCGCGCACAACGTGCACTGCGTCTCGATGCCCAGCCGCTACTCCTCGCAGCACTCCCGGGACGACGCGGCCGAGCTGGCCCGGCGCACCGGGCTGCACTTCCGGACCGTCTCCATCGCCCCGATGTTCGACGCCTACCTGGCGGCGACCGAGCTGACCGGCCTGGCCGAGGAGAACCTCCAGTCCCGGCTGCGCGGCACCCTGCTGATGGCGATCTCCAACCAGGAGGGGCACCTCGTGCTCGCGCCCGGCAACAAGAGCGAGCTGGCGGTCGGCTACTCGACCCTGTACGGGGACTCGGTGGGCGCGTACGGGCCGATCAAGGACGTCTACAAGTCGCTGGTCCACCGGCTGGCCCGGTGGCGCGACGAGGAGGCCGAGCGGCGCGGCGAGGTGCCGCCGATCCCGGAGCACACCCTCACCAAGCCGCCGTCCGCCGAACTGCGGCCGGACCAGCTGGACACCGACTCGCTGCCCGACTACGACCTGCTGGACACGGTGCTGACCCGCTACGTCGAGGAGGACGAGGGCCGGGACGCGATCGTGGCGGCCGGCTTCGACCCGGCCGTGGTGGACCGGGTGGTCCGGCTGGTGGACACCGCCGAGTACAAGCGGCGCCAGTACCCGCCGGGCCCCAAGATCTCGGCCAAGAACTTCGGCCGGGACCGCCGCCTGCCGATCACCAACCGCTGGCGGCGCGGCTAGGGCGTGCGCGGCCGGACAGGGGGCCTAGTACCTGTACGTGGCGGCCACCGCGAGGTGGTCGCTGCCGTCCCGGGGCAGGGTGCGGGAGTCGAGCGGGGACAGCCCGCCCTTGCTCATGATCTGGTCGATCCGGGCCATCGGGAAGGCGGCCGGCCAGCTGAAGCCGAAGCCGTCCCCGGCGGCGCCCTGGGCCGAGCGCATCTGCGAGGTGACGGGCGCGAGACTGCGGTCGTTCATGGTGCCGTTGAGGTCGCCGAGCAGCAGGACCTTCTTCAGCGGCTCGGCCTGGATCGCGTCGCCGAGCGCCTGGGCGCTGATGTCCCGCTGGTTGACGGTGAAGCCCCCCTCGGCCTTCAGCCGCACCGAGGGCAGGTGGGCCACGTACACCGCGAGCGGGCCCTGCGGGGTGGTGACCTCCGCCCGGAAGGCCCTGGTCCAGCCGATCCTCAGGTCCACCGGGGAGACGTCGCCGATCGGGTACTTCGACCAGAGCCCGACGGTGCCCGCCACGGTGTGATGGGGGTAGGCGCCGGCCAGCCCGGTCTCGTACGAGCGCACCTGGGTGCCGGCCAGCTCCTGGAGCGCGACGATCTGGGCGCCCGAGTCCACCAGGGTGCGGATGGTGCCGGGCACGTCGGTGTTGGCGGCGGCCACGTTGTGGCTGACCACCGTCCAGTCGCCCGGGCCGCCCCGCTTGTCGCCCAGCAGGCCGCCGAAGAGGTTGGCCCAGAGCAGGGCGGGCAGCAGCAGCGCGAGCAGCGCCGTGGCGGAGCGGCGCAGCAGCGCGGGCACCAGCAGCACCGGGACGGCCAGGCCCAGCCAGGGCAGGAAGGTCTCCAGCAGGCTGCCGAGGTTGCCGACGCTGTTGGGCAGTTCGGCGTGGAAGGCGAACAGCGCGGCGGTGAGCACGGCCAGCACGGCGATCACCAGGCCGCGCCGCCAGGTGCCGCTGCCGCGGGCGTCCCGGCCCCAGTGGCGCAGGCCGAGGAAGCCGCCGCGCCGCGCCGCGGGGGCCGAGCCGGTGCCGCCTCCGGGGGCCGCGATCCGCTCGGTCCTGTCCGCCTGCGCCATGCCCTGGCTCCCGTCACTCGTGCCGTCGCCGGTCCGGTGCCCGCCCGTGAGGTGCGGGCGCGTACCGGACCGGTGCCGGTGTGGTCGGATTCCGGCTCAGCCTATGCCGGGACAGACGCCGGGCCGCCCGGGCGGGTTCCGGCGTGGCCCGGTTTGGTGAGCGAGGCCACGTCGGGGGCGCGGGTCAGCGTGGCGCGAGGCCGTCGAGCAGCGAGTCGACCATGGTGCGGGCCAGCTCCGGGTCCTCCAGGTCGGAGTCGTCCCAGAGGATGGTGCGGTAGAGGATCGGGCCCATCAGCAGGTCGCCGAGGAGGTCCACGTCGAGGTCGTCGCGGAGCACGCCCTCGGCCACGGCCCGGCGCACCAGGTCCAGCGCGGCCTGGCGGCGCGGCTTGATCACCCGTTCGCGGTACGCGTTGTGGAGCTCGGGCAGGGTGTGCAGCTGCCCCAGGGCGGCCTTGAGCACCCAGCGGGTGCGCTTGGCCAGGCCGCGCCGGCGCATGTAGTCGATCATCACGATCAGGTCGGCCCGCGCGCCCTGGCCGGTCGGTTCCGGCACCGGAGCCTCCAGCTTGCCGACCACGTCGACCAGCAGGGCCTCCTTGTTGGGCCAGCGCCGGTAGATGGTGGCCTTGCCGACGCCCGCGGCGGCGGCGATGCCCTCGATGGTGAGCTCGGACATCGCGGTGCCGGCCGACATCAGCTCCTCCACGGCCGCGAAGATGGCCTGCTCGGCGGCCTCGCTGCGCGGCCGGCCCCGGCGTGCGGTGGCGCAGGACTGCCCGGCGTCGGCGGTCGGGGTGTCGGTGTTCATCCCCGCTGTTCTCCCTCGCTGTCCCTGGGCGCAGGGCGCCGTCCGGTCCCACTGGGCGGTCCGCCCGGTGGGCGGCGCCCGTTCCGGCGGGCGGAGGCCCTGCCACCCGGGGCGCACCCGGGCGGCAGGGCCATTGTCGCTCAGCCGTGCCGTGCCACCGAGCCGGCGTCCGGCCCGGCCGCAGGTCAGGCGTCCGCGGCCGCGGTCTCCCGGTCCTGGCCGTGCTGCCCGGCGACCGGGCCGGACGGACCCGCGGGGGCGGCCGAGCGGCGCGGCAGCAGGAACCAGGCGACGGCGGCACCGATGACCGAGACGCCCACCGAGAGCACCGACACCACGTGCATGGCGTGGACGAAGGAGTCGTTCGCCGGGGCTATCAGCTCCTGGCCGCCGGGGATGCGGGCGGCGACGGCGAGGGTGGCCTCCAGCGACTCGCCTGCCTTGTCGCGCAGGCCCTCGGGCAGCCGGGTCAGGGCGTCGGACATGCCGTCGCGGTAGACGGTGGAGAGCACCGCGCCGAGCACGGCGATCCCGAGCGAGCCGCCGACCTGGCGGAACGTGTTGTTGACGGCCGAGCCGGCGCCGGCCTTCTCGCGGGGCAGCGAGGCCATGATCGCGACGGTGACCGGCGGCATGACGTGCGCCATGCCGGTGCCCATCACCAGGCCGATCACGACCAGCGACCAGATCGGCGTGGTGGCGGTCAGCAGGACGTAGCCGACGAAGCCGAGCGCGACCAGCAGCATGCCGCCGGCGGCGGTGGCGGCGACGCCGAAGCGGTCGACGACCAGCCGGGCCCGCGGCGCGAACACCAGCTGGGCGGCGGCCAGCGGCAGCATCAGCACGCCGGCCTGGAGGGCGCTGTAGCCGCGCACGCTCTGGACGTAGAAGACGCCGAAGAAGGAGACGCCCATCAGCGCGAAGAACACCACGCCGACGACCACCACGGAGGCGCTGAACACCCGGTTGCGGAACCAGGTGACGTCCAGGGCGGGGAACGCGGTGCGGCGCTCGAACAGGACGAAGGCGACCAGGGCGAGCACCCCGACCAGGGTCGGCGCCCAGGCCTCCACCGCGGTGAAGTCGGCCAGCTCGCCGCCCTTGATGATGCCGTAGATCAGCGCGACCAGGCCGACGATCGACAGCAGTACGCCGACCGGGTCCATCCGGCCCGGGTTGGGGTCCTTGGACTCGGGGACCAGGATCACCATCGCGATCACCGCGACGACCACGATCGGGACGTTGACCAGGAAGACCGAGCCCCACCAGAAGTGCTCGATCAGCAGGCCGCCGGTGATCGGGCCGATGGCGATGGCCAGGCCGACCGCGCCGGCCCAGATCCCGATCGCCTTGGGCTGCTCGGAGCGCTCGAAGACGTTCATGATGATCGCCAGCGTGGCGGGCATCACGAGCGCGCCGCCGACGCCCATCAGCGCGCGGTAGCCGATGAGTTCACCGGGCGAGGCGGCCAGCGCGGACAGCAGCGAGGAGGCGCCGAAGACCACCATGCCGGCCAGCAGCGCGCGCTTGCGGCCGAACCGGTCGCCGAGCAGGCCGGAGGTGAAGAGCAGCCCGGCGAAGACCAGGGTGTAGGAGTTGATCGACCATTCCAGGTCGCTCTGGGTGGCCCCGAGGCCGACCGGAGCGGGGGTCGCGATGGTCTTCATCGCGACGTTGAGGATCGAGTTGTCGAGCACGACGACGAGCAGGGCGAGCAGCAGGGTGCCGAGGATCGCCCAGCGGCGGCGGTGGATGGCTTCCGGCACGCGGGGTGGTGCGGCTGCGGTGGTCATTGGTGTTCCCGTCCGTTGGCATGACACTGGCGGGCAATTCCGAGCCGAGCGCGTCTCGTAACCCCCCGCACCACCCTAGCCGCCGATTCGATACGAGACGAATCCGTTTCGTAAAGAGGGGGCAAAGTCCGGGGCCTCCCGCGCACCCCGGCGCCGCACGGCCCGCACGCCCGATGTGTCGTGGATCGCACCGGGACGACCGCACCCCTCTTTGCGCCGGAGCCGGGGCGTGCAAGCATGGAGGTGATCCGGGGACGCCGTACGGCGCCACGAGACGACAACCCTTCAGGAGTCCGTTCGATGAACGCTTCTACGCCCTCGCCTGCCCAGAACCAGGCGTCGACCGCCGGCCTCTACGGCGGGGTCACCAACCGCCGCGTCACCGTGCGCGACCTCGCCGCCGCCAAACAGCGCGGCGAGAAGTGGTCGATGCTCACCGCCTACGACGCCCTCACGGCGGGCGTGTTCGACGAGGCCGGCATCCCGGTGCTGCTGGTCGGCGACTCGGCGGGCAACTGCCACCTCGGCTACGAGACCACCGTGCCGGTGACCATGGATCAGATGGTGATGCTCTCCGCCGCCGTCGTCCGCGGCACCAAGCGCGCCATGATCGTCGCCGACCTGCCGTTCGGCTCGTACCAGGAGTCCCCCGCGCAGGCCATGCACAACGCGGCCCGGCTGATGAAGGAGGCCGGGGTCGGCGCGGTCAAGCTGGAGGGCGGGGAGCGCAGCGCCCGCTCGATCGAGCTGCTGGTCGAGGCCGGCGTCCCGGTGATGGCCCACATCGGCCTCACCCCGCAGTCCGTGCACGCCCTCGGCGGCTACCCGGTCCAGGGCCGCGGCGACGAGGCGGCGCACCAGCTGCTGCGCGACGCCAAGGCCGTCCAGCAGTCGGGCGCCTTCGCGGTCGTCCTGGAGGCCGTCCCGGCCGAACTGGCCGCCCAGGTCACCGAGCAGCTGGCGATCCCGACCGTCGGCATCGGCGGCGGGCCGGACACCGACGCCCAGGTGCTGGTCTGGACCGACATGGCCGGCATGACGGCCGGCCGGGTGCCCAAGTTCGTCAAGCAGTACGCCGACCTGCGGACCGTCCTCGGCGACGCCGCCCGGGCGTACGCGCAGGACGTGCGCACCGGCGCCTTCCCGGCGGCCGAGCACAGCTTCCACTGATCCCGGCCCCACGGCGGGGGGGGGGGGGGGGTGGGGGGGGGGGGGGAGGGGAGGGAGGGGGGGGGGGGGGGGGGGGGGGGGGGGGGGGGGGGGGGGGGGGGGGGGGA
>NZ_JBVITE010000041.1:30306-79516 GCF_055575155.1 Kitasatospora sp. NPDC034533
GAAACCCCCCCCCCCCCCCCCCCCCCCCCCCCCCCCCCCCCCCCCCCCCCCCCCCCCCCCCCCCCCCCCCCCCCCCCCGCCGCCGTGTCCGGACGCGCCCGGCCCGTGCTGACAGCGGCGTGACAGCGGGCTGTCAGCGCACCGCCGACGCCGACAGGGAGCTGACAGCCGGGGCGGACAACCTGGGGGCATGACAGGAATCGCGACCGCCCGGAACGACCGGGGAACCACCTCCGCGAACGCCGTGGAGGTCCACGGCATCGTGAAGCACTTCGGTGCCACCAAGGCCCTCGACGGGGTCGACCTCACCGTCCGCGAAGGCACCGTCCTCGGCGTCCTGGGCCCCAACGGCGCCGGCAAGACCACCCTGGTGCGCATCCTCTCCACGCTGATCAAGCCGGACGCCGGCACCGCGTACGTCGGCGGCTACGACGTGCTGCGCCAGCCCAAGCAGCTGCGCCGCACCATCGGCCTCACCGGCCAGTACGCCTCCGTCGACGCGCTGCTCTCCGGGTACGAGAACCTCTACCTGATCGGCCGGCTGCTCGACCTCTCCCGACGGGACGCCAAGGCCCGGGCCAACGAGCTGCTGGAGCGCTTCTCGCTCACCGAGGCCGCCAAGCGCACCGCCCAGACCTACTCCGGCGGCATGCGCCGGCGCCTCGACCTGGCCGCCAGCATGATCGGCCGGCCCCGGGTGCTCTACCTGGACGAGCCCACCACCGGTCTGGACCCGCGCACCCGCAACGAGGTCTGGGACGAGGTGCAGCGGATGGTGGCCGAGGGCAGCACCGTGCTGCTGACCACCCAGTACATGGAGGAGGCGGAGCAGCTCGCGAACGAGCTGACCGTCATCGACCGCGGCCGGGTGATCGCCAGTGGCGGCGTCGCCGAGCTCAAGGCCAAGGTCGGCGGCCAGACCCTCCAGGTGCGCCCGGTGGACCCGGCCGAACTGCCGGAGATGGCCCGCTGCCTGCGGGACACCGGCATCGCGGGCGCCACCGTCTCGGCCGACACCGGACTGCTCGCGGTGCCGATCACCGGCGAGGAGCAGCTGACCGCGGTGATCGGGGTGCTGGGCACCCGCGGCTTCGCGATCGCCGGCATCGACACCAAGGTGCCCAGCCTGGACGAGGTCTTCCTCGCCATCACCGGCAAGCCCGCGACCGCCGCGGACGCCGCCCCCGCCACCAGCCTCGCCAAGGAGCCCGTCGCATGACCACCGCCACGCTCGCCCCCGCCCAGGTGGAGGACGGCCGGATCGGCCTGGC
Organism: Kitasatospora sp. NPDC034533; assembly: GCF_055575155.1. Classification (NCBI taxonomy): domain Bacteria; kingdom Bacillati; phylum Actinomycetota; class Actinomycetes; order Kitasatosporales; family Streptomycetaceae; genus Kitasatospora; species Kitasatospora sp. NPDC034533. The sequence goes on from NZ_JBVITE010000041.1 coordinate 31,578, forward strand.
CGGCACGCTGCGCCACGTCGGGGCGCTGACCAGGCGCAACCTGATGCGGATCAAGGCCGATCCGGAGTCGATGTTCGACGCCGTGCTGATGCCGATCATCTTCACCGTGCTGTTCGTCTACGTCTTCGGCGGCGCCATGTTCGCCGGGGACCAGGACGCCTACAAGCAGTACATGATCCCCGGCCTGCTCGGGCAGACCGGCATGACGCTGGCGCTGGCCGTCGGCACCGGGCTGAACAGCGACTTCCAGACCGGGGTGATGGACCGCTTCCGCACCCTGCCGATCGGCCGGGCCTCGGTGCTGCTGTCCAAGCTCGCCGCCGAGTCGCTGCGGGCCCTGCTCTCCTCGGCGATCCTGCTGACCTTCGCCTTCCTGCTCGGCTTCGAGCTGAAGACCGGTGTGCTGGAGCTGCTGGCCGCGGTCGGCCTGTCGATGGTGTTCGGCATGTCGATCGTCTGGATCTCGATGCTGCTGGGCATGTCGCTGAAGAGCGCCCAGGCCGTGCAGGGCGTCTCCATGCTGGTCCTGATGCCGCTCCAGTTCGGCAGCTCGATCTTCGCGCCGACCGACACCATGCCGGGCTGGCTCCAGTCCTTCACCAAGGTCAACCCGCTCTCCGCGCTGGCCGACGCCTCCCGGGCGCTGCTCAACGGCCAGGGGGCGGTGGCCCACCCGGTGATGATCGTGCTGATCTGGTCGGCGGCCGCCACCGCGATCTTCGCCCCGCTGGCGGTGGCCCGCTTCCGCAAGCGGGTCTGAGCGAGCGGGGCGCGGAACCGGCCGGCGGCCCGGGACAGGACGCCGGCCGGTGGACGGGCGGCCGGCCGGGTGACCAGGGGACGGGCACCCGGCCGGCCGTTCGAGCCTCGGACCGTTCGAGCGCCTCGGACCGTTCGGGGTTCGGCCGTTCGGGGTTCGGCCGTACAGGGGCGGGCCGATGGGCTCCGGCGGGCTCAGCCGAGCAGCTCGTCCAGCAGCCGCTGGGTCTGCTCCTGCGTCATCCCCTCGCCGGTGCGGTACGCCGCCTCGTACGCCTCGTCGCCCAGCAGCCCCCGCAGCACGGCGGCCGACCGCTCGCGCTCGGCGCGCTCCAGGTACCCGCCCTTCGGGCCGTTCAGCCCGCCGTGCGCGCCGACCAGGACGGCGGCCGTGCGGCCCCGTTCCACGTCGCCGTCCCGCTCGGCGAAGGCGCGCAGCACCCCGGCCGCGGCGGGCACCACCATGATCGTCATCTGCTCGGCGAACCCGGACGCCGCCGTCACCGAGAGCAGCGTCCGCCGTCCCTCGCGGAGCAGGGCGAGCCCCTGGTCCGGATCGCCGGACCGGGCGACGATCCAGCCCCGGGAGGCGGTGATCATCCCGGACACGACGCTCGGCGCGACGCTTCCCGGTCTGCCCCGCTCCAGCAGGTCCAGTTCGGCCAGGGCCCGCGGGTACTCCTCGCGCTGGGCGTACAGGCCGGCCAGTGTCAGCCTGCCGAACAGCACCGCGCCGGACGTGGCGTGGTCGGCGGTCAGCGGCCCGAGGTCCTCGACCGTCTCCCGGATGACCCGCTCCCCGGCGTCCAGGTCCAGTTCCATCAGGGCGCCGCCGAGGTTCACCCGCAGGACCGGCACCTCCTGCAACGCCCCCAGCCGCTCGACCAGTTCGATCGCCCGCCGGTACGCGGCGACCGCCGCCGCGGCCTCGCCCCGGATGGCCAGCGACTCGCCCTGGGCCGACAGCGCCTGGGAGACGCCCCACAGGTTCCCGGCCTGCTCGAACAGCTCCAGGGAGCGCTCGCCGTCCCGGATGCCCTGCTCCCCGCCGCCCGGCCAGTCGTTCATCATCTTGGCCCGGATCTGGAGGATGAAGGCCAGGTCGTTCGCGCTGCCGTGCTCCTCGCAGCCGCGGACCGCGTCCTCCATCAGGTCGATCATCAGCTCCATGTGGCCGGTCAGGAAGGCGCCGAAGACCCGCATGATCGCCGGGAAGCGGTAGGACTGCGGGAGCTCCGGGGTGTAGACGTCCATCAGCCGCTGGGCGGTCTCGACCGCGGCCGGGTCGCCGAGGACCTCCAGGTTCCCCTCGAACATCCCTATCAGCCGGTACATCGTGAGCAGCCGGCGGGCCTCCTCGACCACGCCCTCGGGCATCGGGACGCCGTACTCCAGCACGTCGCGCTCCAGCGGCACCGGCGGCGGGGCGCCGGGCGCGAACGGGTCCCGGCCCAGCGCCGCGACCGCGCCGTACCAGCCGCGGGCCTCCAGGCCGTAGCCGCGCAGCGACCAGTACCAGCTCATGCCGATGGTCAGCACCAGGCCCTGCTGCTCGTCCCCGAGGTCGACCGCCCGGCGCAGCGCGGCCCGGATGTTGTCCTGCTCGCGGTCCAGCACGGCCAGCCAGTGCAGCTGGCGGGGGCCGTGGACGTCCCGGCCGGCGGTGGCGACCATGGCGCGGAAGTGCGCCAGGTGGCGGGCCTCGGTGGCGGCGCGGTCGGCGGCGGACTCGGCGAGGCGCTCGGTCGCGTACTCGTGGATGGTCTCCAGCATCCGGTAGCGCGGCAGGCTGGCCCCGTCCAGGTCGGCGACCAGCAGGGACTTGTCGACCAGCGACAGCAGCAGGTCGGCGACCTCGTCGCCGGCCACCTCGGTGCCGTCGGCGCAGACGGCCTCGGCGTCCTCCAGCTGCCAGCCGCCCGCGAAGACCGACAGCCGGCGCAGCACCGCCCGCTCCCGCTTGCCCAGCAGGTCCCAGCTCCAGTCGACCACCGCGCGCAGGGTCTGCTGGCGCGGCAGCAGGGTGCGGCTGCCCGCCGTGAGCAGCGCGAACCGGCCGTCCAGCCGGTCGGCTATCTGGCGCGCGGTCATCACCCGCAGCCGGGCGGCGGCCAGTTCGATGGCCAGCGGCAGCCCGTCCAGCCGGCGGCAGATCTCGGCGCAGGCCTCCGGGTCGCCCTGAGGGTCGAAGCCGGGGCGGGCGGTGGCGGCGCGCTCGGCGAACAGCCGCAGCGCGACCGGGTCGGGCAGCGGCTCGACCGGCAGGACCGTTTCGCCGGGCACGCCCAGCGGCTCGCGGCTGGTGGCGAGCACGGTCAGCCCGGGGCACTCGGCGAGCAGGACGTCGGTGAGGTCGGCGGCGGCCTGGATCAGGTGCTCGCAGTTGTCCAGGACGAGCAGCATCCGGCGGTGGGCGCAGTGATCGACCAGCCGGCGCACCGGGTCCTCGGCCCGCTTCTCGATCACCTCGGCGACCTTGCTGTTGGTGTGCAGCACGATCTCGCGCAGGCCGAGCGCGGAGACCACGGCGGCGGGCACCGCGTCGGGGCTCTCCAGCGGGGCGAGTTCGGCCACCCAGACGCCGTCCGGCCAGTTCCCGGCGGACTGCTCGGCGCGGCCGGCCTCGGTGGACAGGCTGGTCTTGCCGGAGCCGCCCGGGCCGGTGAGCGTCACCAGCCGACGGTCCGTCAGCATCCTTCGCAGGGTGGCGAGTTCGTCCTCGCGGCCGACGAAGCTGGTCAGTCGGCCGCGTACGTTGCCGCCGGGGCGCGGGGGCGGCGGCGCGTCCGGGGCGGGGGCGGGCGTCGGCCCGGGGGCCGCCGTCGCGGCCGGGGGCTCCTGGGTGACCGAGGCCGGCGGGGCGGTCGGGGGAGCCGGGGCGATCGGGGCCGCCGGAGCGAGCAACTCGGCGTACAGGGAGCGCAGTCGGTGGCCCGGGTCGACGCCGAGCTCCTCGGCCAGCGCGCGCCTGGTCCGCTCGTAGTGGCGCAGCGCCTCGGCCGTCCGGCCGCTCTCGTGCAGCGCCCGGAGCATGAGCAGCTGCAAGGTCTCGTCCAGCGGGTGCCGTTCGCACAGCTCGGTGAGCTCGGCGACCAGCTCGGCGGCCCGGCCGAGGCCGAGTTCGGCGGTGATCCGGTGGCGGCGGGCCTCGTCGCGCTGGGCCTCCAGCCGGGCGGCCGGGCCGGCGCGGTCCGGCAGGTCGGCCAGGGCGGGGCCGCGCCACAGCGCCAGGGCGGCGAGCAGCTTCTCGGCGGCGAGCGGGTGGTCCCCGGCGTCCAGGGCGCGGCGGCCCTCGCCGGCCAGCCGCTGGAAGTCGGCGAGGTCGCCGGACGTGCCGGTCAGCCAGTACCCGGCCGGACCGGAACCGACCTCGTCCCGGCCGATGGTGCGGCGCAGCCGGCCGACCAGGGTCTGGAGCGCTGCGGAGGAGTCCTGCGGGGGGTCGGCCTCCCACACCTCGTCCACCAGCACGTCGGCCGGCACCGGCCGCCCCTGCCGCAGGGCCAGTGCGGTGAGCAGGGCCCGCAGCCGGGCGCCGCCGAGGGGGACCGGGGTGCCGTCGTCGTGGTGGGCCGTCGTCGTCCCGAGGATGCCGTAGTACACCGGACCATTCTGGTCGATCGCCGGAGCAAGGGCCTCACCTTTGTGCCGGGCCCGGATCCGCGCGGAACGCGACGGCGCGCCCGGACGTTCACCGGGAGCGGCTTGTCCGGTCACCGGCCCGCCCGGCATGATCGGTCCCCTGCCCGCCTTCCTCGGACACCCGGAGCTCCCCCGCCATGACCTTCGCCGCCACGCCGCGCTCCCGCAGCGAGGACCGCCGGATCAGCCCGGTGTTCTGGGTGCTCCTCGCCGTCCTCGGCACCTCCGGGTGGGCGCTCTACTCCGGCTACGGCAACATGCGGTTCGGGATCTTCCTCTTCGTGGTGACGGGCTGGATGGTCTCGCTCTGCCTCCACGAGTACGCCCACGCGCGCACCGCGCTGCACGGCGGCGACATCACCGTCGGCGCCAAGGGCTACCTGACCCTCAACCCGCTGAAGTACGCCAACGCGCTGCTCAGCTTCGTGCTGCCGATCGTGTTCGTGCTGCTCGGCGGCATCGGCCTGCCCGGCGGCGCGGTCTGGATCGAGCGGCACCGCATCCAGGGGCGGCTCAAGCACAGCCTGGTCTCGGCGGCCGGTCCGCTGGTGAACCTGGCCGCCGCGGTGCTGATCCTGCTCCCGGTCGGCGCGGGCTGGCTGGACGACCCCCAGGTGCACGTGACCTGGAACGGCTACGAGCTCCAGGTCTCGCCGCTCGCCCTGGCGCTGGGCTTCCTCGGCATGCTGGAGCTGAGCGCGACCCTGCTGAACCTGCTGCCGGTGCCGGGGCTGGACGGCTACGGGATCGTCGAGCCCTGGCTGTCGTACAAGACCCGGCGGGCGGTCGAGCCGTTCGCGCCGTACGGGATGCTCGCGGTGTTCGCGCTGCTCTGGCAGCCCCAGGTGAACGCGCTGTTCTTCGACGCCGTCTACGGCGTGATGGAGCTGCTCGGCGTCGACCGGGCGTACGCCCAGTTCGGCCACGACCTGTTCAGGTTCTGGACGAACTGAGGCCCGGTTCTCGCTCCGGTCAGCCCTGCTGGGCGAGGGCGGCGGCCTCGGCGATCTTCGCCCGGCGGCGGTTCATCCACAGCACGTTGCTGGCCACGCCGGCCAGCGGCAGCCAGATCAGGCCCAGCCAGAAGCCCTGGGTCAGCGAGAAGACGGCGGCGGCCAGCGCGAGGACGACGACGATCAGGGCGAGCACGGACGTGCGGGGCATGGCGGCGGACTCCTAGGACCGGGTACGGACGGCCGGGTTGCGGCCGGGACCCATTGTCGCCGACCTCACCTCCGGAGCGGGGCCAGGGGTGAGGTCGACACGGCGGCCGTTGCGCGGGCGTCGGTTCAGCTTCGGTTCGGGCGCCGGTTCGGGCGCCGGTTCAGACGTCGGTGATCCGCAGGCCAGCGTGGGCCTTGTAGCGGCGGTTGACCGAGATCAGGTTCGCCACCAGCGCCTCCACCTGGTGGGCGTTGCGCAGCCGGCCCGCGAAGATGCCGCGCATCCCGGGGATGCGTGCGGCCAGGCCGCGCACGATGTCGGTGGCCTCCCGGTCGTCGCCGAGCACCATGACGTCGGTGTCGATGGTCTCCACCGACTCGTCCTGGAGCAGCACCGCCGAGAGGTGGTGGAAGGCGGCGGTGACCCGGGAGTCCGGCAGCAGTGCGGCGGCCTGCTCGGCGGCGCTGCCCTCCTCCGGCTTCAGCGCGTAGGCGCCCTTCTTGTCGAAGCCGAGCGGGTTGACGCAGTCCACGACGATCTTGCCGGCGAGGTGCTCGCGCAGCGCGGTCAGGGTCGCGGCGTGGCCGTCCCACGGAACGGCCACGATCACCACGTCGCTCTCCCGGGCGACGGTGGCGTTGTCCGAGCCCCGCACGCCGAGGCCCAGGCCGGCCGCCGAGGCCTCGGCCCGGGCGGCGTCGCGGGAGCCGATGATCACCTGCTGGCCGGCCTTGGCCAGCCGCAGGGCCAGGCCCCGCCCCTGGTCGCCGGTGCCGCCGAGGACACCGACCACCAACTGCGAGACGTCCGGTACCTCATGGGCCGGGTTTGTCGCTGAATCGAGGGAAGTCATGGGGCGATACTGCCAAATCCCCGGCCCGGCGGGACATCCTGGCCCGCATGGACGCGCTGAGAGTTGCGGCACTCCGGGACCGGCTGACCGGAACGGGCTGGCTGGAGGCGGTCGGCGGCTTCGCCGGGGCGTTGCGCCACTCGGTGGAGCGCCGCCGGGCCGGCGACCTGCTGCTGGTCGGCACCGAGGCGTACGAGCCCTGGCACCTGGCCGCCCACCTGGACGACGAGGCCGCCTGGTCGGACATCCCCCGGCTGGCGCCCACCCTGCTGCGCCACCATCCGTCGGCGGACGCCCCGGCCCATCTGACGCACGGTCTGGCACGGCTCACCGAGGCCGGGCGCGGCGCGACCGTACTCGTGGTGGCCCCGGAGGCGGCCGGCGCCCCACTGCTGGAGCGCCTCCACGACGCCCGGCGGCAGGGCGCGACGCTGCTCGCCCTGGACGGGGGCACGGCCGGTGGCCCCGGCGTGGCCGCCGGCCCCGGAGGCTTCGCCGACCTCCGCGACCTCGCGCACGAGCGGCTCGCCGTCGGCACCGGCGAGGAGGAGCCGTTCGACCTCGCCCAGCACCTGGTCAGTCTCGCCGCCGGGCAGCGGACCGGCCGCCGCTCCGTCCGGGACCGGCTCGCCGAACTCGCCGGGCGGCTCTCGGCGCCCACGATCAGCCGCTGGTGAGTCATCAGCCGCTGGTGAGTTCGGCGCCGTCCGCCGCCGGGGCCACCGGCCGGCCCACCGGTGCGACCGGTTCACCGGCCGGTTCACCAACCGGTTCACCGACCGGCCGGAAAACCCTTTGCGGGAGCGGACACCGCCCGTCCAGGATGACCGTTCGTGAACGTCGACGAACCAACGCAACCCCCCGCGCCCGGCCGGACCCGGAGGCTGCTGGGTTCGCTGACGCCCGACCTCTCCCCCTGGCGCGCCTCGCGCGACTTCCGCTACCTGTGGACCTCCGGCTGCATCACCAACTTCGGCGGCTTCCTGACCCTCGTCGCCGTGCCGATGCAGATCAAGGAGCTCACCGGCTCCTCCTTCGCCGTCGGCCTGATCGGCGCCGTGGAGCTCGTACCGCTGATCGTCTTCGGCCTGTGGGGCGGCGCCCTCGCCGACGCCCTGGACCGCCGCAAGCTGGTGCTGCGGTCGGAGGTCGCGCTCGGCCTGCTGGCCGGGGTGCTGCTGCTCAACGCCCTGCTGCCGCACCCGCTGCTGTGGCCGATCTACCTGGTCGCCGCGCTGGTCGCGGCCGCCGACGGCATCCAGCGCCCGGCGCTGGACTCGCTCCTCCCCCGGCTCGTCCCGCACCAGCACCTGACCGCCGCGTTCGCCCTCAAGTCGCTGTACCACAACGCCGCTTCGGTGGCCGGTCCGGCGCTGGCCGGTGTGGTGGTGGCCTTCGCCGGGGTGCAGACCGCGTACGCGCTGGACGCCCTCACCTTCGTCGTCTCGCTGCTGCTGCTCGTCCGGATCAGGGCGGTGCCGCCGCCGACCGCGGCCGAACGGCCTTCGATCCGGGCGGTGTTGACGGGTGTCCGCTACGCGTGGAGCCGCAAGGACCTGCTCGGCACCTACGCGATCGACATGTGCGCCATGCTGTTCGCCTACCCGGTGGCCGTCTTCCCGTTCCTGGCCTCGGAGTTGGGGGCGGACTGGGCGCTCGGCCCGATGTACGCGGCCTCGGCCCTGGGCGCCCTGGTGGTCGGCGCGACCAGCGGCTGGACCTCCCGCGTCCACCGGCACGGGCGGCTGCTGGTGGTCGCCGCCGTCGCCTGGGGCGCGTCGATGGCCCTCGCCGGACTGACCGAGCACATCTGGGTGGTGCTGCTCGGCCTGGCGCTGGCCGGCGGCGCCGACGAGATCAGCGGGCTCGCCCGCTCGACCATGTGGAACCAGTCCATCCCGGACGAGGTCCGCGGCCGGATGGCCGGGGTCGAACTGCTCAGCTACTCCGTCGGCCCCCAGCTCGGCCAGGTCCGGGCGGGCACCATGGCCGGAGTGGTCGGTGTGCGCGCCGCGGTCTGGGCCGGCGGCGCCGCCTGCGTGGTCGCCGTCCTCGCCGTCGCCGCCGCCCTGCCGAAGCTCCTCGCCTACGACGACCGCACCGACCCGCACGCCGCCGCCGTCCGCGCCGAACACGAACGCGCCGCCCAGGCGACCGCCCCGGCCGCCTGACGCCCCACCGACCGGGGCGCTACTCGGTGCCGCCGTCCTTCGGCTGGTCGCTCCAGCGCGGGTCGTTGCGCCACTCCCGGTTGCGCTCGTCCGCGATCCGCAGGGCCTGGGCGGCCTCCTCGGGGGTGGCGTACGGGCCCAGGCGGTCCTTCGCCGGGCACTCCGGGCCCTCCTCCACCTTGCTGTGCTTGATGCAGTAGAACCACTCACCGGGCTTTCCGGTCGGCTTGCGGTCGAATCCGAAGGGCATGGCGCTCTCCCGTTCCGAAGGATGGGTCGGTACCGATCATTCCCCGCCCGCCCCCTGGTCGCACACCGCCCCGGGGCGGCGGGGACCGGCGACTAGACTCGCCGCATGGCTCTCGTACCCGGCATCCAGTCCCCCACCCGCAAGGTCCCGGCGCACATCGCGCGCCCCGAGTACGTCGGCAAGCCCGCGCCGACGCCGTACACCGGGCCCGAGGTGCAGACCGCCGAGACGATCGAGAAGATGCGGATCGCCGGCGGGATCGCCGCCCGGGCGATGGAGGAGGCGGCCAAGCTGATCGCCCCCGGCGTCACCACCGACGCCCTGGACGCCGTCGCCCACGAGTACATGTGCGACCACGGCGCCTACCCGTCCGACCTCGGCTACCGTGGCTTCCCCAAGTCCGTCTGCACCTCGATCAACGAGGTGATCTGCCACGGCATCCCGGACTCGACCGTGCTCCAGGACGGCGACATCGTCAACATCGACGCCACCGCCTACATCCACGGGGTGCACGGCGACCTCAACGCCACCTACCTGGTCGGCGACGTGGACGAGGAGTCCCGGCTGCTGGTCGAGCGCACCCGGGAAGCCCTCAACCGGGCGATCAAGGCGGTCAAGCCCGGCCGTCAGATCAACGTCATCGGGCGGGTCATCGAGTCCTACGCCAAGCGCTTCGACTACGGCGTGGTGCGGGACTTCACCGGGCACGGCATCAACACGTCGTTCCACTCCGGCCTGATCATCCCGCACTACGACAGCGAGCGGGCCACCGAGGTGATCAAGCCGGGCATGACCTTCACCATCGAGCCGATGCTCACCCTGGGCACCTACGACTACGAGATCTGGCCGGACGGCTGGACGGTCGTCACCAAGGACCGCAAGCGCACCGCCCAGTTCGAGCACACCCTGGTGGTCACGGCGGACGGCGCGGAGATCCTCACCCTGCCGTGACGGCGCGGCGCCGCGAGGGCGTCGCGCGCCCGGGTGCCGTCAGCCGATCAGCCACTGCTCCTCGGCGACGGCACCCACCTCGGTGCAGGCGTCGGTGAGCACGTCCAGGACGCGCAGCGGGTCCGGCAGCGGCTGCTCGGGCCCGCGCAGCCACCGCACCCGGGAGCCGTCCGGCAGCGCGGCCGGCGGCAGCAGGGTGTACGAGCCGCGGCAGTGCCAGCGCAGGCCGGGGTGCTCGGACATGGTGTCCGGCGTGGAGTCGAGCGCGCTGGGCCACCACTCGTCCTCGTCCTGCGGGGTGCCGCGGGTGGCGGTGAAGAACAGGTAGCGGTCCTCGCCGACGGCGGCGACCGGGCCCTCGACGCCCAGCGCCGTCAGCCGCTCCAGCGCCAGCCGTCCGGCCTCCGCCGGGACGTCCAGCACGTCGTGCACCCGGCCGGTGGCGGTGACGAAGTTGGCCTCCGGGTCCCGGGCGAGCCAGCGGGAGAGCTGCTCGGTGTCGGTGGTGGCCTGGGTCTGCCAGGCGAAGGAGACCGGGTGCTGGGCCGGGGCCGGACAGGCCACCCGGTCACAGGAACACCGGTAGCCGGCCGGGTGGGCGGCGGGCGCGAGCGGGAATCCGGCGCGCACCGCGCCGAGCAGCTGATCGAGTCCGGCGGCCGGACCGTCCACGCCCCCCGCCCGCTGACGATCACGCTTCTGCCACCAGGTCGTCCACCTGCTGCCGGCTTCCATCGGGCCCCTTCCGCGCAACTGCCGTGCCTGGTGCGACACAGCGTTCGACGTACCACTCGACGCAACGCACGGCGCCCCCGACTGCTTCCCGGGGTGCTCGGCCCTGACGTCCGCGCCCTGTCGGCCGTGGCCCGGGGTCACCGGACGGCCGACGCCCGGGTCACGGTACGCAGTCGCGGCAGCACGCTGTCCGCGCCAAATCGGCCGGAGGGCACGCGGATTCGCGCCTCGCCCGGCCCGTACGGGCCCGCTGACCCGGGTGGACCCCGAGGGCGTAACAGGAAGGATAAGGGTGCGGAGGGCCTCCGGATGACCGGGGGGCGGTGCCTCTCCGGTCACACTCGCGGCGCCGCCCGCGGGCGCGGAGGCCCGGGCCACCGGCTCCCCGCCCGGGGCCGGTCCCGGGCGCCCCTCGGAGGTGAGACCCTGGGGGGATGAAGAGCGCGGACACCGCATTCGTCGGCGGCCCCCTGGACGGACGGGTCCTCCCCGTCCCGCTGGGCCCGATGCTCGGCGTGCCCAAGAAGTACAAGGTCCCGGTCCCCGCGCACGACGGGGTACCCGCGCGCACACTGGTGTACGTCCGCAGCAAGCAGGTTCGGGGCCTCAGCTGGTTCTGGCGCTACGAGTACGACGAGGCGGCCTCCGGCTGACGGCCGCCCCCTCCGGCGGTTTCCCCGCCCCGCGAACCCGGGAGGTCGGCATGGCGAGGACGGTACGGCCCCGGCGCGGCCGCTCCGGGGCGGTCGCCCACCACAACCGGCAGGTCGCCGGGGTGACGGCGGTCCTGCTCGCGGCGGTCTGCGTCTACACGGTGGTGATCGGCCCGGACGCCTGGCTCTGGTCCGGCTGGGCGGTGCTGCTGCTGGTGTGCCTGGCGCTGTTCGCGGTCCACCCCTGAGCACCGCCGCCCGCGACCGGCCCGGTCAGTCGTCCTCGGCGAGGATCAGGTACAGCTTCTTGCGGGCCTCGGTCAGCACCGCCAGGCCCTTGGTGCGCTGGGCCGGGGTGCCGGTGGCCATGACCTGGCGGATCGCCTGGTCGACGGCGGCGAGCGCCTGCCCGACCTCCTGGACGGCCTCCCAGTCGACCTCCCGGCCGGCCTCCGCCCACGGCTCGGCCGGTCCGGCGTCGGCCTCGGCCCGGCCCGCCTCGGTGAGCGAGACCAGCCGCTTGCCGCCGACCTCCTCCGCGGTGATCAGGCCCTCCTCCTCCAGCAGTTGGAGGTTGGGGTAGATCGACCCCGGGCTGGGCCGCCAGGCCCCGCCGGTCCGCTCGGCGATCTCGGCGATCATCTCGTAGCCGTGCATCGGCCGCTCCTTGAGCAGCGCCAGCAGCGAGGCCCGGACGTCACCGCGCCGGGCCCGCCCGCCGCGCCGCCCGTGCGGACCGCCGCGCCGGCCGCCGTGCCCGCCGAAGCCGTGCCCGTACGGGCCGCCCATCGGCCGGCCGGGGCCGCCACCGCCGAACGGCGGGCCGAACCCGCCGAACGCCTCCCGGCCCTCGGCACCCGCTCCGGGCATCCCCCGGAACTCCGGGCCCGGCCCCGGACCCCGGCGCCGGCCCGCGCCGCGCGGCCCCTCCCAACGGAATCGCCCGTCCTGACGTTCTGAGCGCATCGCGCCCACCTCCTGGAATCCATGAGGTTCGACGAAACAGTCGAGTCACTGTCTCGATAGTTCGACGATATATCGGTGACAGTCGCTCGTCAACGGAATCCGACACGCCGTGAACCGGCGCCGACCCCCGCGCAGCCGCTACGGTGGCGGCCATGGCCGCAGAACGAGACCTTGCGACGCTGCTGCGCGGGATGAGCCCGCGGCTCAACCCTGGGCGATACGTATACTGCACGCTCCCCACGCGGGTGCCCGCCGGCATGCGGCCGGTGGTGACCGTCGCCGAGCCCGAGGGGGTGACGGTGGTGGTCACCCAGGAGGAGGCGGACGCGCTCGGGCTGCGCTACGAGTACGTCGCGGCCTGGATCACCCTGCGGATCCACTCGGCCCTGGAGGCCGTCGGCCTCACCGCCGCCGTCTCCGGCCGGCTCGCCGAGGAGGGCATCGGCTGCAACGTGGTGGCCGGCTTCCACCACGACCACCTGTTCGTCGCCGCCGACGACGCCGACCGCGCCGTCCGGGCCCTGGAGGAGCTCTCCGCCCGCTCCGCCTGACGACTGCCGAGTGGCCGACTCCCCGGAAGCCTCCAAGACTGGAGGTGACCGCGCGGCCACCCCTGGCCGCCGGCCCCACCGGAAGGAGACGGCCGCCATGGCCATCTGCGTCACCTGCGGCAACGACTACTGGCTGGCCTTCGAGATCAGGACGGTCACCGGCGACACGTACACCTTCGACAGCTTCGAGTGCGCGATGGAGAAGCTCGCCCCGCGCTGCGAGCAGTGCGACGTGCGGATCGTCGGGCACGGCGTCGAGGTGGCCGGCAGGTTCTTCTGCTGCGCCCACTGCGCCCGTGTCAACGGCGGCCTCGGCGACCAGGTCCGCGACGCCGTCGGCGCCCGCCCCGCGTAGCGCGGGCCGCCCGCCCGGACGGGCGGGGAAGGAGAGGGGGCGGAAGAGTCGGCCTGTACGCCGGGTTCTGTCTCCCGGGCTGCTCGCGCGGCCCGGGGAGGCGGCCATCCATCTAGGACTGCCGTTGCCGGCAGCCTCGTGCGGTCCACCCGCGGACTCGGGCGAGCAGCCCTCGAACGTCCGCGCACGGTGCCCGAGGGCACCGATCTTGACCTTGCTCCAGGTGGGGTTTACCTAGCCGGCCGGGTCACCCCGGTCGCTGGTGGTCTCTTACACCACCGTTTCACCCTTACCCACCACGAAAAGCGGTGGGCGGTCTGTTTTCTGTGGCACTGTCCCGCGGGTCACCCCGGGTGGGCGTTACCCACCACCCTGCTCTGTGGAGCCCGGACGTTCCTCGGCGGGTCTGGGACCCGTCGCGACCGCCCGGCCGACTCTTCCGCCGTAGTGGTCATCGTAGCCGCTCGGGCGGTGCCTCCCGTACACCGGACCGGGCGGCCGGCACCTCGGAGCCCAGGCGGGCGGCGACCCGGGCCGCCGAGGCGCCCGCCCGGGCGGTGGTGGTGGCCAGGCCCAGGGCCAGGACGGCGCCGCCGAGGCCGGCCAGGATCCACCAGCCCACGTGGCTGGCCGGGGCGAACCCGGTCGCGACCGGGCCGGCCACGGCCGAGGTGACGACCGTGCCGATCACCGCCACGCCCAGCGACTGGCCGATCTGACGGCTGGTCGAGGCCACCGCGGCCGCCACGCCCGCCTGGGCGCGCGGCATGCCGGACACCGCGGCGTTGGTGATCGGCGCGTTGACCATGCCGAAGCCGAAGCCGAACAGCGCGTACGCGGCCAGCAGCAGCGCCGCCGGGGAGTCGGCGGCGAGCCGGGTGAGCAGCAGCCCGCTGGCGGCGATGCCGAGCCCGGCCGCCACCAGCGGCACCCGCGGGCCCCGGCTGCCGACGATCCGCCCGGACAGCGGCGCGCAGACCAGCATCATCCCGGCCATCGGCAGCGTCCACAGGCCGGCCTCGACCGGGCTGTAGTGCCGGACCTCCTGGAGGTAGAGGGTGCTGAGGAAGAGGAAGCCACCGAGGGCGGCGAAGGCGCAGACCGCGGTGACGGCGGCGCCGGTGAACGGCGCGCTGGCGAAGAACCGCGGGTCCACCAGCGGCTCGGCCACCCGCCGCTCCCAGAGCGGGAAGACGGCCAGCGCGACCGCCGCGGCGGCGGCCAGGGCGAGGATCAGCGGGGAGGTCCAGCCGTTGCCCGGCCCCTCGATGATCGCGGCGGTGCCGCAGCCGAGCAGCACGATCATCAGCAGCTGCCCCACCGGGTCCAGCCGGCGCGGGCGGGGCGCGCGGGACTCCGGGACGTAGCGGGCGGTCAGCGCGATGGCGGCGAGCGCCACCGGGACGTTGATCAGGAAGATCGAGGGCCAGCCCGCGCCGTCCACCAGGAAGCCGCCGAGCAGCGGGCCGAGCGCCATCGAGATGCCGACCACCCCGCCCCAGACGCCGATCGCCCGGGCCCGCTCCTTCGGGTCGGTGAAGGTGTTGGTGATGATCGACATCGCCACCGGGTTGAGCATCGAGCCGCCCACCGCCTGGAGCGCCCGGAAGGCCACCAGCCAGCCCAGGCTCGGCGCCTGGCTGCACAGCAGCGAGCCGAGCGCGAAGCAGACCAGGCCGGTCTGGAACACCCGGCGGCGGCCGAAGCGGTCGGCCACCGAGCCGAACAGCATCAGCAGCGAGGCCAGCACCAGGGTGTAGGCGTCGATGATCCACTGGAGGCCGGAGGCCGGGGCGTCCAGGTCCCGCTGGATCACCGGCAGGGCGATGTTCACCACGGTGTTGTCGAGGCCGACGATGAACAGGCTCAGGCAGCAGATCGCCAGGACGAGCAGGCGGCGGCGCGGTCCGGGGGCGGACGACTGGGGATCGGGCACGGACCGATCCTCCCACCACGGGCCCGGCCGGGGTGGGCGGACGGCCCGTCCGGGTGGCGGGCCCGTCCGCCGTAAGGGCTCGTACGGTGGGGAAGTGGCGGCGGATGGAGGGGGTCGGGCGATGAGCGGTGTTGCCGTGCGGGTGGCCGGGGGCGTGGTGGCGGGGGTGCTCGGCGCGACCGGGGCGCTGCACGCGGTGTGGGCGGTGACGCCGTGGCCGCTGCGGACGCCGGAGGAGTTCGCGGACGCCGTGGTGGGGACGGGCGAGGGCGTGCCGCCGGCGGGGGCCTGCCTCGCGGTGGCGGGGGCGCTGGGGGCCGGGGCCTACCTGGTGGGGGCGGAGGCCGGGGTGCTGCCGGCGGTGGGGCCGGGGCGCCTGCGGCGGGCCGGGGTGCGGGCGGTGGCGGGGGTGCTGCTGGCGCGCGGGGTGGCCGGGCCGGTGGTGTTCGGGCGGGCGAGCGGGCGCTCGGAGCGCTTCCGGCGGCTGAACGCGCGCTACTACTCGCCGCTGTGCGCGGCCCTGGGGGCCGGGGCCGCGGTGGTCGCGGGGGCGGGGGCGGGGCGGCGCCCGCAGTAGGGTGGCGTGGTTCGTCCGCCGCAAACCGTCGAGGAGTCCGCTGTGCTGGTGCTGTTGCCGCCGTCCGAGGGCAAGGCCGCGTCCGGGGACGGCGCGCCGGTGGCGCTGGACGGGCTGTCGCTTCCCGGGCTGACGGCGGCGCGCGGTGCGGTGCTGGAGGCGCTGGTGGGCCTGTGCCGGGGCGACGAGGACACCGCCGCCGAGGTACTCGGCCTCTCCCCCGGCCTGCGCGGCGAGATCGCCAAGAACGCCGGGCTGCCGACGGCCGGTGCCCGCCCGGCGGGCGAGGTGTACACCGGGGTGCTGTTCGACAACCTCGGTCTGGCCACGCTGGACGCCGCCGCGTACGACCGGGCCGAGCGCTCGCTGCTGGTCTTCTCCGGCCTCTGGGGCGCCGTGCGGATCTCCGACCGAATTCCCTCCTACCGCTGCTCGATGGGCGTCAAGCTCCCCGGGCCGGGGGCGCTCGGGGCGTACTGGCGGGGCGCGATGGCCTCCGTGCTCCCGGAGGTCGCGGACGGGCTGGTGCTGGACCTGCGCAGCTCCGCCTACGCGGCGGCCTGGAAGCCGGCCGGCGAGGTGGCCTCGCGGACCGCGACCGTGCGGGTGCTCCAGGAGCGGAACGGCGGGCGCAGCGTGGTCAGCCACTTCAACAAGGCGACCAAGGGGCGGCTCGTCCGGGACCTGCTGACGGCCGGGGCCGAGCCGAAGACCCCCGGCGAGCTGATGGACGCGCTGCTGGAGCTGGGCCACCGCGTCGAGCTCGCGGCGCGGGGCACCGCCCGCAAGCCGTGGCAGCTGGACGTGGTGGTCACCGAGGTGCACTGAGGCCGGCGCGCCCCGGTCGGGGTCAGCGCAGGTGCGAGGTGTCGTTGAGCAGCCGCACGGAGGCGTTGCCGTCCGCGTAGTACTGGACGGCGCAGATCGAGGCGGCGGACAGCTCCATCCGGTACATCGAGTCCGGCGGGGCGCCGAGCGCCAGCCGGACCAGGGTCTTGATCGGGCTGACGTGCGAGACCACCAGCACGGTCTTCCCCGGGTACCGGGCGAGGATCCTGTCCCGGGCGGCGCCGGCCCGGTGGGTCAGGGTGGTGAAGCTCTCGCCGCCGCCGGTCGGCCTTGCCTTGGCGGAGCCGAGCCAGGCGGTCAGGTCGTCCGGGTGGCGCTCCCGGACCTCGGCGAAGGTCAGGCCCTCCCAGGCGCCGAAGTCGACCTCGCGCAGCCCGTCCTCGTACCGGACCTCCAGGCCGAGCCGGGCGGCGACGGTCTCGGCGGTCTGCCGGGTGCGGCGCATCGGGGAGGCGACGACCGCCTGGACGCTGCCGCGCGCGGCGAGGGCCTCGGCGGCCCGCTCGGCCTGCCAGCGGCCCTTGTCGGAGAGCTCCGGGTCGCTGCCGCCGCTGCCGGAGAAACGCTTCTCCGGGGTGAGCGGGGTCTCGCCGTGGCGCAGCAGGACGAAGGTGGTGGGGGTTCCGAGGTCGGCGGGCGCGGCCCAGCCGGCCGTGGGGGCGGCGCTCTCCGCCGGCGGCTCGGAGGCGACGGGGGCGGCGGTGACGGGGGCGGCGGCGGTCGCGCGGGGCTCCCACTGGCGCCCGGCCTTGCCCGCGTCCATCGCCTCGTTGGCCAGCCGGTCGGCGTCCTTGTTCCGCTCGCGCGGGATCCAGGTGTACGCGACCCGGCCGCGCGGGAAGACGGAGCGCGCCTCGGCCGCGAGCGGCTGCATGTCGGGGTGCTTGATCTTCCAGCGCCCGGACATCTGCTCGACGACCAGCTTGGAGTCCATCCGGACGTCCACCGAGGCGTCCGGGTCCAGCTCGCGGGCGGCGTTCAGCCCGGCGATCAGGCCCTTGTACTCGGCCACGTTGTTGGTGGCGTGGCCGATGTACCCGGCGGCCTCGGCGATGATCTGCCCGGTGTCCCCGTCGCGGACCACCGCGCCGTAGCCGGCCGGCCCCGGGTTGCCCCGGGACCCGCCGTCGGCTTCGACGACGAAGCGCGCCGCCACCGGCTCAGGCGCCCGAGTCGGCGGTGCGGACCAGGATCCGCGAGCAGTTCTCGCAGCGGACCACCTTGTCAGCCGGCTCGGCCTTGATGGCGTTCAGCTCGGTGATCGAGAACTCGGTGCGGCAGCCCTCGCAGCGGCGCTGGTAGAGGCGGGCCGCGCCGACGCCGCCCTGGGTCTCGCGCAGCTTGGTGTAGAGCTTCAGCAGGTCGGCCGGGATGACGGCGGCGACGGTCTCGCGGTCGCGCCTGACCTTGTCGGCCTCGGCGTCGATCTCGGCGAAGGAGGCGTCGCGGCGGGCCTCGGCCTCCTTGAGCACGACGGTGGAGTGCTCCAGGCGGGCGGACAGCTCCTCGACCCGGGTGGTGGCGCTCTCCTGGCGCTCCATGATCTCCAGCACGACCTCCTCCAGGTCGGCCTGGCGCTTGGCGAGCGAGCCGATCTCGTGCTGGAGGTTCTCCAGGTCCTTCGGCGAGGTGATCGCGCCGGAGTCCAGGCGCTGCTGGTTGCGGTCGGCACGGGCGCGGACCTGCTCGACGTCCTGCTCGGCCTTGGTCAGCTCGCGGGCGGTGTCGCCCTTCTGGGCCTCGGCGGCGACGACGAGGTCCTTGAGCGCGGTGTGGTCGGCGGTGGCCTTGTCGATCTCGGCGTGCTCGGGCAGGCTCCGGCGCCGGTGGGCCAGCTGGTCGAGCTTCGAGTCGATGGCCTGGAGGTCGAGCAGGCGGATCTGGTCGGCGGGCGCGGCGTTCAAGCGGAGAGCTCCTGTGAATCGGGTCAGGCGGTGAAGGACATGGGGGCGTGCGCGGTCCACGGGTCGGTGACCCGGTGGGAGACCTTGGTCTCCACGGCCCAGCCGCGCCCGTCGGCGGCGGCCAGCAGGGCCCGCTCGGCCAGGGTGAGCCAGGGCCACTCGGTGGCCCAGTGGGCGGCGTCGAGCAGCGCGACGTGCGCCGCCTCGGTGGCCTCGGAGGCCGGGTGGTGGCGCAGGTCGGCCGTCAGGTAGGCGTCCACGCCGGCCGCCCGGACGTCGGCGAGGAAGCTGTCGCCCGAACCGCCGCACACCGCGACCCGGCTGACCAGCCGGTCCGGGTCGCCGGAGACGCGCACGCCGGCGGCGGTAGCGGGCAGGCCCTTCGCGACCTGGGCGGCGAAGGCGGCCAGGGTCAGCGGGGGCTCCAGCAGGCCGATCCGGCCGCTGCCGCGGCGGCCCCGCGGGTCGCTCGGGTCCGCCACCAGCGGGCCGGTGACCCGCAGGCCGACGGCCTCGGCGAGCGCGTCCGAGACGCCCGGGTCGGCGTGGTCGGCGTTGGTGTGGGCGACGTGCAGGGCGATGCCGTTGGTGATCAGCGTGTGCACCACCCGGCCCTTGAAGCCGGTGGCGGCGACGCTGGTGGTGCCGCGCAGGTAGAGGGGGTGGTGGGTGACCACGAGGTCGGCGCCCCACTCCACGGCCTCGTCGACGACCGCCTGGACGGGGTCGACGGCGAACAGCACGCGGTTGACCTCGGCCTGAGGGTCTCCGCAGACCAGGCCGACGGCGTCCCAGGACTCCGCCCACTGCGGCGGGTAGACCTCTTCGAGCGCGGTGATGACGTCGGACAGTTTCGGCACCTGTCGAGACTACCGTGCGCACGGGGGCGGTCGGGCCTCGGCCGTTTCGCGGACGGGCGGGGGCGGCGGTCGAGGCCGTTCGGACGCGGGTGTCGTGGGCGCACGGGTGCGCGTCAATCCGCGACAGCAGGCGCTCGACGGGCTCCGTGCGCTCAAGTACGTGCTCGCGCGCCGGGCATCCGTTACTCACAGCCGGGTTCTGGCACGGATGCGAAACCACGCCTTGATCACCCTTACGAGTGAAGTGACCGGATCTCTGTTGAGTCGCCGGTTTTCTCGAAACTAACTTCACTCCTGCGAACGGGAGTTGCCCCGAGGCCCCGCGAGGAGGGCCGGGCGGGCACCCCACGGCGCGGGCCCGGATCCGCCGGCCGGCAGGCGTCGGTCGAGGACGCCGATCGAGGGCGGCCCGGGCTCCGCCGGTCGAGGGGCCTCGTCCTCATCGCCCCTGGAGGAGCAGCCACCGGGGCGGCAACAGTCGAAGGGATGTGAAGGCGCATGGGGTCGGACACATCGCTGCGTGCTGCTGCGGGCGGGGTGCCGACGGGGCGCGGACCGGATGTGGCCGGTCCGCGCCCCGGGGTGACGCGGGCGGCACCGGCCGGCGCCGGAGGCCTGGGAGGCCGCGGTGACGGGCAGGTCACCGCCGGTGGCTTCCGGTACCCGGCCAAGCCGTCCGCGTCACCGCCGAGCCGGGGGCCGACGCCCGGCGCCCTCCGCCTGGTCGGTCGGGACGAGCCCGTCCCCCTGGTGCAGGAACGAATCACCGGACAGCCGTTGGGCGATTGGACGGCCGTACGACTGCGGCGCGACGGCGGCCCCGGCGTCGACTGGGAGCAGGCCGGGCCGGTGGCGCACGGACTGCTCGACCTCGTCGAGCGGGCGCACGCCCGGGGGCTGGTCCTGGGCCGCCTCTGCCCCGACACCGTCCTGGTCCACCCGGACGGCACGCTGCGGTGGGCCGGCTCCGCGTGTGCGGGCCCGGCCGTCGCCCCCGGCTACCGCGCCCCCGAACACGGGCCCGGCCGGCTCGCCCTGGTGCGCGACCGCGCCGCCGACCCGGCCGTCGACCGGTACGCCCTCGGCGGTCTGCTCTTCCTGCTGGCCACCGGGCACCACCCACTGCTGCCGGAGGGCCTTCCGCGGGCCCGCCCGGTCGCCGAACGGCTCGGCCGCTGGCTCGCCCTCGCGGCCCGCACCGGCGGGACGGCCCGGCGGCTGGCGCCGGCGGTCCTCGGGCTGCGGGCCGAGCGGCCGGAGGACCGCTGGGAAGTGGCCCGGGCCCGCGACTCGCTGGGCGTACGGCAGGCCCCGGTGCCACCGGCCGTACGGCCGCTCCCGTGCGCCGCGGGCGGGGTGAGCGGCGCGTGAACGTGGCCACCCGGACCGCGACCCGGGCCCTGCGCCGGGCCGGCTTCACCTTCGCCGCCGACGGCAGCCACGCCGCCTGCCTGGCCTCCTGCGCCGACAGCGGCTGGTACGCGGAGAGTTGGCGGCTGCCGCAGGACGGCGGGCCGGCCGTCCCGACCGCGCTGCCGCTGTCCGGCAACCGCCCGGAGAGCCCGCGCTCCCAGCTGGTCGCCCTGCCGGACGGCTCGGTGCTGATCTGCCGGCACGACGGCGAACGGCACGACCTGGTCCGCCTCTCCTCCGGCTCCCCCGGCTCCCCCGGGGAGAACGCCACCGTGGAGGAGCCGTTGGGGTCGGTCCGGATGACCGGACTGCGCCTGCTGCCGCTCCCGGCGGCGGCCGGGGCCGGCCCCCGCACGCCGGTGGCGGTCGCGCTCGGCAGCGACACCCGCCCGGCGACCACCGCCTGGCTGGTGCGGACGGACGGCAGCGAGCCCGAACGGGTCGCCGAGATCCCGGGCCTGCACGGCGGCGGCACCTGGCTGGACCGCACCGGCACGCTGCTCGCCCTGGACCGGGTGAACGCGGGCCTGATCCGCAGCGTGGTGCTCGACCTGCGCGGCGGCGACCGCACCACCCCGCTGCTGGAGATCGGCCCGCGGAGCAACGACCGGCTGGTGCTGTTCGACCCGGACACCCGGTTCGCCATGGTGCGCAGCGACGCGCCCGGTTCCGACCGGCTCGGCTGGGGAGTCCTCGGTACCGGCAAGCCGCTGCGGTTCCCGGAGTGCCTGCACGTCGCGGGCCTGCCCCTGCGGCCGGTCGCGCTGCGCACCGGGGCGGACGGCCCCCGGGTCGCGGTGCAGATCGACCGCGGCGCCGGCTCCGCGCTCGCGCTGTGGCGGCCGTCGGCCGGGCGGCTGGATCCGCTGCCGGTGCCGCCCGGGAGGCTCGGCACCGTCGGGCACTGGGGCGGGGCGGGGCTGCGGCTTCCGTACTCCTCGCCCGACCACCCGGCGGCGCTGGCGACCCTGGACGTGGACGCGCTGCTGGCGCACGGCCCGCTCCCGCCCGCCTCCGGTCCGGCGCCGCTTCCGCTCCAACTCGCCCCGCTGGCCTCGGGGTTGCCCGGTCCGTGGCAGAACGCCGGGCCGCCCTGGCAACCCGGCGGGGTGCGCCCGGTCAGCGCCGAGCCGGCCGGCTGGCGGCTCGACGGCAGCACCCCGCCCGGCGACGGGGGCCGCTGGCAGCCCGCGCAGAGCCTCGAACTGGCGGGCCCGGCAGGGCCGTTGGAGGCCGTGGTGTACGGCGGGGACGCCTGGCTGAGCAGCCCGCACCTGGTGCTGGCGCTGCACGGCGGCCCGGCGGACGCCTGGCGGCTGGAGTTCGACCCGGCGCTCCAGCGGATGGCCGCCGAGGGCCTGGCGGTGGTGGCGCCGAACCAGCGCGGCTCCACCGGCTACGGCGTGGCGCACGCACTGGCCATCCGGGGCGCCTGGGGCGGGCCCGACCTGGACGACGTGCTGTACCTGCTGGACGGCATCGCCGGCCAGCGCGCCGCGCTCGGTCTGGAGCCGCCGGCCCTCTTCGGGGTCAGCTACGGCGCCTTCCTGGCGCTGCTGGCGGCCGCGCACGCGCCGGCCGAGCAGGTCTCCCGCTGCGCGGTGGTCGCGCCGTTCCTGTCCGGCGCCCGGCTGCTGGCCGAAGCGGCGCCGCCGGTCCGGGCGTTGACCACCCGGCTGGGCGGCGGCGAGCCGATCGCCGACGCCCGTGGACCGCGCGACCTCATGCAGCTGGCGCACCGGCTGACCGCGCCGCTGCTGGTGGTGCACGGCAGCCGGGACGAGGTGGTGCCGGTGAGCCAGTCCCGGGCGCTGCGGCACGAGTTGCTGCGGATCGGCCGGGTCGAGGGCGAGGACTTCCGGTACGTCGAGGCGGTCGGCTCCGGGCACGAGGTGCTCGCGGACGAGGGCGCCGCCGTGCTGCACGAGCTGCTGGCCGGCTTCCTGCGGACCGGCCGACCGGGCTGAGCGGTCCGGGCTGAGCGGTCCGGGTTGGGCGGTCCACCGAGCCGACCGGGTCGAACCCCGCGGCACGCTGGGCGATCCGGGTGAACTCGCCGCGCCCCGGGCACGGACCGGGCGCCTTCGCCGGGCGGCGCGCGGGCGGCCGGCGGGCCGGCCCGGCGGTCGCCGAGTGCCGCCCCGGCGTGCCGCGAGCCGGTCGGCCGCCGGCCCGTTCCGACGCCCCGGACCAGCACAGGACGCGCGTCGGGTTCTCGCATAGGATCTCGTCCGTCCCAGCCGCCACGGTGGCCGGGGCGGGCCGCGATCACCGGCTACGGGCGCGTACCGAGCGCCCGATCGGGGACCGGACCGCGCGCCGACCGCGCCGGCCGGGCGCCGATGACCTGCACCCTCCGCACGGAAAAGACGATTCTCATGTCCGACACCCTCACCGACACCACCGGCCCCGCGGTTACCGGGACCGACGCCGACGAGAAGACGGCCAAGGACACCGCCGCGCACGGCCGCCACCGCGGCGGCTCCGCCGCCGACGACAGCCCGGAGACCGACCCCCACGGCCGCCACCGCGCGGCCGGAGCGCGGGGCTGACCCCACCGGCACGACCCCGAGGGCCCGTGGGAGGAGCACCTTTCCCTCCCCACGGGCCCTCGCCGTCCGTCCGTGCGGTCGAGTCGCCTCAGCCCATCGTCACGACCGTCCGCAGCGCCTCCCCGCCGCGCATCTGGGCGAGCGCCTCGTTGACCTCCGCGAGCCCCACCCGGTGGGTGACCATGCCGTCGAGGTCGATCCGCCCGGCCCGCCAGAGGTCCACGACCAGCCCGATGGTGCGCGCGACCGTCGCCCCGCCGTACAGCGAGGGCAGCAGGCGCTTCTCGTTGAAGAACAGCTCGCCCATGGTGAACCCCGCGAGGTCGTCCTGCGCGCCCGCGCCGATCACCACCACCGCGCCGCCGCGCCGGGCCGCCTCGTAGCCGGCCCGGACGGTGGCCGCGCGGCCGACCGCCTCGAAGACGTAGTCGAAGCCGCCGCCGGGCAGCTGCCTGGCGGCCGCCTTCAGCTCCTCGGGGGCGAGCGCCTCGGTGGCGCCGAAGGCCAGGGCGCGCTCGCGGCGCGAGGCCACCGGGTCGACGACGGTGATCCGTGCGGCGCCGCAGACCCGGGCGCCCTGCACGGTGGCCACGCCGACCCCGCCCGCCCCGATCACCGCGACGCTGGCGCCGGGCTCGACCCGGGCGGTGTTGACGGCGGCGCCGATGCCGGTGGTCACCCCGCAGCCGATCAGCGCGGCGGCCTCGTACGGGAGGTCGGCGGGCACCTTGATGACGGCGTTCGCCGCGACCACGACCTCCTCGGCGAAGGCCCCGGTGCCGTAGAAGCCGGAGGCGCTCAGCCCGCCCTCGGCGATCCGGAAGCCCGGGGCGCCGAGACCGCGCAGGCTGGCGACGCACAGGTGGCCCCGGTCGCGCACGCAGTGGTCGCAGCGGCCGCACGGGGCCATCCAGCAGAGCACCACCCGGTCGCCGACGGAGACGCCGGTGACGTCCTCGCCGACCTCCACCACGTCGCCGGCGCCCTCGTGCCCGGGGACGAACGGCGCGGGCTGGGGCAGCACGCCGCTCATCGCGGAGAGGTCCGAGTGGCAGAGGCTGGCGGCGCGCATCCGGACCCGTACGGTGCCCGGGCCGAAGCCGATCGCCGTCACGTCCTCGCGGACGTCGAGGGTCTCCTGGCCGGTCTTGTGCAGGACGGCTGCGCGCATGGTGCTGCTCCCGGGGTGCCTGGTGTGCCTCGGATCGGCGGTCGCGCCGATTCTGGCACGGGCGGCGACCCCCGACTAGAACGCGTTCCACCCCGCACGGGGCGCCCGGGATCCCCGGCGCGGCCGGGCCCGCTACCGTCGAGTAGGGTCCGTGCACGTCGGCCCACACCCTGCCCCGAGGAGCACCGCATGTCCGACCTGCTGGAGAGGGCCGCAGCCCCGGCGCCCGAGGTGCTGGCGGCGTTCGAGTCGGCCACCGGGTTCATGCCGCCGGACGAGGGGCTCGCGCTGTACGCGGCGGCGCTGACGGCGGCCCGCACCACCGGGCTCCCGGTGCTGGAGATCGGCACCTACTGCGGCCGCTCGGCGATCCTGCTCGCGGCGGCGGCCCGGGAGGCCGGGACGGTCGCGCTGACCGTCGACCACCACCGCGGCTCGGAGGAGCAGCAGCCCGGCTGGGAGTACCACGACCCGAGCCTGGTCGACCCCGAGGTCGGGCTGATGGACACCCTGCCGCGCTTCCGCCGCACCCTGCACGCCGCCGGGCTGGAGGAGCACGTGGTGGCGCTGGTCGGCCGCTCGCCGCGGATCGCCGCGCTCTGGGGGCGCCCGCTGGGCCTGGTGTTCATCGACGGCGGCCACACCGACGAGCACGCGAGCGGCGACTACGAGGGCTGGGTGCCGCACCTGGCGCCGGAGGGCCTGCTGGTGGTGCACGACGTCTTCCCGGACCCGGCGGACGGCGGCCAGGCTCCGTACCGGGTGTACCTGCGGGCGCTCGACGAGGGCTTCGAGGAGGTCTCGGTGACCGGCTCCCTGCGCGTGCTGCGCCGCGCCGCCCGGTAGTCCGCCCCTGCCGCGGCCCCGCGACGGTGCCGAAGGCCGACGCCCCGACGCCGTGCCGGGGCTGTCGAGCGGGGGTTCGAACGGTACCGTGGCCCGCAGCACCAGGCAGAGCATCGGCGGACGGTGGGGGCCAGCAGCGACATGACGGACCAGCAGAACAGCGCTCCGGCGGTCTGGGACCCCACCGCGCGCGGCGGCGCCGGCGGCTGGGTGCGCGGCCCGCAGCGCCCTGCCGACGGCCGGCCCGATGCCGAGCGGGCCGAGGCCCCCGCCGCGCCGCAGCCGTCCGTGCTCCACTCCTCCACGGCCCAGCCGCCCGCGCCCCAGCCCTCCACGGCCCAGCCGCCCGCGCCCGGCGCCGTCGGCGACCAGGGGCCTCCGCTGGGCGCCCGCCCGTACCTCGCCGACGCTCCCGGCTACGACCCGCCGACCGCCCGGCTGTCCCCCGTCGCGCCCCCGCCGCCCCCGGCCGCCCCGCCGTTCCCCTCCCACCCGGGCCCGCCGGCCCCCGGCTACGGCTACCCGCAGCCGCCCGCCGCCCCGCCGCAGCCCCCGTACGGTGCCCAGCCCGACCATCCGACCGGCCGCGGGGAGGACGACGAGGACCGCCCGGCCAACCGCCGGACCCCGCTGCTGATCGGCTTCGCCCTGCTCCTGGTGCTGGCGATCGGCGGCGGCCTGCTGTTCGCCGCCCGCGGCAACGGCGACAAGGACGCCCAGGCCGCTCCCACCCCCGCCCCGGCCTCCGCCCCGGCGACGGGCGGGGAGAACCTGCCCCCCGCCCCCGCGCCCACCGGCACGGACGCCGCCCCGAGCGCGAGCGCCCCGGCCACGCCCACCACCGCCCCCACCGCGACCGCGACCGCCCCCGGCCCCAACGCCAAGTCCCAGGCGCAGGCGCTGGACGGCCTGCTCACCGACGGCGAGAACGCCCGGGCCTCGATCAGCAACGCCGTCGCCAAGGTCAGCAGCTGCCCGGCGAAGGCCGACATCGAGGCCGCGGCGCAGGTCTTCGACAGCGGCGCCTCCCAGCGCGACGGCCTGCTGGCCAAGCTCGCCGCCCTGAGCGTCTCGGACCTTCCGGGGGGCGCGGACGCGGTGAACGCGCTCAGGTCCGCCTGGCAGCTGTCCGCGGACGTCGACCGGGCGTACGCCGCCTGGGCGCGCGCCGTCGCCGCCCAGGGCTGCTCCGGCCGGGCGCCGTCCACCGCCGACAAGAAGCACGCGGACGAGCTCAACCCGCAGGCCACCCAGGCGAAGGCCGACTTCCTGACCAAGTGGAAGCCGATCGCGACCGCCTACGGCATCACCCCGCCCACCTCGGACAGGATCTGACCGACCAGTGCCCGGTTCCGCCCCTCGCCCGCCCCGCCGTTCCACCCTGCTGCGCGTCACCACGGCGGCGGCGGTGGCCGTTCCGCTCTGCACGGCGGGCTGGCTCGGCTGGCGGGCCCTCGACCACTCCGACCCGGCGGGCGCCACGGCGGCCCCGGCCACCGCGGCCACCCGGCCGGCCCCGGCCGGGACCGCCGGCACTCCCCTCACCCCTCCCGTCGCACCACCGCCGACCACCGGGGCCGACGCCACCCCCGCTCCGGCCGGGACCCCCGCCGAACCCCCGGCCGACACCCCCACCACGACGGCCCCGGCGGCCACCCCGCCCCCGCCCGCCGCCGGGCCGACCAGCCTGGCCGGCCGCACCGTCCTGCTCGACCCCGGCCACAACCCCGGCAACTCCGCCCACACCGCCCAGATCGACCGTCAGGTGGACATCGGCAACGCCCGCAAGGAGTGCGACACCACCGGCACCGAGACCAACGCCGGCTACGCCGAGGCCGAGTACACCCTGGACGTCTCCCGCCGGGCCCGCGCCCTGCTGGCCGCCCGGGGCGCCACGGTGGTGCTCACCCAGGACGGCGACCGCCCCTGGGGCCCGTGCATCGACGAACGCGCCCGCGCGGGCACCGACGCGCACGCCGACGCCGTGGTCTCGGTGCACGGGGACGGCGGCCCGGCGGGCGGCAGCGGATTCCACGTCATCATGCCCGCCAGGGTGGTGGCCGGTAAGGCGGACAACGCGGCGATCGTCGAACCCTCGCACCGGCTCGGCCTCCTGCTGCGCGACCGGTTCCACGCCGCGACCGGTGAGCCGTACGCGGACTACATCGCCAAGGACGGCCTGGACACCCGCTCCGACCTGGGCGGCCTCAACCTCTCCACCGTCCCCAAGGTGTTCATCGAGTGCGGTAACATGCGCAACTCGGCGGACGCCAAGCGGATGACGGACCCTCAGTGGCGCCAGCAGGCGGCCCAGGGGATCGCCGACGCGCTCACCGCGTTCCTGACGGCCCAGTAGAAGACCGGAGCGCCGCACCGGAGTCGGGCCGAGCACCCGCGGTGGGCGGCGTTCCGCCCGGACCGCACGGTTTGCAACGAATTCGCCCCGTTCCCGAGCCCGCCGTGCACCGGCGGGAGGGTTGGGCCTAGGCTTCTGGTCCGTTCGGGAGTTTCGGCCGGTCAGCCCGACCGCGCGAACCACCGACCACGACACGTCAACGAGGGGAACGTTAGTGAATCTGCGCGCTCTCACCAGGGGAGACGCCGCCGTCGCAGGCGCGGCCGTCCTGCTCTTCATCGCCTCCTTCCTGCCGTACCAGACCTGCTCCGGTCGGTACTGCGGCGGCACCATCGCCTCGCAGAACGCGTGGAGCACCGCCCTGTTCCCCATCCTGCCCTCGGTCTACCTGCTGGGCATCGCCGCCGCCGTGCTGATCCTGGTGCAGCGCTTCCAGGGACCGGCCGCCACCAGCCGCCAGGTGCTCGGCCTGCGGCTGGACCAGTGGGGCATCGCGTTCGCCGTGGCGGCGCTGTGGAGCTCGGTCTGGGCGCTGGGCGGCGGCACCAGCAGCAACATCCCGGGCCTCGACATCGGCCACGGCTTCGGTGCCTGGCTCGGCTTCCTCGCGCTGCTCGTGCTCGCCGGCGCGGCCGCCGCGAGCCCCCTCGTGCCCGCGCTGAAGGCCCCGCTGGTCGCCGACCGCCCGGCGGCCGTCCCCGGCCAGTACGGCTACCCGGGCCAGCAGGGCGCGCCCGGCCAGTACGGCTACCCGACCCAGGTCCAGGAGCCGGCGTTCGGCGGCCAGGGCGGCTACGGCTACCCGGGCGCCGGCCAGCCCCAGCCCGGCCAGCAGGTGGCGGCCGCCCAGCCGCACGACGCCGCCCCGGCCCCGCAGCCGACCCCGGCCGCCCAGCCGGCGCCCGCCCCGGCGGCGGACTTCCAGCCGTTCTGGTTCGCCGTCCCGGCCCCGCGCCAGCTGGCGCCGAAGGACAACCCGGCCGGCGCCCCGGTCGGCGAGGTCGTGCCGGGCACCTGGTACCTGGCCGTCGAGCAGCGCGGCGCGGCGCTGGTGGCGCAGCTGCCGGACGGCAGCCAGGGCGTGCTGGCCGACACCTCCGGCATCCAGCGCGGCTGACGCACCGCCCACGGACGTGCGAAGGGGCGGGACCGGTTCTCCGGTCCCGCCCCTTCGCCGTGCGCGGGCCTTCGTCTTCGTCACGTCCGCCCCTTCGCCGGGCCCGCTCCTTCGCCGGGCCCGCCCTTCGGGGGCGCCGTCGCGGGCGCCGCCTCAGCAGCAGTCCTCGACCACCAGACCGGCGGGCAGCTGCTCCCCGCCGAAGACCGCGACCGTCGCCGGGTCCCCGCCGAGCGCGGCCACCGCGAGCAGCAGCGCCCCGGCCGTCCAGGTGGTGCGCTCCTCCGGCCAGATCGCGTCGTCCTCGAAGACGTACCCGGTCCAGTACGAGCCGTCCTCGTGCCGCAGGTGCTTCTGGATCCAGCGCAGGATGTCCACCGCGCGGTCGGACTGGCCGATCGCCCACAGCGCGAGCGCCAGCTCGGCGCTCTCCCCGCCGGTCACCCACGGGCGGTCGCTGACGCAGCGCACGCCGAGGCCGGGGACGACGAAGCGCTCCCAGTCCCGCTCGATCCGCTCCAGCGCCGCCTCGCCGCGCAGGCCGGTGCCGAGCACCGGGTAGTACCAGTCCATCGAGTAGCGGTCCTTGTCCAGGAACCGCTCGGGGTGGTGCGCCACGGCGTGCCCCAGCCACCCGGCCGCGAGCTCCCAGTCGGGCTGCGGCTCCTCCAGGTAGTCGGCGATGGCCAGGCCGCAGCGCAGCGCGTGCAGGATGCTGGAGGAGCCGGTGAGCAGCGCCTCGCCGGTGGCGGCGCCGTCCTCGTCGACCCGCCAGGCGATCGGGCCGCCGGGCAGCCGCAGCGCGACGATGAAGTCCAGCGCGCGCCGGATGACCGGCCAGATCCACTCCAGGAAGGCGTCGTCCCCGGTGCTGAGGTGGTGGTGCCAGACCCCGACGGCGACGTACGCGCAGAAGTTGCTCTCCTTGGCCCGGTCGGTGACCACGCCGTCGGTGTAGGCGGCGTACCAGGAGCCGTCCGGGTTCTGGGCGGCGGCGAGCCAGCGGTAGGCGGCCTCGGCGGCGGCGTGCTCGCCGGCCGTGTCGAGGGCCATCGCGGCCTCGGTGTGGTCCCAGGGGTCGAGGTGGTGGCCGGCGAACCAGGGTATGGCGCCGTCGGGGCGCTGCTCGGCCAGGATGCTGCGCACGGTGTCGGCGGCCTGCTCGGCGTCGAGCACCCCGTCGAGCAGCAGCACCTCGGGGACGGCGGCGGTCATGCCGAGCCGCCCGGCGCGCGGTGGGGCTTGGTGGCGTACGCGACGAAGCTCTTGCCGATGACCGGGTTGAGGGCCCGCTCGGCGGCCTTGGTGAGGGTGCTGATCACCGGGGTGCCGACGATGTCCCAGACCAGCAGCTGGTGGTAGGCCTTGACCGGCAGCGCCTTGTCGTTGTCGACGCCGACCGCGCACTTGATCCACCAGTACGGCGAGTGCAGCGCGTGGGCGTGGTGGGTGCCGTACGGCTCCAGGCCGGCGTCCTTGAGCTTGCCGAGCAGTTCGTCGCCCCGGTAGATCCGGATGTGGCCGCCCTCGTTGGCGTGGTACTCGTCGGACAGCGCCCAGCAGATCTTCTCCGGCAGCCAGCGCGGCACGGTGACGGCGATCAGGCCGCCGGGCTTGAGGACCCGGAACATCTCGTCGAGCACGCCCTTGTCGTCCGGGATGTGCTCCATCACCTCGGAGATGATGATCTTGTCGAAGTACTCGTCCTCGAACGGCAGCGCCAGCGCGTTGCCCTCCATCGCGACCGCCGACGCGCCCTCGGGGGCCTCACCGGCCTGCTCCATGGCCGCGAACCACTTCTTGACCTCGGCGATCTCCTCGGCGTTCTGGTCGAGGGCGACCACGTCGGCGCCGCGGCGGTAGCACTCGAACGCGTGCCGGCCCCCGCCGCAGCCCAGGTCGAGCACCCGGTCGCCGGGGGCGAGCGGGAAGCGCGAGAAATCGACGGTCAGCACTACAGGACTCCCATTCCTTTTGCTACCAAGCGTTCTTGACGCTTCGTCACGCTTCGTCGGGCCGGCCCGCCCCGCCGTCACCGTCCGGGCGGCGACCGGGCCGCGCCTAGGACACGTACCGCCAGCCCGGCCCCGAGCGGGCCCGGGCGCCGGCCCCGGTGGCGATCGCCGCGCGGTACGCCTCGGCGGTCAGCTCGGCGGCCCGCTCCCAGGTGAACCGGGCCAGCACCCGCTCCCGCCCGGCCCTGCCGAGCGCGGCCCTCAGCTCCGGGTCGTCCAGCAGCCGGCCGAGCGCGCCGGCCAGCGCGTCCGCCTCCCCCGGCGGCACCGCCAGGCAGGTCTCCCCGTCCGGGCCGGCCACCTCGGGGATCGCCCCGCCGGTGGTGGCGACCAGGGGGGTACCGGTGGCCATCGCCTCGGCGGCGGGCAGCGAGAAGCCCTCGTACAGCGAGGGGACGCAGGCCACCTCGGCCGAGCGGTAGAGGTCGACCAGCTCCCGGTCGGTCAGCCCGCTGCGGAACTCGATGTGCTCGGCCAGCCCGAAGCGGCGCACCGCCTCGGCCACCGGGCCTTCCTCCTTCTGCGGCTTGCCGACCACCACCAGGTGGGCGTCCCGCTCGGTGCGGACCTTGGCGAGCGCCTCGACCAGGAAGACCAGGCCCTTGAGCGGCACGTCCGCGCTGGAGGTGGTGACGATCCGGCCGGGCACCCGCCCGACGCGCTCCGAGGGCGACCAGAGCCGGGTGTCGGCGCCGATCGGCACCACCGAGATCGCGCCCGGCGCCGCGCCCAGGTGCTCGGCGATCTCGCGCTGCGAGGTGCCGGAGACGGTGATCACGTGGTCCAGCCGGGCCGCGACCCGGCGCTGCATCCGGGTGAAGGCGTACCAGCGGCGCAGCGACAGCCGCTTGGCCCGGGTGGTGGCGGCGGCCAGCTCCAGCTGCCGGTCCACGGTGATCGGATGGTGGATCGTGGTGACCAGCGGGAAGCCGTGCCGGGCCAGGCCCAGCAGGCCGTAACCGAGGGTCTGGTTGTCGTGCACCACGTCGTAGCGGCCCTTGTGGGCGGCCAGGTAGCGGCGGGCGCGCAGCGAGAAGGTGAGCGGCTCGGGGAAGCCGCCGGTGCGCATGGTGGCGAACTCCAGCAGGTCCACCGGGCCGCGGAACTCGTCGCGCGCCGGGGTGCGGAAGGGGTCGTCGGCGCGGTAGAGGTCCAGGCTGGGCAGCTCGACCAGGCGCACCGAGCCGGGGCCGTCGACCTCGTCCAGCACCGGGTAGGGCTGGGCGCCGATCACGTCCACGTGGTGGCCCAGGGCGGCCAGCTCGCGGGAGAGGTGCCGTACGTACACGCCCTGGCCGCCGCAGAAGGGATCCCCGCGGTACGAAAGCAGGGCAATCCGCAGCGGCTGCGCGGTCATCCTGGGCCCTCTTCTCTGGCTGCCGTCTGTGCTGCCGGACGCGTCGTCCGGTCGCTAAAGTAGATCAGGTTTCAGTGGCTGGGGAACTCGTGATCGACCACGTGAACAATGAGAGACCTCGAAGATACCGGCCCGTAGCTTTTCCTCAGGAGGCAGGGCTGGTGATTCCCGCCACGCCGAATCCTGCCGACCCCGTGGAGCACGCCGCCACTCTCGCCCGCCCGGGAGCACCCTTGCCGTCGCCCTCTCGTCCGATGCCGCCGCCGGCCCCGCCGCACCTCCCGCCGTCCGTCCCGACCACGGGAGAGCCGCCGCTGACCGCGCGGCAGGCCGAACGGCGCCGGCGCATCCTGCGCGCCGCCACCGCGCTGGCGGTGCGGGGCGGGTACGAGGCGGTGCAGATGCGGGAGGTCGCGGAGAGCGCGCAGGTCGCCCTCGGCACGCTCTACCGCTACTTCCCGTCCAAGGTGCACCTGCTGGTCGCGGTGATGCTGGAGCAGTTGCGGGGCCTCCACGAGCACATCCGGCGGCACCCGCCGACCGAGCCCGAACCGGCGCCGCGGGTCGCCGACACCCTCACCCGGGCCTTCCACGCGCTCCAGCGCGAACCGCTGCTCGCCGAGGCCATGGTCCGGGCGCTGTCCTTCGCGGACCGCTCGGTCGGGGCCGAGGTGGACCAGGTCAGCGCGGCCACCGGACAGCTCATCCTGGACGCGATCGGCCAGTCCGGACCGCCCACCGAGAGCCAGCGCGCGGCGGTGCGGGTGATCGAGCACACCTGGCACTCGGCGCTGGTCGCCTGGCTCTCCGGCCGCGCCTCGATCGCCGAGGTACGGGCCGACCTGCACACCGCGGCCCGGCTGCTCACCCTGCCCTGAGCCGTCCGCCCGCCACGGCCCGGACTGGAACCTGTTCCTGCCAGTGGCCGGACCACCGGCGCGCTCCGGCGGATAGAGTCGACGGGCAGCACAACTCCATCCCGTTCCTCCCCCGGGGAAAGCCGGTGCGAATCCGGCGCTGACCCCGCAGCCGTGAGTCCGGCGCCGCGCTCGGCCGCCCGGACGAGCCGGAGCACCCGGGGAGGCACGAGCGGCCCGCCCGGACGCACTCCGCCCGGCACCGTCGAGGACTACGGAACGGCCCGACGCCCGGGCCACCACCGCTCACCGAAAGGCACACCCGCACCATGCTGACCGCCGCCCGCCTGGGCGCCGCCGCCCTGTCCGCCGCACTGCTCACCGGCCTCGCCGCCGGACCGGCCCTGGCCGACGTCCCGGCCCCCGCCCTCCCGGACGGCCTGTACGGCAAGAGCGACCCGACGTACGACGGCGTCTGGCGGCAGTCGCTGGCGCTCACCGCCCTGACGGCGGCCAAGGTCACCCCGGCCGACTCGGCGGTCGGCTGGCTCACCGGCCAGCAGTGCGAGGACGGCGGCTGGCCCTCCTACCGGGCGCCCGGCGCGGCCTGCGACGCCAAGTTCGAGGACAGCAACGCCACCGCCGTCGCCGTCCAGGCCCTGATCGCCCTCGGCGGCCACCAGGACGCCGTCGACAAGGGCGTCGCCTGGCTCAAGGCCAACCAGAACGCCGACGGCAGCTGGGCCTACAACCCGGGCAACCCGGGCGACGCCAACTCCACCGGGCTCGCCGTCACCGCGCTGTTCGCCGCCAGGACCGACCCGGCGGGCGTCGCCAAGGCCGGCAAGTCCGCCTTCGACGGGCTCGCCCTGTTCCAGCTCGGCTGCGCGGCCCCCGCCGACCAGCGCGGCGCCTTCGCCTACCAGGCCGACCCGGCCGGCGCGCTCGCCCCGAACGGCCTGGCCAGCGGCCAGGCCGCGCTCGCCGCCGTCGGCGGGCACCTGCCGGTCGCCGGCTCGGCGCGCGCCGACGCCGCGCCCAAGGCCCTCGGCTGCGCCTCCGACGCGGCGGCGGCGAGCCCGGCCGCTTCGGCTCCTGCCGCTTCGAGCCCGGCCGCTTCGGCTCCGGTCGCGCACGCGGACTCCGGCGAGGCCGTCGGCGCCTACCTCACCGCCCAGCTCGCGGCGAACGGCGACCACCTCAACCTCGTCACCCCGGGCGCCGAGCCCAAGCCCGACTACACCGCCACCGCCTGGGCCGCCCTCGCCCTCACCCAGAGCGGCCACCCCCAGCAGGCCGCCGGCGCCGTGGACTGGCTCGCCAAGGAGGGCGCCGCCTGGACCAAGGACGGCAACGACGCCGGTGCCACCGCCACCCTGCTGCTGGTCTCCCAGGCCGCCCACCGCGACACCGCCTCGCTGACCGGACAGCTCACCGCCCTCGGCCCGGCGCCCAAGGCCACCGCGGCGGCGGCCCCGTCGGCTTCGGCGACCCCGGAAAAGAAGAAGGACGGCGGCATCGGCCAGTACTGGCTGATCGGCGTCGGGCTGCTCGTCGGCATCGGCGGCGGCCTCCTCCTGAGCCTCCAGCGCAAGCGCAACACCCACCTCTGATGCGCCGCGACTCCCACCCCGCCCCGGCCGCCCGGGCCGCTTCGGCCCGCCCGACGCCGGCCCCGGGCCGGGGCACCGCACTCCCGGGCCGGGGCACCGGCGCGCCCGCCCGGCGCCCCCGGGCCGCCCTCGCCACCGTGCTCCTCCCCCTCCTCGGGGCGGTGCTGCTGCTCGTCTCCGCCGCGCCCGCCCAGGCGGCCGGGTACCGGTACTGGTCGTTCTGGCGCGGCGTCGAGGGCGGCGGCTGGACGTACCAGCAGCAGGGAGCCTCGGTCGCCGTCCCCCCGGACGGCGCGGTGGACGGGTGGCGCTTCGCGCTGAGCCCGGACGGCGGGCAGGACGCCGCGAAGCCGCGGACCGCCGGGAGCTTCGCCGACATCTGCGCGGCCACGCCCGCCCAGGAGGGCCACAAGCGGGTGGCCGTCGTGCTGGACTTCGGGACCGCCGAGGACGCCGGCTCCTCCGCCGCCGCTGTGCCCGAGCAGCGCACGGCCTGCGCCAGCGTCACGCCCCGGGCCAGCTCGGCCGAGGTGCTGGCCGCCGTCGCCCCACCGCTGCGCTACGACAACAGCGGCCTG
Source organism: Kitasatospora sp. NPDC034533 (assembly GCF_055575155.1). Taxonomy (NCBI): domain Bacteria; kingdom Bacillati; phylum Actinomycetota; class Actinomycetes; order Kitasatosporales; family Streptomycetaceae; genus Kitasatospora; species Kitasatospora sp. NPDC034533. Next base: position 66,629 of record NZ_JBVITE010000041.1, read on the forward strand.
CTGTGCGCCATCGCCGGCTACCCGAAGGCGGGGTGCGGCGAGCAGGTCGGCGCGGCGGGTTCGGCCCCGTCGGACACCGGATCCGCCCGGTCCGCCGACCACGGCAGCGGTCCGGACGTCGGGCTGATCGCCGGGGGCGCGCTGGTCGCCGTCCTCGCCGGTGGCGCCGTCTGGCAGGCGCGCCGCCGCCGTCACCCCTGACCCCCTCCTCCCGCCCCCAGCCAGTCCCCACCCCTGGACGACCAACCGTGAGCAGCACCGCCGCCCGTAGCACCCGGCCGCCCATCGGCCCCCGTCAACTGCACCCCGGGGCCTGGTGGTTGTGGGCGCTCGGGCTGGGCGCGGCGGCCACCCGCACCACCAACCCGGCGATCCTGCTGCTGCTCACCGCCGTCGCCGGGTACGTGGTCGCGGCCCGGCGCGGTGACGCGCCCTGGTCGCGTTCGTACGGGGCGTTCCTGCGCCTCGGCCTGCTGGTGCTCGGCATCCGGCTGGTCTTCGCGGTCTTCCTCGGCTCCCCGGTCCCCGGCACCCACGTGCTGGTCACCCTGCCCGAACTCCCGCTGCCCGCCTGGACGCAGGGGGTGCGGATCGGCGGCCGGGTGACCGCAGAGGGACTGCTCGCGGCCCTCTACGACGGGCTGCGGCTGGCCACCCTGCTGATCTGCGTCGGCGCCGCCAACTCCCTGGCCAGCCCGGCCCGTCTGCTGCGGGCGCTGCCCGGCGCGCTCTACGAGGCGGGCGTCGCCGTCGTGGTGGCGATGACCTTCGCGCCGAACCTGGTGGCGGACGTCCGCCGGCTGCGCGCCGCCCGCCGCCTGCGCGGACGGAACGACAAGGGGATCACCGCCGTGCTGAGCGTCGGACTCCCGGTGCTGGAGGGCGCGTTGGAGCGGTCCATCGCGCTGGCCGCCGCGATGGACACCCGGGGGTTCGGCCGCACCGCCGACGTCCCGCGCCGACTCGCCCGGGTGACGGCCGCGCTCACCCTGGCCGGCCTGCTCGGGGTCTGCCTGGCCGCGTACGGGCTGCTGACGGCCGGCGGCGCGGGCTGGGCGCTGCCGGTGCTGCTGATCGGCCTGGCCGCCGCCTTCGCCGGGCTGCTGCTCGGTGGCCGACGCTCCGTCAGATCCCGCTACCGACCGGACCCTTGGGCGATTCCCGAGTGGCTGACCGCCGGTTCCGGCGCGGCCGTGGCGGCCCTCACCACCTACCTGGCCACCCAGGACCCGGCCGCGTTCGCCCCCACCGTCGTCCCGCCGACCGTCCCCGCGCTGCCGCTGGCCGCCGTCCTGACCGCCCTGCTCGGCCTGATACCGGCGTTCGCCGCCCCGACCCCGCCCCGGAGGGCATCGTGATCACCTTCGAGCAGGTCTCCGTCCGGTACGCGGACTCCGCCGCGCCCGCCCTGAACGACGTCGACCTCACCGTTCCCGAGGGCGAACTCTGCCTGCTGGTGGGGCCGTCCGGCTCCGGCAAGTCCACCCTGCTGGGGACGGTCAGCGGCCTGGTGCCGCACTTCACCGGCGGGGTGCTGCACGGCCGGGTCACCGTCGGCGGCCGGGACACCCGCGAGCACCGGCCGCGCGAACTCGCCGATCTGGTCGGCACGGTGGGGCAGGACCCGCTGGCGCACTTCGTCACCGACACCGTGGAGGACGAACTCGCCTACGGCATGGAGTCATTGGGCCTGCCGAGCGATGTGATGCGCCGCCGGGTCGAGGAGACGCTCGACCTGCTCGGCCTCGCCGAGCTGCGCGACCGCTCGCTGAACTCCCTCTCCGGCGGCCAGCAGCAGCGCGTCGCGATCGGCTCGGTGCTCACCGTGCACCCGCGCGTCCTGGTCCTGGACGAACCCACCTCGGCGCTCGACCCGGGCGCGGCCGAGGAGGTGCTGGCCGTCCTCCAGCGGCTGGTGCACGACCTCGGCACCACCGTGCTGCTGGCCGAGCACCGCCTGGAGCGGGTCGTCCAGTACGCCGACCAGGTGCTGCTGCTCACCCCCGGCGCCCCGCCCGTCCTCGGCGAACCGGCCGAGGTGATGGCGCACTCCCCGGTGCACCCGCCGGTGGTCGGCCTCGGCCGGCTCGCGGGCTGGCGGCCGCTGCCGCTCTCGGTCCGCGACGCGCGCCGCAAGGCCGCCCCGCTGCGCGCCGACCTGGACGGCCGGGTGCCGGCTCCGGCCGCTCTCCCCGCCACCGAGCCGATTCCCGCCGCCGGGCCGATCGCCACCACCGACCGCCTCGCCGTCCGCCGCGGCCCCGTCCCGGCCCTGCGCGGTGTGGACCTCTCGCTCCGCCCCGGCGAGATCACCGCCCTGATGGGCCGCAACGGCGCCGGCAAGTCCACCCTGCTGGGCAGCCTGGTCGGCCTGCACACCCCCGCCTCCGGCAGCGTCAGGGTCGGCGGCCGCACCCCGCACCGCACCCGCCCCGCCGACCTGATCCGCGAGGTCGGCCTCGTCCCGCAGGACCCGCGCGACCTGCTGTACGGCGAGTCGGTCGCCGCCGAGTGCGCCGCGGCGGACACCGACGCGGGCGCTCCGGCGGGCACCTGCCGCGCACTGGTCGAGCGCCTGCTGCCGGGCATCGCCGACGACACCCACCCGCGCGACCTCTCCGAGGGCCAGCGGCTCACCCTCGCCCTCGCCGTCGTGCTCACCGCCCGGCCCCCACTGCTGCTCCTGGACGAGCCGACCCGCGGCCTCGACTACGCGGCCAAGGCCCGGCTGGTGGAGATCCTGCGCTCGCTGGCGGCCGAGGACCACGCCGTGCTGCTCGCCACCCACGACGTCGAACTGGCCGCCGAGCTCTCCCACCGCACGGTGATCCTGGCCGAGGGCGAGGTCGTCGCGGACGGGCCGACCGCGGAGGTGGTGGTCTCCTCCCCCGCGTTCGCCCCGCAGGTCGCCAAGGTGCTCGCGCCCGGGCCGTGGCTCACCGTCGGGCAGGTCGCGGAGGCGCTGAGCGCATGAGCAGCCGTCCCGTCCCGCTCGGGCGCCGGTCGGTCGCGGCGCTGCTGTCCGTCTCCTTCGTCGGCGTCGCCGCCTTCGGCTGGCCGCTGCTCGCCTCCACCGACTCGGCGCTGGTCGGCCACTCGGCGGACGCGCCGTGGCTGTTCGCGCTGCTGCTCCCGCTGCTGCTCGCCGTCGTCATCGCGCAGATCTCCGAGGGCCGCTCGGCCGGCGGCGGCGCACCCGGCCTGGACGCCAAGTCCGTGGCCCTGCTGGGGGTGCTGGCGGCGGCGGGCGCGGCACTGCGGCCCCTCGGCGCCGGCACGGCGGGGCTGGAACCGATGTTCTTCCTGATGGTGCTGTCCGGGCGGGTGCTCGGGCCCGGCTTCGGCTTCGTGCTCGGCTCGCTGTCGATGTTCGCCTCCGCGCTGCTGACCGGCGGGGTCGGGCCGTGGCTGCCGTTCCAGATGCTCGCCATGGGGTGGGTCTGCCTGGGCGCCGGACTGCTGCCGGGCGCCGCCTCGCTGCGCGGACGCCGCGAACTCCTGCTGCTGGCCGGGTACGGGGCCGTCGCGTCCCTGGCGTACGGCACGATCATGAACCTCCAGGGCTGGCCCTACATCGGCGGCCTGGCCGGCTCCGTCTCCTTCGTCCCCGGTGACCCGCTGCCCGCCAACCTGGTCCGCTTCGCGGCGTACTGCCTGACCACCTCCCTGGGGTGGGACCTGCCCCGCGCCGCCCTCACGGTCGTCCTCTGCCTCACCCTCGGCACCCCGGTCCTGCGCGCCCTGCGCCGCACCACCCGCCGCGCCGCCTTCGACGCCCCGGTCACCTTCCGGCCACCACGGGAGTGAGCGGGCCGCACCGGGAGTGAGCGGGCCGCGCCGGGCGGAACGCAGACGTTCGCCGCGGGCGGGAGCAGCGGCACCACCGCGGTGGGGTTCCGCCGACGCGCCCCGGCGCGCACCGGCGCCTGCGCTCCGGGGCGCGCCCGCTCCGGCACCATCGGAGGCGGGACACTCCCCTTCGAGGACTCCAGGAGCAGCGCGATGACCGAGCAGAACACCGATCAGAACGCCGGGCGGAACCCGGGCGAGCACCTCCCCGCCGTCGCCGTCGCGGTCGTCGTCAAGGACGGCCGGGTGCTGATGGTGCGGCGGCGGATCGCCGAGGGCGAGCTGTCCTGGCAGTTCCCGGCCGGCGAGGTGGAGCCCGGGGAGTCGCCCGAGGCCGCGGCCGTCCGCGAGACCGCCGAGGAGACCGGGCTGCGGGTGGCCGCCGCCAGGGTCCTCGGCGAGCGGGTGCATCCGCAGAACGGGCGGCGGATGTCGTACACCGCCTGCGAGGTGGTCGGCGGCACCGCCATGGTGATGGACTCCGACGAACTGGACCGGGTGGTCTGGGCCTCCCGCTCCGAGCTGGCCGAGTACGTGCCGTTCCCGATGTTCCCGCCGGTGCGGGAGTACCTGGACGGCCTGCTCGCCGGTTAGGGCGGGGCGGCGGCGCCCCGGGTCGGACAGCCCGCCGCCGTGTGACGCACGTCTCACGTCGCGGCCTGTCACGGATCGGCGGCCTCCGGCGTCCTGTGGGAGGCAACGGCCGTACGGAGGGAGACCAGGGATGAGCAGCGAACACACGGACGGCCACCGCGCCGACCCGGCCACCGAGGCGTTCGTCGCCCATCGCAACCTGCTGTTCACCGTCGCCTACGAGATGCTGGGCTCGGCGGTGGACGCCGAGGACGTCCTCCAGGAGACCTGGCTGCGCTGGGCCTCCGTCGACCTCGCCACCGTCCGCGACCGACGCGCCTACCTGGTCCGGATCACCACCCGACAGGCACTCGGACGGCTGCGCACGATCGGCCGGCGCAGGGAGTCCTACGTCGGCCCGTGGCTGCCCGAACCACTGCTCACCTCCCCGGACGTGGCCGAGCAGGTCGAGCTGGCGGACAGCCTCTCGATGGCGATGATGATGGTCCTGGAGACCCTCGCGCCCACCGAGCGGGCGGTGTTCGTGCTGCGCGAGGTGTTCGGCCTCGGGTACGAGGAGATCGCGGAGGCGGTCGACAAGACTCCGGTCGCGGTCCGTCAGATCGCCCACCGGGCGCGGGCCCACGTCGCCGCGCGCCGGCCGCGCGGCACCGTCTCGGCCGAGGAGGCCCGCACCGCCATCGCCGCCTTCCAACGGGCCGTCGACACGGGCGACCTGCAGCAGCTGCTGGACCTGCTCGCCCCCGACGTGGTCGTCCTGAGCGACGGCGGCGGCGTCAAGCACGCCGTACCCCGGCCCGTCGTCGGCGCCGACCGGGTCGGCCGCCTGCTGGCCGCCGGAGTGGCCGCGTGGCGTTCGCTGGCGACGACCGAACCCACCCAGGTCAACGGGCACCCGGCGCTGCTGGTGCGGATGAACGGGGAACTCGACCTGGTGCTGGCGATGCGGATCGACGAGGGGCTGATCACCGGCATCTACTCGGTGCGCAACCCCGAGAAGCTGACCCACATGGAGCGGGAGACGCCGGTGACCCTCTGAGGCCCCTCCACCCCTCCGCCCCCGTACGCTGTCCGGCAGCACCGGGAACGCAGGCGTTCGGGGGAGCCAGTGGAACTACGTCAGTTGCGCGTCTTCGAGGCCGTCGCCGCCCACCGCACCGTCACCGGCGCGGCGGTGGCGCTCGGGCTCACCCCGTCCTCGGTGTCCGAGCAGGTCCGCACCCTCGAACTCAGCCTCGGCACCGACCTGTTCGAGCGGACCAGGCCCGGCCTGACGCTCACCCCCGCCGGGGAACGGCTGCTCCCGTGGTCCCATCGGCTCCTCGGCCAGGCCGAGCAGGCCCGCCGCGAGGTCGCCGTCCCCCGGACCCGCCTGCGCCTCGGCGTCCTGGCGGCCGTCGCCGCCCACCTCCCGGCCGTCCGGGCCCGCCTCACCGACCGCCGGCCGGACCTGGACGTATCGCCGCGCACCGAGCCCGGCCGTGACGTCCTGCTCGACGGCGTCGCGGCCGGGGCCCTGGAAGCCGCCCTCGTCCTCGACTCCCCCGGACCGCTCGGCGCCCTCGGCTTCCCCCTGCCGCCCGCCCCGCTCGACCACCTCGACCTCCAGGACGTCCCCCTCGCCCTGGTCGCCGCCCCCACCCATCCGCTCGCCGGCGCAGCCGCCCTCGGCCCCGAACACCTGCGCGGCCACCGCCTCCTGGTCGACGCCCCCGGCTGCTCCTACCGCCTGGCCGGCGAGTGCCTCCTGGGCCACCACGTCCGGCGCCTGCGGACCGGCGCCGTCCCCGTCACCCGCGCCTGCGCCGAACAGGGCCTGGGCATCGCCCTCCTCCCCGCCTCCGCCGTCGGGGACCAGCTCACCGCCGGCACCCTCGCCCGCCTCCCCCTCGACCCCCCGCCGCTGCGTCTGCGCCTCCTCTGGCGTGCCGACCGCGCCCCGCTCCCCGGCCTCCGCCCCGCTCCCGCCGGCTGAGCGCCGGGCCCCGTACGACAGCGTGCCCCGGGGTTCCCCGAACCCGGGGCACACGACCGCGGCACGGAGACCGGGGCTCGGGCTCGGCTACGCCGCTCCGGCGAGGTGCGAGAAATGCCCCATCCGGCGATCCGGAATCGAGCTGAACTCCACGTACGCGGCCCGCACGCTGTTCTCGGCCGCCACGTCCCCGGCCATGACCAGCTCCTCCGCCTCCTTCAGGACGGAGGCGAGCCTGGTGGACTTCTCCGCGCATTCGAGCGTGAGCTTGAGGCACTTTCCCAGGACGCGGCGGTTCAGGAAGTCGAAGGGGTGCGCCGCCCCGTAGGAGGCCCGCAGCACCGGAGACAGCTCCTCTTCGGCGATCAGGGCGACGCGCTCCAGCGCCTGGACGCAGGCGTCGAAGAACACCCGCCGGTCCTCCACGCTGCCGGCCGCCTCCATGCTCTTCATCGACGCTTCCGCGTCACGCGTGGCGGCCTTCCAGCGCGAGAACGCCTCGGCCAGCTCGCGCTCCGCCCGGCTTCGGTCCTCCCTGCGGGCGGCGGCCTCGCGGGCCGGGGCCGGGGTGTAGCTGGGGCCGGAGTGGGTGAGGGCGCCCCAGAACTTTCGCGCCGCACCGCCGTCGGACACCCCGCGCGGCTCCGGACAATAACTGGCACCGCCGTGCGTCAACGCCTCGAAGAATTCTCGATTCACAGTTCAGACACCCCCATCACCGACTACCGAAGAACTGATGACCACGGCCTGGGACTCGGCACCCGGCTCCTGGGCCGGAATCGACCGGATCAGCGATCCGACGTCCGAAAGTTCCGAGTCCTTCGCCGAGTTCTGCCACTTGTCAAGGATCGCCGGGGCTCCCGCACCGGCGATGACCGCCCCGAAAGCACTGAACGGGCCGGCCATGGAGACCGCCCACGCGACACCCGCCCCGATCAGCGTCCGGGCGATCTCCGCGGCGATGTAGATCGACAGCTTCGTCCCACCGGGCACCTCCCACGGCCAGCACCGCTTCGACTGGACCACGCGGAAGAACGTCAGCAGCGAGACGAGGAGGCCGCCCACCAGGCCGTAGACCGCCATCGCCCAGTGAGACATCCCGGCTTCCTTCTACCCCGACCCGAAGCTGACTGCCTGTCAACATATCGCGCGGGCGCCACACGGTGCCACGCTCACCGCGTCAACCGTCACGCGACGCACTCACGGTCCGACCCCGATCGACACATCGGGCCCTCCCCGACGGGAAGGGCCCGAAACGTGTCCGCGCCGTCCGCGCGTGCGCGCCGACCGGCAGGCCGACGCTAGGCGCCCTTGGGGCCCGCCGACTGGACGACCTCGAAGGACCAGAGGGTGGAGCCGCTGGCTGCCGGGCGCTGGGGGGCCTCACCGGAGGGGCCGTGCTGGTGGGCCGACTTCATCGGGCCCTCCATCCAGGCCTTGAAGTCCTCCTCGCTGCGCCACCGGGTGTAGACGAGGTACTGGTCGGTGCCCTCGACCGGGCGGAGCAGCTCGAACCACTCGAAGCCGTCCGAGTTCTCCACCGCGCCGGCGCGGGAGGCGAAGCGCTGCTCCAGCACCTCCCGCTGCTCGGCGGGCACGGTCAGGACGTTGATCTTGACGACGGACATGCTGCTCCTTCTGCTCCGGTGACTGCCTACGGGCAGCAGTCTGCTACACCTCACGGCCGGGCGGTTCGCGGGGCGCCGCCGGTCACGGTGGGTGGTGAGGCGCCGACGTGCAGGGACGCGGGCGGGATGCAAGCCTGGAGGTAGAGCCCAGAACCCAAACGACAGGGGAGTGGTCATGGGTATCGGCGACAAGTTCCAGGACAAGGCGAAGCAGGCCGCGGAGGAGGCCAAGCAGCGCCTCGGCCAGCAGCAGCCGCAACAGCAGCAGGACGAGCAGCAGAAGGCCGCCCAGGGTCAGCAGCAAGGGCAGCAGCAGGGCCAGCAGAACCTGGACGATCTCGGGGACGAGATCGAGGGCCAGCAGTAGCCGCGAGCAACGGACCGGGGGGGGGGGGGGGGGGGGGGGGGGGGGGGGGCGGGGGAGGGGGGGGGGGGGGAGAGGGGGGGGGGGGGGGGGGCGCTCCCCCCCCCCCCCCCCCCAGCCCCCCCCCCCCCCCCCCCCCCCCCCCCCCCCCCCCCCCCCCCGGCCGATCTGGGGGCACAACGTCCTTGGGAACGTCAGGACTTGGGAAGCCCCTCGGTCGCCAGGGTCTGGTTCTTGTAGGCCTTCACGCCGGTGATCTCGGTGCCGAACCAGTCCGGCGCCGAGAAGGCCGCCGCCTCGTCCTCCGTGGCGAACTCGACCTCGGCGGTGCGCAGTCCGGCCAACCCGCCCTGGTAGACGTCGACGTGGACGACGACACCGGACGCCTCGAAGGTGTAGCGGTCCTTGACCACCCGGGCGCCCTCGGTGGCCGGCCAGAGTTCGGTGAACTCCCGCTCCTCCAGGTCGCGTTCCACCTCGATCCGGGCCGGTGAGCCCGCCGAGGAGGAGGCGCGCCGCTTGACGCCGAGGACGTGGCTGCCGCCGATCCGGCGCAGCCGCACCTCCGTGCCGTCCTCCTTGATCGCGATGTACCCCTGTTCGATGCGCTCGCGCACCGCCGTCCGCGGCGGTTCGAAGGCGCCCAGCAGGAACTTGCGCTCGATTTCGAGCGGCATGCCGCACCACCCTTCCCGGTCGACCGGCCCCCGGGCCGTTCAGAACGACCGCCCCTCCCCACGGTACGGCCCCTGCGCCCCCTCCTGGTCCGGCCGGTCCCGGAGGTCCGCGCAGAGCGAGGAGCTGAGCCGGTTCAGCACCCCGGCGAGGTCGGCGTACCGCTGTTCGTCCCAGTCCCCCAGCAGTGCGGCGAGTTGGGTGCGACGGGCGGCGACCAGCCGCAGTGCCGCCTCCTCCCCCGGTTCGGTGAGCCGCATCGGCAGTCCGCCGGAGCGGACCGCCAGCCCCCGGCCCTCCACCTCCCGGACGGCGTCCTCGATGACGGAGACCGGGACGATCCGCCGCTCGGCCAGTTCGGCCGGTTCCACCGAGCCGTGCTGGTGCATCTGGAGCAGCAGCCAGCTGGAGGCGGGCAGCAGGTCCAGCCCGGCGGTCGCGGTGATCCGCCGGAAGAGGTCGCGCCGGGCCTCGCGGCTGTTCAGCACCGACAGCGCGCGGGCGATCTCGTCCAGCGAGGTGCGCTCCACCGGGTTGAAGCCGATGGACTCGCTGAGGTCCGGCGCGGTGACGGTGGAGCGCAGTTTCTGTTCGCGCAGGAACAGCGACAGGACGAACGCGACCACCGCGACCGGCACCGCGTACAGGAACACCCGGGTGATCGACTCGGCGTACGCGTGGTAGACCCCGGGCTGGACGGCGGCCGGCAGGTGCGGGATGACCCGCGGGTCGGAGGTGATGACCTCCGGCCGGAAGCCGGGCGGCAGCGGCACCCCCGCCAGGGCGTCGGCGAGCCGGCCGCGCAGCCCACTGGCGAAGATCGTCCCGAAGACGGAGACGCCGAAGGAGGCCCCGATGGAGCGGAAGAAGGTGGCCCCCGCGGTGGCCACGCCGAGGTCCTCGTAGCCCACCGAGTTCTGCACGATCAGCACCAGCACCTGCATCACCAGGCCCAGCCCGAGGCCGAAGACCAGGAAGTAGGCGCTCATCTCGGCCGTGCCGCTGTGCTCGTCCAGCCGGGAGAGCAGCAGCAGACCGACGGTGGTCACGGCCGTCCCGGCGATCGGGAAGACGCGGTAGCGGCCGGTGCGGGCGACGATCTGTCCGGAGCCGATCGAGGTGAGCAGCATGCCGAGCACCATCGGCAGCATGTGGATGCCGGACAGGGTGGGCGAGACCTGCTGGACCACCTGGAGGAAGGTCGGCAGGTAGGTGAGCGCGCCGAACATCGCGAAGCCGATCACGAAGGAGATCACCGCGACCAGGCTGAACGTCCGGGAGCGGAACAGCCGCAGCGGCAGCACCGGCTCCGCCGCCCTCCGCTCCACCAGGACGAAGGCGAGCAGCAGCACCAGGCCGAGCACCCCGAGGCCGATGATCTGCCAGGAGGTCCAGGCCCAGGTGGTTCCGCCGAGTGAGGTCATCAGCACCAGGCAGGTCGCGACGGCGGCGATCAGCGCGGTGCCGAGGTAGTCGATCCGGTGCTGCCGGCGGACCTCCAGCCCGTGCAGCACCGCCGCGATCACCACCAGGGCGACGATGCCGATCGGCAGGTTGATGTAGAACACCCAGCGCCAGCTGAGGTGGTCGACGAACAGCCCGCCGAGCAGCGGCCCGAGCACGCTGGTGACCCCGAACACGGCGCCGAACAGGCCCTGGTAGCGGCCCCGGTCCCGGGGCGCCACGAGGTCGCCGACGATCGCCTGGGAGAGCACCATCAGCCCGCCGCCGCCCAGGCCCTGGAGCGCGCGGAAGGCGATCAGCTCGCCCATGTTCTGGGCGATCCCGCACAGCACCGAGCCGAGCAGGAAGATCACGATGGAGGCCTGGAAGAAGCGCTTCCGGCCGTACATGTCGCCGAGCTTGCCCCACAGCGGGGTGGCGGCGGTGGAGGCCAGCAGGTAGGCGGTGACGACCCAGGAGAGGTGGTCGAGGCCGCCGAGGTCGCTGACGATGGTCGGCAGCGCGGTGGAGACGATGGTCTGGTCGAGGGCGGCGAGCAGCATCGCCAGCAGCAGGGCGCCGATCGGCACCCAGAGGTTGGGCACGGTGACCGCCGGCGGGCCGGGCTCGCCCACCGGGCTCCGGCCGGACGCGGCACGCGGCTCCGTCATGGCGTGTCCCTGGGCGTCATGGCGTCTCCGTCGGCATCATGGCGTCTCCCTGCTCACCGCGCCGGGTCCGGTTCGTCCCGATTCGTTCCATCGGTTTGAGCCGAGCGTAAGCGCCGGGGACAACCGCCGCGCTCCGGGCGTTCTCCGAGGAGTCGGCCGGCACCGGGCGGCACGACGGCCCCGCCGAGGGGCGGACGCCCCTGTCCACCCCTCGGACGGTCCTGCATAATCAGGCGCGATCGGGCGCCCGGACCGTGGACCGAACGAACGACCCCCGGCCGGACGCCGCGCACGACCGCCAGCGAAAGCCGACGCGACACCGAGGAGGACCGGCCGATGCCGGACCAGCACTGCCCGACGTGCGGCACCGCACGCTCCGCCGGGTGCGGCTGCGTCCCGGACCCGAGCCTCACCGAGACCGCCGTGCTCCCCCACACCGAGGGCCCGCCGCTGGTCCGTCCGTACGTCTCGCAGGCCGCCGGTCAGGTGGCCGACCAGTCCCCTGCGGGGGCGCCGCTGGTGGACCCGTTCGCGACCGCGGTGCTGCCGCCGGTCGCCCCGGGGCAGCCCGCCGTGCCCGGGCCGCCGCCCGTTCCCCCGCTGGGACCGGACGCGGACGCGTACGCCACCACCGTGCTGCCGCCGGTCAGTCCGGGGCGGGGCCCGCTCGGGCCGGACGCCGACGCCTACGCCACCGCCGTGCTTCCGCCGGTGCCTCCGGTGACGGACTCGGGCGCGTACCCGGGCGCGCAGCCGCCGCAGCCGCCACCACCGCGCCCGGCACCGGCGCCGGGCGGCGAGATCGGCCTCTTCCCGGTCGGGCAGGCCCCGGACGCGCCCGGGCCCGCCACCGGCGGCCGGGCCGCCAGACGGGCGGCCGAACAGGCCGGGCGAGCCCCGCTCGCCCGGCGCAAGGGGCTGCTCGCCGGCGTCGGCGCCGCCCTGGTGGCGCTCACCATCGGCCTCGCGTACGCGGTGACGCCCTCCGGCGAGCCGGCCAAGCAGGCCCAGCCGCTGCCGACGACGACCCTGGCACCCGCACCGGTGGACCCGCCCAGCGCGGCGGCGCCCGCCACCACCGACCCGGCTCCACCGACCAGCGAGGCGCCGAGCCCGACGCCCAGCCCCACCCACAAGCCGAGCCCGACCCGGACGCCCACCCCCACCCCCACCCCGACCGCCGCGCCGCCGCAGGCCGCCCCGGTCCAGACGCCCGACCCGGTCCCCAGTCCGCCGGCCGCGCCCAGCCCGGCCCAGTCCTCCCGGACGCTCCAGCTCGGCGACAGCGGGCCCGACGTCCGGGCCATGCAGCAGCGCCTGTACGCCGCCTCCTGCGGAGCCGTCGACAAGTCGATCGTCAGCGGCGTCTTCGACTTCTGGACCCGGACGGTACTCAGGAACTACCAGCACAAGAACGGGATCAAGGACGAGAACGGGGTCTACGGCCCCGAGAGCCAGGCGGCCCTGGCCTCCGACCCGGGCTGCTGAACCCGGACCCCGCTGACCCCGGACCCGCTGCGCCCGGGATGCTGACGGAAACGACCGGGGACGGGCGGCCGCCTCCGCCCGTCCCCGGCCCCGCCGACCCGTCAGCCGGTCCTACGTTGTTGATGGGTTGGACGGGCCAGTCGTATGGTCCTGAGGCCCAGAGACGCCGGGTATGGCTTTCAGTCGGTTGCCCTCGATGGT
>NZ_JBVITE010000042.1:0-79092 GCF_055575155.1 Kitasatospora sp. NPDC034533
ACCCCCTACGACCCCGTCACCCACCAGACCAACAACAAGATCAAAACGACTCCCGAGACGGCTCCGGCGGCATAGAGGTTGACTCAGGAAACTCACGCGGGCACCGGCCGGGCCCGGTCGATGATCGCCCCGGTGTCGACCCCGGCCGGCAGGGTGCCGAAGGCCGCGCCGTGGTCGCCGCCCAGCCGGCTCGCGCAGAACGCGTCGGCCACCGCCGGGCTGCCGTACCGGACCAGCAGCGATCCCTGGAAGGCGAGGGCCATCGACTCGACCAGCCGGCGGGTGCGGTACTCCAGGTCGCCGAGGTCCGTCAGCTCCTTGCGCAGGGCCGCGACCGCCGCGTCGAGCCGGCGGTCCGCGCCGGCGGCGGCGTCGAGTTCGCCGAGGAACGCCTCCACGCTCTCCGGGCGCTTGGCCATGGCGCGCAGCGCGTCCAGCGCGGCGACGTTGCCGGAGCCCTCCCAGATCGACACCAGCGGCGCCTCCCGGTAGAGCCGGGGCATCCCGGACTCCTCGACGTAGCCGTTGCCGCCCAGGCACTCCAGTGCCTCGGCGGAGTGCGCCGGACCGCGCTTGCACACCCAGTACTTGGCCACCGCCAGGCCCAACCGCCGTACCAGCGCCTCGTTCCCGTCCCCGGCGAGGGCGAGGTCGGTGGCGTGGGCGAGCCGCATCGCGACGGTGGTGGCCGCCTCGGACTCCACCACCAGGTCGGCGAGCACGTTGCGCATCAGCGGCTGGTCGACCAGCGCCCTGCCGAACGCGCGCCGGTGCAGGGCGTGGTGGACCGCCCGGGTGGCGCCGTAGCGCATGCCGGAGGCGGCGCCGATGGTGCAGTCCAGGCGGGTCATGTTGACCATCTCGATGATGGTCGGCACGCCCCGGCCCTCCTCGCCGACCAGCAGCCCGACCGCGCCGTCGTACTCCAGCTCGGCGGAGGCGTTGGACTTGTTGCCGAGCTTGTCCTTGAGCCGCATCAGCTGGAGCCGGTTGCGGCTGCCGTCCGGGAGGACGCGCGGCAGCACGAAGCAGCTGAGGCCGCCCGGGGCCTGGGCGAGGGTCAGGAAGAGGTCGGACATCGGCGCCGAGGTGAACCACTTGTGGCCGGTGAGCCGGTAGGTGCCGTCCGGCTGCGGCGCGGCGGTGGTGGTGTTGGTGCGGACGTCCGAGCCGCCCTGCTTCTCGGTCATCGACATGCCGGCGATCAGCCCGCGCTTGGTGCGCGGCTCGCGCAGCCCGAAGTCGTACTCGGTGGCCGCCAGCAGCGGCTCCAGTTCGGCGGCCAGGGCGGGGGTGGCGCGCAGCGCCGGGACGGCCGCGTAGGTCATCGAGACCGGGCAGGTGTGGCCGGCCTCGACCTGGCCCCAGACGTAGAACTTGGCGGCGCGGGCGGAGTGGGCGCCGGGGCGCTCGTCGCGCCAGGGTGCGGCGTGCAGACCGTGCGAGACGGCGGTGCGCATCAGCTCGTGCCAGGCCGGGTGGAACTCGACCTCGTCGATCCGGTTGCCGAACCGGTCGTGGGTGCGCAGCACCGGCGGGTTCTCGTTGGCCAGTCGGCCCCACTCGGCGGCCTGCTCGGAGCCCGCCAGCCGGCCCAGCTCGCGCAGTTCGGGCTCGGCCCAGCCGGCGCCGGCCCGCTGGAGGGCGGCGAGCAGGGCGGGGTCGGCGGCGGTGTCGTGTCCGTACGGCAGGGGCACCTGGTTGGTGACCTCATGCGTCGCTGTCATCGCGTCCTCCCAGGGCACGCAGGGTGAAGGAGACCAGGGCGGGGACCACCGTGGTGTTGTCGCTGTGTTCGGGCCCGGTGCCGTGCGCGGGCCCTGTGCCGTGCGCGGGCCCTGTGGCCTGTGCGGTCCTCGTGCTCCGCGTGGGCCCGGCGCTGCCGAGCGGCGCCGCGGCGAGCGGTCCGGCCAGTGCCTCGCCGACCGCGCCGACCAGGGCGGCGGCGGTCAGCACCGCGTCCTGCTCGGGCAGTTCGCCGGCCGCCACGGCGGCGGCTATCTCGGCGGCGATCACGTCGCGGAACGCCCGCCGGAAGACCAGGCGCTCCGCGTCGACCACGGTGTCGGCCGGTTCCACCAACAGCGCGTACGCCAGCCGGGGCGCGCGCAGGGCGCGGGCGGCGAAGGTCTCGACCACGGCGGCGATCCGCTGCCGCGGGGTGTCCCGGCGGGCGACGGCCGCGTTGACCGCCTCGATCTCGCCGGTCACCACCCGGCGGAACAGCTCCACCGACAACTCGGCCTTGTTGGCGAAGTGCTGGTAGAGGCTGCCGGTGGCGATGCCGGCGCGGTCCGCCACCGCGGCCATCGTGCAGCCGCCGTAGCCGCGCTCGGCGAGCAGGCCGACCGCCGCCTGGAGCACCGCTTCGCGCTGGGCGTCCAGGCGGGCTTGTACGGCGGGGGTGCGTCGGTAGGCCATGGAAGCATTGAAGCACTGATTCACCGCTTCGGGGAGGGGGGTGCGCCGGGGAACGCGAGGAGGCCGCCCCGCGGTCCGGGGCGGCCTCCCGTGGGTGCCGGCTCTGCTGGTGCCCTTCAGGCACTACAGCGGGCGGCGCTCCTGCTCCAGCCGTCGGCCCTCGACGTCCAGCGGGCCGAACTCCGGGATCGACCGCGGCGACGTGGCGAGCGAGCGGGCGGCGTTCGAGTCGCCCAGGCCGGCCCACTCCAGCACCTTCGCGGTGGCCGCCGCCGCCTGCTCGGCGGGCAGCTGCTCGATCTTGGAGCCGTGGTTGCCGCCGGGCACGGTGTAGACGTAGCTGTCCTCGCTGCCCCGGCCCAGGTGGAACGGCTTGGCGCCCCACGGGTCGTTGCCGCCGTAGACGTACATGATCCGCTCGCCCTCGCGCTTCACCCAGCGGTCGATGTCGGGCATCGCGTTCGGGTTGAAGACGGTCGGGATCTCCTTCGGCACGTAGCTGCGGACCGAGTAGAGCTCCTTGTAGTCGTAGTGCAGCACGCCCTTCAGGTGCGAGACGTCGAAGAAGGGCGCGCCCAGCTCGGTGGCCGCCTGGTAGTAGTAGGCGGTGTACTTCGCCAGCGACTGGTCGCTGTTGCCGGTGATGCCGGACTGGGCGTCGAACCACGCGTACAGCTCGTCGTCGGTCGCGGTGGCGGCCACCGGGACCTTGGCGCAGTCGGACTCCAGGCTGTACTGCCAGAACGCCCAGATCACGTCCAGCACGCCGGCCTCGTACGCCCGGTCCGGGGTGCCGAGGGTGTTGAAGGTGGAGCCGGCCGCCTTGTTGTCGGCGACGAAGCGGGCCTCCAGGCGGTCGCGGCGCACCAGCAGCTCGCGCTGGGCGGCGTTCAGCTTGGCCCGGCACTCGGGGGTGCCGACGGTGCGGAAGAAGTCGCTGTAGGCCTGGTAGTCGTTGACGTTGGTGTTGTTGGGCGCGACGTAGGCGATCGTGCCGGCCACGTCGTCCGGGTAGAAGCGGCGGAAGTAGGTGGAGGACATGCCGCCCTTGCTGGCGCCGGTGGACAGCCACTCCTGCTGGTAGATCCGCTTGAGGGCGGTCACCAGCCGGTGCGAGTCGGCGGCGCCCTGGCGGATGCCGGCCTTGGTCCAGTCCGCCGGCTCCGGGCGGGAGGGGGTGAAGAACCGGTACTCGATGGACACCTGGTTGCCGTCCACCAGCCGGGTCGGCTCGGTGCGGGACGGGTTGGTGCCCAGGGTGTAGCCGTTGGTGTAGAAGACGGTCGGGCGGTCGTAGCCGCGGTGCAGCAGGCTGAAGCGCTGCTGGAAGGTGCCCAGCCAGGGGCGGTTGTGGTCGATCGGCTGGGTGTAGGTGGCGATGAAGTAACGGTGACCGGTGGTGGTCGGCTTCTCCTCGGTGATGGTCACCCCGGGGATGGCGGCCAGGCGGTCCTTGATGTCGGCGTTCGGGTCGTCGGCGGGGCTCCGGCCGTGGCGGGAGCCGTTGCCCTGGTCTCCCTGGTCGCCTTGGCCGCCCTGCGCGCCCTGGCTGCCCTGCGCGCCCTGGCCGTCGGCGGCGGACGCCGGGTTCGCCAGGCCTCCGACGGCGAGCAGGGGTATCAGCAGGGCTGACGCCAGGAGCCTTCTCATGGTGGTGGTCATCAACTCTCCATCTGCGTAACTGACATGACCGCCGCTCGCCGGTTCGGCGATGCGGCACGGGTGGTGCGGTGGTTCGGGTGGTGCGGGTGGTGCGGACCGGGGGTGCCGCGGGCTGGGGTGCCCACGACGGCCCGCCGCCGACCGGCAGACGGACGGCAGGCGGACGGCCGAATGGGCCACCCGCCGTTCACGGATGGCCCATCGGGAGAAAAGTGCTGGTCAGCGGGTTCGCCCTGCGGACTACGGGCGGGGCAGGGTGCAGCCGGGGAGGGTCAGGTCGAAGCGGTTGCCGGCGGCGAAACAGGCCGGGATGCCGTACGTCTCCTGGGCGTAGCCGATGCCCGGGCGCACCGTCACCGTGCCGTTCTGGTCGACCTCGCAGGGGTTGTCCAGGGTGCAGCTCTCGCCGTTCTCGTTGATCGTGTTGTTGACGGCGACCACCTGGCCGGTCGAGGCGTCGACCACCGGCGAGCCGGAGGTGCCGCCGATCACGTTGCAGGTGGAGGTGTAGCGGACCGAGTCCTTGAAGGTCCAGTCGGCTTCCTTCAACCGGTAGGCGAAGCCGTCGACCGAGCAGGAGTAGATCTTCTTCCAGTAGCCGGAGACGACCCGGATCGAGGTGCCCTGGACCGGGTGGGTGGCCGCGATGGTCAACGGGGCTATTCCGTACTGGGACTGGATCGAGGCGTAGCTGGTGTTCAGCTGGTAGATCGACACGTCGGTGTCGGTCATCGCACCGTAGACGATCTTGTTCGCGCGCAGCGTGGCGACACCGCTGCCGGCGGCGTTGAGCAGGGTGAAGGTGCGGGTGGAGGACCGGTTGAGGACCACCTGGCCCGGACCGGGCATGCCGGTCTCCAGGCAGTGGCCGTTGGAGAGGATGAGGGCCGGGTCGCTCGCGGCCGAGCCGGGCATCCGCACCAGCGAGCCGGAGCAGTTGCTGAGCGCCACCGTCCCGGCGAAGGTGACGGCGGCGACGGGCTTGGCCGCCGACTCGGCGGCGGGGGCTGCGGCTTGGGCCGGAACGGCTCCGACCAGGGCGGTGGCCCCGGTGACCAGGAGCGTTGCGGCCGTGCCTATGAGCGGCTTCTTCATGAGAGACCTCTCGGTGTGGGGGTCCACGGGTGGGGGTGCACCCAAGCTGTCGCGGACATGACCCACTGTCAAGAGTCAAAGCGACACCAAGAGCCGCCCAAGGCTCATTGGCCGGTTACCGTCACCGCCGGGCCCGTGGTCCACCGGTCGTGCGCGAGGAGGCCGTCAACTCCCGCACCGGGGACGCCGATCCCGACTCCTGGGCGGCGTCGGCGCCCACCGGCCGGTCAGCCCTTGGGCCAGTGCGCCCGGCCGAGGCTGATCAGGCGCAGTTGCAGGCGCGCGGTGGCGGCGATCCGCCGCTCCCGGGCCGGATCGGCCTCCAGCGCCTCCATGAAGGCGGCGGCCGTGGAGACCATGTGGTCGACGTACAACTCGGCGAGCATCCGCAGGTCCCGCTCGCTCCACCCCTCGGACACCGGCTGCGACGCCAGGGCGGCCCCCACCTCGGCGGCGAAGCGGCCGAGTTCGGCGTCGATCGCCTCGCGCACCTGCCGCACCCCGCCGTGCCGCTCCCGCGCCAGGAAGCGGACGTGCGCGCGGTGTTCGCGGACGTGCCGCTCGATCACGCCCACCGCGCGGTCGATCAGCTCCTCGGCAGCGCCGGCCTCGGCGAGCACCGAGCGGATCATGACGTGCAGGCTGGCCAGCGACTCCTCGACCAGCGCGACTCCGAGGGCGGCGAGGTCCGGGAAGTGCCGGTAGAACGCGGCCGGGGAGAGCCCCGCCTCACGGGTGACCTCGCGGACGCCCAGGCTCGCCAGGTTCTGATCGGCCAACAGGTGCAGTCCGGCGTCCAGCAACGCCCGCCGGCTCTGCTGCTTCTGGGCCTGTCTGGCCCCCACGGTGTGACTCACGCCATTCAGTAAACAGTCGTTTGCCGAAATTGGCCAGCCGGGCGTAGAGTGGGGTCGAAGTCAGTGAACACTTGTCAACTGAACCCGGCTTCGTGCCGGTTCCGGCTCGTCCGGCCCAGACTCCGGCCCCGGCCCCGGCCCAGGCCCCGGTCGGGGTTCGGTTCCAGCTCCGGTGAAGATCCCGCTCAGGTCCAGTTCCAGTCGCAGCCTCAGCCTCAGCCCCGGCCCCGGCCCAACCGAAGGAGCCAGCCATGATCCTGTTCTCCGCTCTGGTCGCCATGGGTGTCCTGATCGGCACCGCCGCCCACACCTCGCTCCCGGTCTTCCTCGCCGCCTCCGCCGGCATCACCGCCTGGCTGCTCGCCTTCGGCGCCCGCGAGGGCATCGCCCGCCTCCGGCACCGCTGACCCGGCCGCTCCGCGGACCGCACCCCGCGGCCACTCCACAGAGAGGACCCGCACCACCATGAGCACCGCCACCGCCCGCCCGGCCACCGACCGCCCGGCCACCGCCCGCCCGACCACCGGCTCCCGGGGAGCCGAGTCCCGCACGGGACGTCAGGACACCGCCGAGGCCGACAACCTCGCTGTCGCCTCCTTCCTCCTCGGCCTCCCCGGCCTGCTGCTGTTCAACATCGTCCTCGGGCCGACCGCCATCACCCTCGCCGTCCTGGCCCTGGCCCGCGGCACCGGCCGGCGCGGCCGCGCCCTCCTCGGGCTGGCCCTCGGCACCGCCTCACTGGCGCTCCTCGTCGCCACCAACGCCGCCTCCCACGGAGTCCTGATCGACATCGGCTCCTGAACCGGCCCGACCACCTTCCGCGTTTGACCTTCTGAGGGCGCGTCCGCCCGACCGGCCATGACCGGCGCACCGGGCTGACCTCGGACGGCGCACCGACGGACCGGACGACCGATCCCGTCAACCCGCCCCACTCCTCCGGCCCGCCGCGTAGGGTGGGCCCATCGGCCGAGCGACCTCAGGGGGCAGGAGTGACTACGGAGAACCGCAGCGACGCACGGTCGGAACGGCCCGCCCCGACGGGCGGGCGGCTGCTCGCCGTGAGCGATCTGCACATCTCCTACCAGGAGAACCGCGACCTGGTGGAGAAGCTCCAGCCCTCCCACCCCGGCGACTGGCTGATCGTCGCCGGCGATGTCGCCGAGCTCACCACCAGCATCGAGTGGGCCCTCGGCCTGCTCGCCGAACGCTTCGCCCGCGTGGTGTGGGCGCCCGGCAACCACGAGCTGTGGACCCACCCCGAGGATCCGGTGCAGCTGCGCGGGGTGGCCCGCTACGAGCACCTGGTCGAGCGCTGCCGCCGCCTCGGCGTGGTGACCCCCGAGGACCCGTACCCGCTCTGGGAGGGCCCCGGCGGGCCGGTCCGCGTCGCTCCGCTCTTCCTGCTCTACGACTACTCCTTCCGCGCGCCGGGCACGACCACCAAGGAGGCCTCCCTGGCGGCCGCCTACGAGAGCGGCATCGTCTGCGCGGACGAGCGGATGCTCCACCCGGACCCGTTCCCGGACCGCGACTCCTGGTGCCGCGAGCGCGTGCGGCTGACCGAGAAGCGGCTGGCGGCCTGCGACCCGGACGTCCCCCTCGTCCTGGTCAACCACTACCCGCTGGTCCGTCAGCCCACCGACATCCTCTGGTACCCCGAGTTCGCCCAGTGGTGCGGGACGGAGCTGACCGCCGACTGGCACACCCGCTTCAACACCGCCGCGATGATCTACGGCCACCTCCACATCCCGCGCCTGACCACCTACGACGGCGTCCCGTTCACCGAGGTGTCGCTCGGCTACCCGCGCGAGTGGCGCAAGCGCGGCCTGCCGGACCCGCTGCTGCGGGAGGTCTTCCCGCAGGCGACCGGCTGATCCGTCGACGCGCTGCCCCGCCGGGCCGATGGCGGCCGGCGGGCAGCCGTCTTCCAACGCCCTTGCCGCGACCGGAAGTCGGCCGGACGGCGCACCGGCGGCCCGGCTGTCCATCGACCGGCGGGCGCACCGGCGGCCAGGCGGTTGAACGACGGCGCGAGCACTCAGCTCGGCTCGAACCAGTCGGTCATGGCCCGGTACTCGCGCCCCGGCGCGCCGTCGGCCGCCGCCCAGTCCCCCTGGCCGTGCTCGTGCTCCCAGGCCAGGTGCCGGTCGTTCACCGCGTCGACGAAGTCGCCGGCCAGCCGGGCCGCCTCGTAGAGGTCCTGGTCGGTGCTCTGCGAGCTGGCGGCGACGATCTGCCCGCGCACCTCGGCCGAGTGCCCGTAGCGGAATCCGCCGGTGCCGAGCAGGTGCGGGTCGACGTGCACGGCCTCGCCGTTGTTGCGGCCGAGCCGGCGGTGGGCCGCGGCCTTGGCGGCTGCCTTCGGCAGGAAGGCCTCGCCGCCCTCCCCGATGGTGACCACCCCGAGCACCGCCTCCTCGTTGGGGATCCAGCCGCCCGCGGTGGCGTCCAGGAGGACGAAACCCATCGCCGGGCGGGGGTAGGTGCCTCGGGGCGCCCGCAGTTCCTCGGTGGTGTGCTGCTTCCAGACGCTCGCCGCACGGCGGAGCCCGACCTCCAGCAGCAGTGCGTCCAGTTCTCCGCCGGTGAGCATGTACGCGTAGGGGTTCCTGCGGTGTGCCGCTTGGACCTTCAGGCCTTCGGGCGAGACGGTGCCGACGCCGGTCATACCAACCTCCGGGGCGTGTGGGGTGGGAGAGGCCAATGATGTGATCACCTCACGGGCGACGGGTCCGGTGACCGGGATCACGTTTGGCGGCGGGCGGTCGGTCCGCCGCTTCCGCAGGGTGGAAGTCCGCTGGTGGCGCGGCACCGCCACGGCTTCCGTTAATTTCGCGCGAACCTTCGAATGCCCCCACCCCTCCGGGAAAGGCGGCGGGAAATCGACGCCCGAGCGGTGCCCATCCGGCCAAATCTGCGCGCACCACCGGGCGGGCCAGCGAATTCCGGAGGCCCGCCACCCGGGCAAAGCCTGACAAAGCGGGCAGAACTTGACGAATGGGTGGTCTGGACCAATCCCTTGACGATCTTCGAGACATCCCCTTATGTTTCCGGTGCGACATGTTCCGAATGCTCGCCGGCAGCCGTTGCCCGCAGGTGCGAATGAACCCACCCGCATCACGACGGAGAGCCGGTTCCCGCGCCTTTTCCTCCGCGCCCGGCATGTTCCCGCGGGCGGCGCGGCGCTTTCCGATCCGAGCTACCGGCCGCGATTCAGAGATTCGACGACAGCAGCAGACAGAGGAAGGGCTTCGATTGTCATGACCGCGCAAGCCGGCACCTTACAGACCGAGGCGTTCCTGCGGGACGGGTTCGCCACCGTCGGAACGCTCCTGTCCCCCGAGGAACTCGAGATCCACCGCGAGATCTACGACAAGCTCCTCAGCGGCGAGATCGAGAGCGGCGACAAGCGCTCCGACCTCGCGTCCCACCTCCCGCTCCGGGAGGGCGTCCGCGAGAACATCACGCAGATCATGTGGCCCTCCGCCCTCCACCCCCCGCTGCGCGAACTCCCCTTGCAGGCAAAGGCGCTGGCGGTGGCCCGCGAGCTCATCGGCGACGACGCCGTCCTGGACTTCGACATGATGATCCACAAGTCCCCGGGCTCCGCGGTGCCGACGCCCTGGCACCAGGACGCGGCCTACTGGATCGACCTGCCGGACACCCGCGCGGTCTCCATCTGGGTGGCGCTGGACGAGGCGACCCCGGACAACGGCTGCATGTGGTACATCCGCGGCTCCCACCAGGAGCCGCTGCGGACCCACCGCCCGACCAGCGACGGCCGGAACATCGAATGCGACTGCTCGGAGAACGAGCCCGGCGCGACCGCGGTGCCCTTGGCCGCGGGCGAGGCCGTCGCACATGCCGGCCAGACCCTGCACTATTCCCGAGGCAACACCACCGACCGCAATCGACGCGCCTACATCCTCAATTACCGGCCCGCCGAAATGATCCGGCTCGAACGGGAACAGGGCATGGACCACGGCCTGGAGGACAACGAGCGCAAGGTGCGCAACAAGAATGCGGAAGACGCCGATTCCTGAGTGACGGCGGGCTTCCGGCCCGTTCCGCGGTACCGCCGGACCGGCCCGGCGCGGCCTTCCCGTAGTTCCCCCGAAATGTGCCACCCATTTCTGCGAGGTATTGCCATGGATTCCCAGAACCACACGGCCGTCACCAGCGGACCGGTCCGGCTGAGCGGTGCGGTGATGACGCACCCGAAACGCGTCGAGGCGGCCACGCTGATCGCGGAGACGGACACCGCCGGGCGGGTGCGGGTGGTCACGGACCCCGAGCCCGAGGGTCCGCCGACGGCGCTGCGCTCCGCGGCGCTCGCCTGGGACAGCGTGGCACCGGACGCCACCCACCACCTGGTGCTCCAGGACGACGTGGTGCTGGCCGAGGGGTTCTTCGCGTACGCCGAGCAGGTCGCGGCGGCCGTCCCGCACGAGGCGGTGGCCTTCTACGCGGGCTGGGAGGGCCGCACCGGTGCGGCGGTGCGGCTCGCGGCGCTGACCGGCGAGCAGTGGACGTACGCCGTCGAGGAGCACACCCCCTGCCTGGCGCTGATGCTCCCGGCGCGCGCGGCCCGCGGCTACACGGGCTTCGCCGCCGAGCACGGGGTCGGCTGGCCGTACGACGTCGTGATGCAGCGCTACCTGAACTCGCTGGAGGTGCCGATCCGGGTGGCCGTGCCCTGCACGGTGGACCACAGTGAGGTGCCCAGCATCGCCGGCAACAGCACCCACGGCTGGCGGGAGGCGGCCCTGTTCACCAGCCGGGCCGTGGTGCCGTCGACGTTCGACTGCGCCCAGTTCGCGGTCGTCCCGTTCTACCAGTACGGCGACGCCCGGACGGCCGTCCGGCACGGCAAGGACGCCGAGTGGGAGTACCTCGAAACCGAGCGCTACCTGCGTCGCCTCGGGCTGGCGGAGCAGTGCCGTACGGCCTTCGACGCCGCTCCCCCCTCCTCGCTGTCCGAGCGGATAGCCCGGCCGGTCTGGGAGACGGCGTTCGCGATGGGGGTGGTCGTGGCCTCCGTCACCGCCGAACCGCCGGCGGAGGAACTGACCCGCGCCGTGATGAACACCCTCGGCCCCGGCGGTCTGTGCGAGGACTACACCGCCGAGGAGCTGGGTGAACTCATCCCGCCGGTACGGGAGTTGGCACTCGTCGCATTCGCGGAGGGCCGCCGTGCCAAGCGGGCGGGCGCCGCTCTGACGGGCGCGACCTCGGCGGGCGCTTCCACGGCCGGCCGGCCAGTTCGGGTGACGGTGACCGGCGGCAACGGCGGTTTCGGGCACCAACTCGCCGGGCTGCTCGGCGACTTGGTCCGCGAGGCGGTCCACCTTCCGGACGTGCCCGGCGCCGGGCAGCTGGACGAAGCCGGCTACCTGGTGCACCTCGGCTCCCCCGGCGACGGTCCGGACGCCCTGGCGGGAGTGCTGGCGGCGGCCGGCCGGGGCCGGATCGACCGGCTGGTCTACGTCGGATCCGCGGCGGTCTACCGGGGCACCGACGAGCAGTCCGTCACGGAGACCTCGGTGACGGAAGCACCGAACGACCCGGCGGCACTGGCCTGGTGGCACGAGGAGGAGCAGTGCCGCCGCTGGGGCGCCGAGCACGGCGTCGAGGTGCAGGTGCTGCGGTCGGCCGAACCGGTCGGTCCCGGCGTCCTGGTGGAGGGCTCGGCCGCGAACTGGATGCACCGCGCCTGGACGCGCCGCTCGCTGCTGCTGGACCGGAGCCGCCGGCACCAGATCGTGGACTACCGCGACCTGGCCTCGGCGATCGACGCCGTCCTCTCCGCGCCCGTCACCCAGCCGGTGTTCAACCTCGCCTCCGAGACCTACACCGAGGAGGAGTTGGCCGAACTGGTCGCGCTCATCGCCCGCCGCACCCTCTGGGAAGATCTCCCCCAACCTGCCGTACGGCAGGGCGTCATGGCCACCGAACTGATCACGACCGAGTTGCGGTGGCGGCCGTCGGCACAGTCGCACGAGGCGCTGCGAGCCCTCGCGCAGTGGCTGGCCTGCGACACCCATGACGCGATCACCGGTCTTCCACAGTTGGGAACCAATGTCTGAGCAAGCTCTGAACCGGCCCGCGGACTCCGAGACCGGGATGTTCTCCCGGGAGTACGCGGCCGCCACGACCACCTTCACCGCGGTGATGTTCCTGACCGGGTTCGCCGCGCTGGCGGTGGTACCCACCCTGCCGACGGCGGCCAAGGACCTGGACGGTGTCTCCCTGTTCCCGGTGGTGGCTGGCTGCTTCGTGGCGGCCAGCCTCCTGGGCGGCGTCCTGGGCGGCCACTGGGCCGACCGCTCCGGGGCCCGGCGGCCGCTGGCGGCGGGCATGGTGCTGTCGGTGGTCACCCTGCTGGTCTCGGCCACCAGCACCTCGATATGGCAGCTCGCCGCGGGGCGGTTCGTGGACGGTCTCGCGGCCGGCATGGTCGGGGTGTCCGTCAACACCGCCATCGGCCAGGCGTATCCGGAGCGCCTGCGCCCCCGGATGCTGGCCATGATGAGCACCAGCTGGATCATCCCCTCGCTGGTGGGCCCCCCGCTGGCGGGGCTGGTGTCCGAGTGGTGGTCCTGGCGGGTGGTGTTCTACGGCCTGGCCGTACTGTCCCTGCTGCCGACGCTCGCGCTGGTGGTCGTGCTGCGCGGCCGCTCCTCGGCGGAGGAGTTCACGCCCTCGGACGAGCACCCGTCGCGCCCGCCGGTGCTGATCGCGGCGACGCTCAGCCTCGGCGCGGCTCTCGGACAGTACGGCGTCTCCGGCTGGGACGCCCGCCACCTGCTGTTCGTGGCCGTCGGGCTGGGGCTGCTGGTGTTCTTCGCGCCGCGGCTGCTGCCAGTGGGCACCTGGCGGGCCGCCCACGGCCTGCCGACCACGGTGCTGCTGCGCGGCCTGGCCTCCGGCACGTACTTCACCGTGGAGGCCTTCCTGCCGCTGATGCTGATCACCGAACGGCACACGGCCGCGGTGGTGGTCGGCGTGTCGTTCACGCTCTCCGCCGTGGTGTGGGCGGGCGCCTCCTGGGTCCAGGGGCGGCTGCTGCAGGACGTGCCCCGGCACCGGATGGTCACCATCGGCGCGGTGATCATGATGGCCTCGATCGTACTCGCCGCGGCCGGGGCGCTCGAAGCGGTGCCGACGCTCGCCGCCGCGGCGGCGATGCCCCTGGCGGCCGTCGGCATGGGCCTGCTGGACCCCTGCCTCACCGTGTTGTCGCTCTCGCACAGCCCGGCCGGCCGCCAGGGCTACGCGAGCAGCGCGATGCAGACCAACCAGAACCTCGGCCAGATCACCGTCATGGCCCTCTTCTCCGCCGTGCTCAACACGTTCCTGGGTCTGGGCTCCTCCGAACTCGCCGGCTACGGCGCCGCCTTCGGACTGCTGCTCGTCCCGACCCTGCTGATCGCCCTGCTCGCCGTACGCGCCCGCAAGGAGTAGGCGACCCCGCGGAACCAGCGACCGCGCGGACGGACCGACGGGCTCCCACACCACCTTGACCGTTTTCCTCACCAGAAAGGGATCATCGTGCGCATCGACCTGGTCGTCATCGGCCTTGGTTACGTCGGACTGCCGCTCGCCCTGGAAGCCAGCCGGTCCGGGCTGGCCGTCACCGGCCTGGACCTCGACGAACGAACGGTGGCCGGCCTCAACTCCGGCACCTCCCACATCGATGACATCGACGACGCCTCGGTCGCCGGCATGTGCGCGGCGGGCTTCACCGCGACGACCGACGAGCGGGTGATCGCGGACGCCGCCACGGTGGTGATCTGCGTGCCGACCCCGCTGTCCCCGCACGGCGGGCCCGACCTCGCCATGGTGGAGAGCGCCTGCACCGCGGTGAGCCGGAACCTCCGGCCCGGGACGCTGGTGGTCCTGGAGTCCACCACCTACCCGGGGACCACCGACGAGATCGTCCGCCCGATCCTGGAGCGCTCCGGCCTGACCGCCGGGGCCGACTTCCACCTGGCCTTCTCCCCCGAGCGCGTCGACCCGGGGAACAAGCACTACGGGATCAAGAACACCCCGAAGGTCGTCGGCGGCTACACGCCCGCCTGCACGGCCGCCGTCGCCGCCTTCTACAGCAAGTTCGTCGACAGCGTCGTCCAGGCCGCCGGCACCCGCGAGGCCGAGATGGCCAAGCTCATCGAGAACACCTACCGGCACGTCAACATCGCCCTGGTCAACGAGATGGCGGTGTTCTGCCACGAACTCGGAATCGACCTGTGGGACTCGATCTCCTGCGCGGCCACCAAGCCCTTCGGCTTCCAGGCCTTCCGGCCCGGCCCCGGCGTCGGCGGCCACTGCATCCCCATCGACCCCAACTACCTGGCGCACAAGGTGCGCACCCTGGGCTACCCGTTCCGGATGGTCGAGCTCGCCCAGGAGATCAACACCCGGATGCCCCGCTACGTCGTGGAGCGCGCCCAGCACCTGCTCGACCGGGCCGGCAAGACCCTCAGCGGGGCACGGGTGCTGCTGCTCGGCGTCACCTACAAGGCCGACATCGCCGACCAGCGCGAGACCTCCGCCCGGGACGTGGTCAAGCGGCTGCGCGCCCTCGGCGCCGACGTGTCGTTCCACGACCCCTACGTGCCGCAGTGGGAGGTGGAGGGCGTCGCGGTGCCCGCCGCCACGGCCGAACTGCCGGAAGCCCTGGCCCAGTCGGACCTGGCCATCCTGTTGCAGCGCCACAGCTCCTACGACCTCGACCTGATCGCGCGGCAGGCGCCGCTGCTGCTCGACACCCGGGGCTCCGCCCGCCCACAGCCCCACGTCGAGCGTCTTTAGGACCACCCGCCGCCGGGCGGCCGCACCCCCTGACCACCCCACTCGTCCTCTTCCACATTCCCCTCTCCCAGGAGTAACTCCATGTGCGGTATTGCCGGATGGGTCGACTTCTCGTGTGACGTGACCCAGCACCAGGACATCGCACAGGCGATGACGAACACGATGGCCCGGCGCGGGCCGGACGCGGAAGGGCTCTGGCTCGGGCGGCACGTCGCGCTGGGGCACCGGCGGCTGTCCGTCATCGACCTCGAAGGCGGCTGCCAGCCCATGGGGGCCGAGGAGGGCCCCGGCTCCCGCGCCGTGCTGACCTACAGCGGCGAGACGTACAACTTCCAGGAACTGCGCAACCAGCTCGTCTCCCTGGGGCACCGGTTCAAGACCCGGAGCGACACCGAGGTGGTGCTCCGCGCCTACCTGGAGTGGGGGCCCGACTTCGCCACCCGGCTGGAGGGCATCTTCGCCTTCGCCGTCTGGGACCTGGACCGGGAGGAGCTGGTCCTGGTCCGTGACCGGATGGGCGTGAAGCCGCTGTACTACGCGACGACCCCCTCCGGGGTGATCTTCGGCTCGGAGCCGAAGGCTATCCTGGCCCACCCGGACTTCGAGGCCGTGGTGGACGCCGACGGGCTCCGCGACATCCTGTCGGTCGCCAAGGTGCCCGGACACGCGATCTTCCGCGGGATGCGGGAGGTGCAGCCCGGCTGCGTCGTGCGGGTGAGCCGCTCCGGCGCGGTCGAGCAGCGCTACTGGCAACTGCGGGTCGGCGAGCACACCGACTCCCTGGACCGGACCATCGGCACCGTGCGCGAGATGCTCGAAACCATCGTCACCGAGCAGATGGTGGCCGACGTGCCGCTGTGCACCCTGCTCTCGGGAGGCCTGGACTCCAGCTCGCTCACCGCGCTCGCGGCCCAGGTGTCCCGCAGCCGGGGGCAGGGGCGGGTCCGCTCCTGCTCCGTCACCGACCCGGACCCGGCGGGCGCGGCCGGCGTCCACGGCAGCCAGGCCAACGACGACCAGTTCTACGCCCGGCTGCTGGCGCGGCACGTGGACTCGGAGCACAGCGAACTGCCGCTGAAGGCGCCCGACCTGCTCGACCCGGCGCTGAGGTCCTCCGTGCTGGCCGGCTACGACCTGCCGATCGCCAAGGGTGACGAACACGCCTCGCTGCACCTGCTGTTCGGCCTGGTGCGCGGGCACTCCACCGTCGCCCTCTCCGGGGAGTGCGGAGACGAGGTCTTCGGCGGGTACCGCTGGCAGCGCGACCCCGACGCGGTCTTCTCCCCCACCTTCCCCTGGGTGCACGAGGGCAGGGCCAACTACCAGGGCAACGAGGTGATCTTCGCGCCCGACCTGCTGGCCAAGCTCGACCTCGCGGCGTACGAGCGCGACTGCCACAGCGCCGCGGTGGCCGAGATCTCGGCGGGCGAGCACCTCGACGACGCCGCGGAGGCGCGCTACCGGGAGGTCACCTACCTGGCGCTCACCCGCCACGCCCAGGTGCTGTTCGACCGCAAGGACCGGATGAGCATGGCCACCGGGCTGGAGGTCAGGGTGCCCTTCGCCGACCACCGGCTCGTCGAGTACACCTTCAACATCCCCTGGGCCATGAAGAGCTTCGACGGCCGGGAGAAGAGCCTGCTGCGCGCGGCCATGAAGGACCTCCTGCCGGAGGCGGTGGCGCAGCGGGTCAAGACGCCGTACCCCTCCATCCGGGCCGAGGCCTACAACCGGACGCTCCGGGAGCGGCTCGCGGACGTCGTCCGCACGGACGACAGCCCGCTCGCCCCGCTGTTCTCGGCCGAGCTCAAGCAGGCCGTCGCCAAGGGGGGCGCCGCGGCGCTGGAGCAGGGCATGAGCCGGGCGGCGCTGGAGACGACGCTCCAGCTGGACGACTGGCTGCGGACGTACGACGTGCGCGTGACCCTCTGAGGCACCGGCCGGGCTGCCGGCGCCGTGGAAGCCCACGGCGTCGGCAGCCCGGGCGGCGGCAGCCTGAGCTGCGGCGCTCCGGACGGTGGTGCTCCGGACGGTGGCACTCCGGACGGCGGCGCTCCGGACGGTGTCCAGGCTCGTCACGTGGCGCCACCCCGTCCGACATCGTCCGGTGGCGGCTCGCTGAGCACGGCCCGCTTGGCGCGGTACTCCTCGGCGTCGATCTCGCCCTCGGCGTAGCGGCGGCCCAGGACGGCCAGCGGGTGCTCCGCCGCGGTCGCGCTTCCGGTTCGGCCTCCGGCCGCGGTTCCGGCTGCGGCTCCGGCTCCGGCTCCGGCTCCGGCTCCGGCTCCGGCCACGAACCCGCAGCCGTGCCGCCGCCAGACCGTGCGGCGCAGCAGCGCGATCACCAGGACCACCACGGCGATCCAGACCAGTGGGATCAGCAGGATCCACGGGCCGGGGCCGTGCCAGTCGGCCAGCTGGGTGTACATGGTGGTTCAACTCCTCGGTGGTGGGCCTCCAGGTCCTCGGGTGGTTTCCCGAGGTGTCTGAAGCGTCCCGCCTCCGGGCCTCATCACGCGTCCTACCAGCAGCGGCAGTCGGGATACTTCCGAGGGAGTACGAACCACCCTCGCCAGGCAGCGCAGGAAGCAGCCGCCGAGAGCTCCCTCAGCCCAGCCAGCCGGGCCGCACCAGCCCCGACTCATAGGCCAGTACCACCAGTTGCGCCCGGTCCCGCGCGCCGAGCTTCACCATCGCCCGGCTGACGTGGGTCTTCGCCGTCAACGGGCTGACCACCAACCGCCGGGCGATCTCCTCGTTGGACAGCCCCATCCCGACCAGCGCCAGCACTTCGCGCTCCCGCTCGGTCAGCATCGAGACGTCCGAGGGCACCGCCGCCCCGGACTCGGGCGCCTTCGACCGGGCGGCGAACTCACCGATCAGCCGCCGGGTGACCCCCGGCGACAACAGCGCGTCCCCGGCGACGGCCACCCGCACCGCCCGCAGCAGGTCGGCCGGCTCGGTGTCCTTGACCAGGAAGCCCGACGCCCCCGAGCGCAGCGCCTCGAAGACGTACTCGTCCAGCTCGAAGGTGGTCAGCACGACCACCCGTACGGAGGACAGCGCCGGGTCCTCGGCGATCCTCCTGGTCGCCTCCAGCCCGTCCATCCGCGGCATCCGGACGTCCATCAGCACCACGTCCGGCACGAGGTCGCGGGCGAGCCGCAGTGCGGCCTCGCCGTCGTCCGCCTCGCCGACCACCGTGAGGTCGTCCTGTAGGTCCAACAGGGCCCGGAAGCCCGCCCGGACCAGCAGTTGGTCATCTGCCAGCAGTACCCGAATCAATCGCTCTCCGCCTTCGGTGTCGGCAGCTCCGCCCGGACCCGGAAGCCGCCGTCCGGCAGCGGCCCCGCGGTGATGGTGCCACCGAACGCCGCCGCCCGTTCCCGCATCCCGACCAGCCCGCTGCCCGACCCGCCCGCGTCCCCGAGCACCGCCGGCCCGGGGTCCTCCACCCGGACCACCAGCCGGGCCGGGTCCGTCCAGTCCAGCACCACGACCGCCTGCCGGGCCGCGGAGTGCCGCACCACGTTGGTGAGCGCCTCCTGGACGATCCGGAAGGCGGTGAGGTCGACGGCGGCGGACAGCGCGCGCCGCTCGCCGCGCTCCAGCACCTCCGCCTCCAGGCCCACCCGGTCCGCCTGCTCGGCGAGTTCGTCCAGCCGGTCCAGCCCGGGGGCCGGGCCGCGCGGCGCCGCGCCGGGCCCGCGCAGCGTGGCGAGCACCTGGCGGACCTCGCCGAGCGCCTCCTTGCTGGTCGACTTGATGGTGACCAGGGCGCTGCGGGCCTCCTCCGGCCGCCGGTCCAGCAGCGCGAGAGCGGCTCCCGCCTGGACGTTGATCAGCGACAGGCTGTGCGCCAGGATGTCGTGCAGTTCCCGGGCCATCCTGAGCCGTTCCTCGTTGGCCCGGCGCTCCTCCAGCTGCTGCCGGTAGGCCCGGTGGGCGGCGATCCGCTCGCGCCGGAACCGCACCAGCTCTCCCCCCGCCATCACCAGCAGCAGCCAGGCCAGCAGCCCGAGTTCCGCCGGCCAGACGCTGCCGGACGGCGGGGCCGCGCGCTGCCAGCTCTCCGGCAGCGCGAAGGTGCCCAGCAGGTGCACCAGGTAGACCCCGCCCGCACCGGCCCAGGCCGCCCTGCGGTGGCCGGAGCCGATCGCCGCGCAGCAGGCGATCAGCCAGCTCGCGAAGGACGGCCCGTACGGGTATCCGGCGGCCAGGTACCCGGCGGTGACCACCGAGGTACCGGCCACCACCGCGACCGGTCGGCGACCGCGCAGCACCAGCAGGGCCGGCCCGAGCAGCAGCAGGAGGTAGCCGAAGGCGTCCAGCGGGACCCGCCCGTGCTGGTTGTGCCCGGCGAAGGTGGAGCCGACCACCTGGACCACCGCGGCCGCCGCCGCCAGCCCCAGCGGGTAACCCGCCCTGGCCGCGCGCGCCCACGGCGGGCGCCACGGCTCGGGCGGCTCCTCCGGTGGCCGACCCGGCGGCTCCTCCGGCGGCCGGCCGGGCGGGCGGCCCGACGGCCGGTCCGCCGGCCGGTCCGCCGGGGGCGGCTCGGTCGGCGGGTGCGTGGGCGGCATCATGCCCACAAGCTAGACCCGCGCCCCGCTCCCGCGCGTCCTCCACCAGTGGCGTTCGGGCGTACTCCCGCCGGAGTACGCCCGAAGGTCGGCGGCCACGCCCGGATCAGCCCTCCTCGGCGCCCCGCGCCTTCGCCTCCGCCTCCTCGAAGGTCGCCGAGGCCTCCGGCCTCGCCAGGGTGACCACCAGTTCCCCGTCGCTCACGTCCGCGACCAGCGTGTCCCCCTCCCGCACCGTTCCGTCGAGCAACAGGTTGGAGATCCGGTTGTCCAGCTCCGACTGGATCGTCCGGCGCAGCGGCCGGGCCCCGAACTCCGGCTGGTAGCCCCGGTTGACCAGGTACTCCTTGGCCGCCTCGGTGACGTCCAGCCGGACGTCCTGGGCCCGCAGCCGGCGCCGGCTGCGCTCCAGCAGCAGGTCCACCACGGACAGCAGGTCCTTGCGGGTGAGTGCGTGGAAGACGATCACCTCGTCGATCCGGTTGAGGAACTCCGGCCGGAACCGGGTGCGCAGGTCGCGCATCAGGTCGTCCCTGATCTCGTCCACATCGCCGGCGTGGTCCAGGATCCGCTGCGAGCCGATGTTGCTGGTCATGATCACCACGGTGTTGCGGAAGTCGACCGTACGCCCCTGGGAGTCGGTCAGCCGTCCGTCGTCCAGCACCTGGAGCAGCAGGTTGAAGACGTCCGGGTGCGCCTTCTCCACCTCGTCGAAGAGCAGCACGCTGTACGGCTTGCGGCGCACCGCCTCGGTCAGCTGCCCGGCCTCCTCGTAGCCGACGTAGCCGGGCGGGGAGCCGACCAGCCGGGAGACGGTGTGCTTCTCCTGGAACTCGCTCATGTCGAAGCGGATCATCCGGTCCGGGTCACCGAACAGCAGCGCCGCCAGTGCCTTCGCCAGCTCGGTCTTGCCGACGCCGGTCGGCCCGAGGAAGAGGAAGGAGCCGGTCGGCCGCTCCGGGTCGCCCATCCCGGCCCGGCCGCGGCGCACCGCCTGGGCGACCGCGGTGACCGCCTCGTCCTGGCCGATCACCTTCTCGTGCAGGTGCTCCTCCAGCTTGAGCAGCCGCTCCTTCTCGGTCGCGTTCAGCTCCGCGACCGGGATGCCGGTGCGGGAGGAGAGCACCTGCGCGATGTCGTCGGCCGTCACGTCGACGACGTCCTCGCGGGACTCGGCGATCGACGCCAACTCGTCCTCGGTCTGCCGCAGTTCGGTCTTCAGGTTGGCCGCCCTGACGAACTCCTCGTCCGCGACGGCCTCGTCCAGCTCCCGCTTCAGCTTGGTGATCCGGTCCTGCACGCCGGTCGCCTCGGTGGACCCGCTCAGGCTGCGCAGCCGGACCCTCGCGCCGGCCTGGTCCAGCAGGTCGATCGCCTTGTCGGGCAGGAAGCGGTCGCTGACGTACCGGTCGGAGAGCGCCGCCGCCGCGTCCAGCGCCTCGTCGGTGAACCGCACCTGGTGGTGCGCCTCGTACGCGTCACGCAGCCCGTGGAGGATCTCGATCGTCTCCTCGACGCTCGGCTCGGGCACCAGCACCGGCTGGAAGCGCCGCTCCAGCGCGGCGTCCTTCTCCACGTGCCTGCGGTACTCGTCCAGCGTGGTCGCGCCCACCACGCTCAACTCCCCGCGCGCGAGCGCCGGTTTGAGGATGTTGCCGGCGTCCATCGAGCCCTCGCCGCCGCTGCCCGCGCCGACCACGGTGTGCAGCTCGTCCAGGAAGAGGATCACGCTCTTCTCGGCCGCGACGACCTCGTCGATCACGCTCTTCAGCCGCTCCTCGAACTCGCCCCGGTACTTGGAGCCGGCCACCAGCGCGGTCAGGTCGAGGGTGACCACCCGCTTCTCCCGGAGGCTCTGCGGCACGTCGCCGGAGACGATCCGCTGGGCCAGGCCCTCCACGATCGCGGTCTTGCCGACGCCCGGCTCGCCGATCAGCACCGGGTTGTTCTTGGTCCGCCGGGACAGGATCTCGACGGTCTGCTCGATCTCCTCGGCCCGCCCGACCACCGGGTCCAGCCGGCCCGAGCGCGCCTCCTCGGTCAGGTCGCGCCCGTACTCGTCCAGCGTCGGCGTCTCGCTCGGGCGAGCGCCCGTGCCGGTGCGCTCGCCGCCGGTGCCGCGCCCCTCCAGCACCGACTTCAGCGCCTCCTGCGAGGGCGCCGCGTTGCGCAGCGCCACGCCG
Source organism: Kitasatospora sp. NPDC034533 (assembly GCF_055575155.1). Classification (NCBI taxonomy): domain Bacteria; kingdom Bacillati; phylum Actinomycetota; class Actinomycetes; order Kitasatosporales; family Streptomycetaceae; genus Kitasatospora; species Kitasatospora sp. NPDC034533. The sequence continues at coordinate 21,616 of NZ_JBVITE010000042.1, forward strand.
GCGCCCGAGCGCTCCTGGTCGAGCAGCGCGCCGAGGATGTGCTCCGGCCCGATGTACGAGGCACCGGCCGCCTGCGAACGGGCGTGTGCGGCGAGCAGCGCGCGCTTCGCCGACGGGGTGAGCGCCGGCCGGTCGTCCACCTGGTCGGCGGTGCCGGTCGGCAGGGCGTGCTCCAGGTCCCCGGAGAGCCGGTCCGGGTCGATGCCGGCCCGCTCCAGCATCCGGCGCGAGGGTTCCACCCGGGTGGCCGCCCAGGCCAGGTGCGCGGTGTCGAGGTCGCTGGAGCCGTCCTCGGCCGCCCGCTGCGCGGCCAGCGCCAGCAGTTCCTGCGAGGACTCGCTCAGCAGCCGCCCGATGGGCACCCGCTGCACGGCGGGCGGGGAGGCCAGCGGGCTCATCCCGAAGAACCGGCTGAGCAGGTCGGAGAACGGGTCGTTCGACCCGAACGGGGGCATGGTCACAGCGATTCACCTCTCCCAAGCGGTCTGCAGCCACACAAACACAGGCCGCCCGACCTCGCCCGTCGAGGCCGCCGAGCCCGCTAAGGCCGCCGACGCCACCGGAGCCACCGGGGCCGCCCGGTCACCTCGGGCACCGCGCGGACTCGCACTCACCGGGTGACCTGATCCAGCAGCACGCCGCCGCTGTACGTCACCGCCATCGCCAGCAGCCCACCGACCACGTTGCGCATCACCGCCCGCGCCGGCCCCGCACCGCCCAGCCGCGCACTCGCCCAGCCCGACAGGGTGAGCGCGGCCACCACCGCCACCACCGTCACCAGCAGCCGCCACGACTCCGGCGGCAGCAGCACCGCCAGCAGCGGCACCAGCGCCCCCAGCGTGAACGCCGCCGCACTGGCCCCAGCCGCCTCCCAGGGGTTGGTCAACACGTCCGGGTCGATGCCGAGTTCGGTCTGCGCGTGGGCCGCCAGCGCGTCCCGTTCGGTCAGCGCCGCCGCCACCTCCCGGGCCAGGCCGTCCGCCAGCCCGCTGCCCCGGTAGTAGTCGGTCAGCTCGTCCAGCTCCCCTTCCGGATCCTCCGCGAGCTCCCGCCGCTCCTGCGCCAACGCGGCCCGCTCGGTGTCCCGTTGGGTGCTCACCGAGACGTACTCGCCGGCCGCCATCGACATCGCCCCGGCCAGCAGCCCGGCCACCCCGGCCGCGAGCAGCGCCGTCCGGGAACCCGCCGCGCCCGCGACACCGGTCACGATCCCGGCCGTCGACACCACCCCGTCATTGGCACCCAGCACGGCCGCCCGCAGCCAGTTCAGGCGCGAGGACAACTGCGCCCGCGCCCCCTCGACCTGCTCAGCCATCCGCCACCGCTCCCAGGGGTCCGACCGCTCCCCCCGATCCTCACCCCCTTGCCCCACCCCCGCCACACGGCGGAGCCGCCGCCCCACCGGCCTTCCGGTTCGGCATGATCGTTTGGGAGATCTTCAGGAGATGATCTTCCGCCCCGCGAGCGCGCCGGGGCTCCGGTGAAACCACGGAAACGACTGCGGCCCAGGTCGGGATCATGCTCCCGACCTGGGCCGCAGCCCGCGTTTCAGCTGTTCAAGGGGTGGGCGCGGACGGTTTCGAACCGCCGACATCTGCTTTGTAAGTTTTCCCCTGGCAAGGCGCTGACCTGCAGAAACGTTGACCACTTGGCCACTGACCTGCGAGAACGCCTCACCGGGCTCTCGCAACCTCTCCGCGCTTCTCGGCCTCATGTGTGCCGATTCCGTGCTGGGAGGTGGTCCGCCGGCCTTCTGGCCGCCGCCGATTGCCTCGCTGCTCGGCCGCCTTGCGGCCCGACAAGTATCGCAGGCCCACGGCTCCCTCGCGGGTACCGAACGGGGCCGGACATCGCTGCGAACCTGTGGGCGGCAGCGCACCCTTGCTCACCCCGTTTATCACGTAACGTGACCAAGGAGCCGACCGTGCACCTCGACACCATCACCCCCCAGCAGTTCGACGAACTGATCTCGGACTCGGCCATCCCCGTCGCTCAACGCACTCTGTGGGTGCTGCTCGCGGAGGTCAAGTTCAACCTCACGGACTTCCTTTCTCTCGACGTCCGGGACGCGACCGACACCACGTTGTCCGCCGCTGGCGCTTCGAAGAGCAGGCTGGCGGAGATGCTCATCCCAGAAAGTGCCTCAGTCCTTCTCCGGGAGGCCATCGGCAACCGCACGGAGGGCGCCATCTTCACCGAAGGAGGGAAGGCCATGTCCCGAAAGACGGCGGTCCGGGCGGCACGCCAATACGCCGGGTGCTCGATACACGCCTTCCGGAACTCCGGCTTCGGATGGAAGCCCAGGCCGGCGGACTGAGTCGCGGCTGCTCGGTGGATAGGACCTGTCGGCATCCCGCAAGAACTGTCGGTCTGCCGCGCCAGCCAAGCGGGAAACCAGCGGCGGTACGGGCATCAGGGCAGGCAGAATTGGGGGACCAATGATGCTCAGCTGGGGGAACCCGTGCAGGAACTGCGCTTCGAGAACGACATCAGGTTCACGCTGGAGATGGGCGAGCAGGTGTGGCTCCACCGCTCGATCGGCGGCCAGGAACTGCGAGTCCAGGCCGCGGTCGGCGTATCGCCGTTGAGTGAGGCCGGGAAGCTCCTCTCGCTGGAGGCAACCTTGTTCGGGTTCGCGGCTTCGCCGATCAACCGGGCCCAGCTTGGGCGGGTGACGGCGAACCTGGCATACACGCCGACCGTCACCGTTCATCGGCAAACCTTGGTGTTCCCGCTCACCACCGTGCAGCTTCACGCGGTCGAGGCTGGCCGGTCTGGGGACGCCCGGTTCGAGGTGGAGGTGTCGGCGACGCTTCCGCAGGCGGCGGGTTATCCCGGCACCGCGCTCATCACGGACCAGATGTCCATCCCGAGGAGTCGGTGGGAGGAACAGCTGGAGCAAGCGGCCCCATCCGCAGCGTTCGAGATGGCCGTCCCATACCCGCTCCACGACTCTCGGCGTGCCGCGCCTGGACTCGCCCTCCGTGAAGCCCAGCGCTTGATCACCAGAGGCAGCATCCGGGCAGCGATTCTGGAAGTACGCCGCGTCCTGGAGTGGATGCAGCACAATGCTGGGTGGGACAACCCTGGTTCCAAGAAGCTCGCCAACCAGTGCACTCAGTCGGAGCGCTGGTGGCGAATCCAAGATTCGCTGTACAGCCAGACCTCCGGGGCCATGCACAACGACGCCATCACGAAGTCGTTCGAGTACAGCAGGGCCGAAGCCGAAGCGCTGCTTGCGATGACCGCCGCACTCTTGCGAAACGTCCCCGAGCAACTTCCTGCATCGGCCAACTCCGACGACACGGGAGTTGACGCGTAACGCGCCGGGTCAGCCGCCCTCCGGCCCCAGGTTCGGCCGAAGTTGGGTGAGCACGGACGCTGAACGAGCAGCTCGGTCGTGTGGGAGGGTACGGCCATGGCCGTCACCTTGTTCCACTACACCGACCATGACGCGTGGAGTGTCCCTGCTGATCCCGCGCGACCCGGCCTCCAAGCAGTCGGCGCGATCGTCCCATACAGCACGAACGCCACCAGCTTCTTCGACGAGCTTCCACTGATCTGGTTGAGCGACAGCACCGACCCTAAGACGACAGGGCTTGAGGCAACCAGAACGACGATCCGAATAGCGGTCCGGCTGGACAGGGGGGTAGTGCCCTGGGCTGTGCACAAGCATGAGCTCGGGGTCGGGGACGGGCTTGCCAGGCCCCTTGAGATCGCGGGTGACTCCGACCCTGCCACCTGGTACGTCACCTCTACCGAAATCCCGATCGGGATGTGGATCGAGGCCGTCGAACTCTCGACTGGCTCGGTGCTCTGGCATGCCGAGCCCCGTGATTCAGCCGTTCTCCCATCCTGCGATCCGATCGGCCCCGTGGACTTGCGCGAGCTTGAATCCGACCTCCGTGCTGGCTACATGGCGTACGCGGAAGAGAACCGCGACGCCATGGCTCTCCAGCGCCAGGCTGTCGTGCTGACCAACCAGATCAACGCGGCGCGCGACCTCGCGCTGGACCAGAGCCCCCTCGGTCAGGTCCGGAGCAACTCCGCGCTCCGCGCGCTGTGCGAGCAGGCGGCAGCGCTACCGGCCTGCTCGGAGCGCTGGGCACTGCTCCTCGGAGAATAAACGGCCGAGGTGCCCCGGCTTAGCGATGACGCGGTCCCTGCTGGTCCCGCCCAATCTCCCACGGCCGCGGCTGGACCGGGGACTCAGCCTGGCGGGGGTCACCGGCCTCAACTCGGCGGCTGACGACCTACTCCTCTCCACCCTGATCGACGTCGGGCGGTGTCTCGCCGAACCGCTCCGGCGCCTGCTCCGGCGAGCAGCCGAAGGCGCGGCCGATGTACTCCCAGGTCATCATGCTGCTGCGGGCCTGGCGTCCGGCCAGCAGCGCGGTCGAACCGGCGGCGCGCTCGAACCGGGCCGCCGCACGGGCGGCGGCATATGGCCTGTTCTCCTTCTCCGCCAGGTCACAGATCCGGTCCACCAGCGCCACGACCAACTCCTCGACCTCGCGCGGCACCACACCCTCGACCAGGTCGACCTGCCAATCCCAGTCCGCGAACGGCACGGTGGCCTCGCCCGCACTGGGCACGGCTTGGACTCGCCCAGGCCACGTCGTTACCCCTCCCAGGGCGATGAGGCAGGACGGCGACGGCGTCAAGCGCTCGCACTGCACCGCCTGGGAGTTGCTACCCCTCCCAGGGGCGATGAGATGAGGCGGCGATCGGCCTCGGAGGCTCCTACCTCGCCGTCCGATTGCTAACCCTCCCAGGGGGTATGAGGCCGGCATCGGCATTCAGGTGCTGGACGGCGTCAAGTTGTTACCCCTCCCAGGGGCGATGAGGCCGGCACGGTCATCACCTGGTGGGTGAAGCTCCCCAGGTTACTACCCCTCGCAGGGGTGATGAGGCCGGCCACACCCTCGCTGCACACACCCAGGTCATCCTGTTGCTACCCCTCGCAGGGGCGATGAGGCGAGATCCTGGCCGGTCACCTGGTGCTGCTGACCAGGTTGCTACCCATCGCAGGGGTGATAATACCGGACTGATCGGCCACTACATCGGCGGAGACGGGATCGAGTTGCTACCCCTCCCAGGGGTGATGAGACACCGCAAGCCGCCCAACGGGGAAGACCCGCGAGCCCGTTGCTACCCCTCGCAGGGGCGATGAGGCGCGCGGCTGGCTGGCCCGGGCCCTGCCGGTCAGCGTATTGCCACCCCCCGCAGGGGCGATGAGGCGGGCAGCTCGCTCCGGGCCAGCACCGGGCCCGGCCTGTTGCTACCCCTCGCAGGGAAGATAGGGATCGCCTGGTCGCCGGCGCCAAGTGCGGCCCGGCGTTGTTGCTACCCCTCACAGGGGCGATAAGACCGCGGACCTCCCGCTCCACGCACCGCTGATCCACGGGTTGCTACCCCTCCCAGGGGCGATGAGGCGCCCGGTCGTCCTGCACGCCGCTCGCGCTCTGGCCCGGTTGCTACCCCTCCCAGGGGCGATGAGGCGGATCAGCGCGGCCGACAGCGCGAAGTACCTCGGGTTGCTACCCCTCCCAGGGGCGATGAGGCCAGCAGCCGGGAGTCGCTGGTGAGCGCGGACAGCAGGTTGCTACCCTCCCAGGGGCGATGAGGCCGGCTCCGTCCGGCTGCCGGCGGCGCTGTTCAGCGTGTTGCTACCCCTCCCAGGGGCGATGAGGCTCACCGCCGCCAGGCGGCCCCCGCCGTCGTCTACCCGTTGCGACCCCTCCCAGGGGCGATGAGGCATCCACCCGCACGTCCTGCGCGGCGACGGCATCACGTTGCTAACCCTCCCAGGGGCGATGAGGCCCGGGCCCGTGCACGCCTGGTTGGAGCGCCACGCGTTGCTACCCCCAGGGGCGATGAGGCGCCAGGACACGGCCCTGGAGCTGTACGCGGCGACGCAGTTGCTACCCCTCCCAGGGGTGATGAGGCGGGCCGTATCTGCCGGTTGACCCATCTGGCCGAGGTTGCTGCCCCTCCCAGGGGCGATGATGTCTGGCCGCGTACGACGCCGGGTTCCGGCTGGAGTCGTTGCTACCCCTCCCAGGGGCGATGATGCCTCGCCGGACGGGTTCGCCGGCATCGCGATGATGTAGTTGCTACCCCTCCCAGGGGCTATGAGGCACGCACACTGACAGATCACCTGCTGATCTCTGATCAAGTTGCTGACTCTCCCAGGGGGATGAGGCTGGGCTTCGGCGCGTACCCGTGGGTCGCGGTGCGCCACGGGTTGCTACCCCTCCCCAGCGGCGATGAGGCGGGGCTCGGCGTGCCCCTCTACCAGCACCCCGGCATATTGCTACCCCTCCCCGAGGGCGATGAGGCCCGCACATGGGCTCGTGGGCGCTGCCGGGTGGCTACGTGTTGCTACCCCTCCCCGGGGGCGATGAGACGCCAGCCCGTCAGGCCGAAAACAGCGGCGTAGGTGCGTTGCTACCCCTTCCCGGGGGCGATGAGGCGATCAGCAGGTGATCAGTCAGTGTGCGCGCCACCTGGTTGCTACCCCTCCCCGGGGGCGATGAGGCCCGCATGGCCATCCACCAGCCATGGAGGTCCGCGTGACGTTGCTACCCCTCCCCGGGGGCGATGAGGCCCGATGGTAAAGCTGCAGGTCAGCCAGCGGATGTGACTGGTCAGTGAGCCAGGTTCTGCAGTGGGAACCCGGTGATGCTGTTGGCCACGTCGTGGCTCTGCGGTGCGCAGCTTGGCGTTGGTCTGCGGTGGCCTTGTTCAACGGTACGGCATCGCGTGCTGCCCGGGGTCGTGAGTGACTGTGCGCAATCTTGTGACGGCTGTCAGTGGCGCAGTTTAGGGTCCTGGACTGTGCGACTGGCGGTTCGTCAGCTTGCTGGTTTGTCATGCCGTTTGAGCGTTGGAGCGCGGGATGAGGGTGCGGCTGGCCGTGGTGACGGCAGCGGAGGAGGTGCCGTGGGGCAGCGTGCTGGCCCCTGGCCGGGGGGTGGTCTACGACGTGCTGGGACGGGTAGCTCCGGAGCTTGGGCGCCGGTTGCACGAGCACGGTGAGGGGCCCCACGGGATGGCACCGTTCGGGCATGGTGCGCCGGTGTTCTCGTCCGCACGGCGGCGGCCGGGGCGGTATGCGGCGGGCGGGCGGGGGGTGGTCGAGTTCGGCAGCCCGGTGCCGGCCATCGTGGAGGCGCTGGCGGCAGGGTTCGCGGAGCGTGAATTGTTGGACTGGGGCGGGGTCGCCCTGCGCCTGACGGGCCTCGGCCTGGTGGAGCCGCCGGAGTTTGCGGATGGCCGGGCCGTGTTGCGGACGTCAACTCCGGTGGTGATGAAGGGCTCCGGCTACAGCGCGGATGGGGTGCGCGGGCCGCGTCAGGCATGGGTGCTGCCGACGGAGCTGGAGTGGGCGGGCTACTTCCAGGGGAACCTGCGGCGCAAGGCCGAGACCTTGGGCCTGGACGCCGGGGTCAACCTGGAGTCGGTGTCCTGGGTGGGGCCGAAGAGGTCGTTCGTCGTGGGGCAGGGTGCCAAGCCTGGGGCCGCCGTCGAGGTGGAGCTGTCTGGAGCGCCGGAGACGCTGCGGGCCTTGTGGAGCTGGGGCCTGGGCCAGGCGAACTCGGCCGGGTTCGGCTGGGTGGCGGCATGACCACGCTGGCTCGCGATGACCTCGGCCAGGGCCGACTGGTGCTGACGGCGCACCCCTTGCAGCGGGTGGGGGCGTTCGCGCTCGCCGCCTTGGCCGGCGACGGCTCTCCGGAGGAGACCACCGGGGCCGAGTTCGAGGCGGCGCTGTCGCAGATGTCCCGGGACGCGCTGCGTGCAGCGCTCGGACGCGACACCAAGGCGACGGACGGTTTCTGGTTGAAGGTCAGCTACTCCTTCTTCCCCAACACCGCGATGAACCACCCCGGCAACGGCAAGCGCACCGATGCCGAGATCGCGGAGCGGGTGGAGCAGTGGCGGACTCTGCCCTCGCCGTCCGGCTGGCCGCCCACGGTGTGCTCGCTGTGCTCACGGCAGGCGGTCGGGTACTACGGGAAGAGCGACGTGCCGCTCGCCGAGAGCCAGTCGTACCGCAACACCACCCCGCGAGGCCACGACGGGATGGCCCTGTGCTGGCCGTGTCTGTGCAGCTTCTACGCGCTGCCCTACGGGGTGCGCCTGACCGGCGGGCCGTCCATCGCCCTGCACAGCTGGGACGACGACTTCCTCCAGCACGCTGTGGCCGAGCAGGTCGACCACAACCGGATGCTCGCCGCCACCGGCGACGGCAGCAAACGGCAGACCGGCGCGCAGGAGGTCGTCGCACTTGTCGCGCTGCGCACCCACCGCCGCCCGATGGGCGCTGCCGTCGACCTCGTGGTGTTCAACAACAACAACCGCGGCCAGGAGCTGGAGACCCACGCGCTGGAGCAGCCGCTGGCCGAGTGGCTGCGCCGCACCCAGCGATTGGGTGACCGGCGGGCCGGTTTCGCGGAGCTGGTGCGCGCCCATGCCAGTGCGTCGACGCCTGGGCTCGTGGCCTTGGCCCGCAACGTCTTCCGCTCGCCCAGCCGGATCGTGGCCGCCGGCCACGGCCGGTTGCTCGGCTGCCTGACCCGCACCGGGCGTGACCGGTCCCGGGCCGAGGCCCTGGCGGTGCTGCTCAACTCCTTCGCGACCGAGGTAATGCTGATGACCGAGAAAGACCTGGCCGAGATCGCCAGGACCGCCCGCAACGTGGCCGTGCTGCTGAGCACCGCCACCACCGGCGGCCAATTGCGGAGCTTCCGCACGCTGCTTCGCGACCCGTCGAAGCTGCGCGGATGGCTCACATCCCAGGGCGTGCAATGGACCGTCAAGCCGCCCACGGGAGCTGCGGGGCCGTTGGTGACCGAGCGGGGCTTCGAGCTGCTGTTCAGCCCGGTCTCGCAGAACCCGGCCTGGTTCCACCGGGACATGCTCCTGGTCGGTGTGCTGCAGGAGCTGAACTCGCTCGGCTGGAAGCCCGAGCAGCCGGAGGAGGAGGGCGAGGAGGATCTCGATCCCCGCGACCTCGAAGCCCTGACGTTCGACACGGAGGATGAGCAGCAGTGACGTACCTGGTTGGCAAGATCGTTCTGGATGTTGTGGCGGGAGCCCCGAACAACGGCTTGGCGGAGGACAACAACGGCAAGGTCAAGCAGTTGCGGGTCGGGCGGGACGTCCATCCGTACGTGTCCGCGCAGGCGTTCCGCCGTTGGCTGCGCGACAGCCTGCCCGTGCAGGAGTCGCGGTCGCCGGTGATCCGCAGCGGCGCCGGCGCCAAGCAGCAGGCGTACACTGCGGGCCGCCCCGATCTGCACCTGGACGACGACTTGTTCGGCTACATGGTCGCGGTGAAGAAGGAGAGCTACGGCCGGGAGACGGTGCTGGCGACCGGCACGTTCGTCTCCGTCGTCCCGCAGCGGCCCACCAGCGACTTCGGCACCATGAGCCGGGACTTCCCCGCTGGCGAGCACCCGGTGATCCACTCCCACGAGCTCTACAGCGCCGTCCTGGCCGGGGACGTGCTCCTGGACCTTCCCCGTGTCGGCGTCTTCGAGACGGACGGCACTGGGCTGCGTACCGCGCTGAGCCCGGCCGCCGCGGAGGAGGCCGTCAAGGCGGGTGCCGAGAAGACGGTGCTGCGCAGCGTCGGCGCGGTGCGGCTGCCCCTGGCAGAGCGTCGGCGACGGGTGGACGCCGTGCTGCGCACGCTCGCCGCGGTGCGCGGCGGCGCGAAGCAGGCCCTCCACTACGGCGACCGCGCCCCGGCGCTGGTGCTGCTCGCCCCGGTCAAGGGCGGCGTGAACCCGTTCACCCGGATCGTCGGCGCCGACGACGGCCGGCCTGTCTTCCAGGCCGATGTGCTGCGCGAGGAGATCGGGGCGTGGCGCGACGAGCTGGACGGCCCGGTGCTGGTCGGCTGGGCGCCCGGGTTCCTCGGCGACCAGCGCGAGCGGGCGGTCAAGGATCTCGCTGACCTCGTCGACAGCGGCGCCGTGGTCTTCGGGCACCCCCGGGTGATCCTCAACGGCCTGGCCGACCGGATCGGTGCTGGCGAGCACGACGCCTGGTTCGAGGACCCCGCGGCATGACGGCCGCCTCGGTTACGGCGCTGCGGGTGACGCTGACCGCGCCGGTGGTCTCCTTCCGCAACCACCTGTATGCCGGTGTGCAGGTCACTCATCCCTGTCCGCCGCCGTCCACCGTCGCCGGGATACTCGCGGCGGCGGCCGGCGGCTGGGACGCGGTCGACGTTGGCCTGCGGTTCGCCATGGCCTTCCACGCTGCTGGCGCCGGGGTCGACTTGGAGACCTACCACCCGCTGGATGCCACTGGGAAGGCCACCACCCCGGTCCCGCGTACCCGGGAGTTCCTCGCCGACGCCACCGTGCGCATCTGGCTGCTGGACGATGCCGAGGTATGGCGCGGCCGGTTGCGGAGGCCGGTATGGCCGCTGCGGCTTGGCCGAAGCCAGGACCTCGTCGGAATCCGCCTCGATCACACCGTCCTCACCCCGGTCGAGGGTGAGCAGCGCGGCGCCGTCGTCCCCGTTTTCCCCAAGGCCCAGGGCACGCTGCTGCGACTGCCGACCGCGGTGGCCCCGGGGCGGGAGCGGACCGTCTGGGGTGACTACCGGCACGACGCCACCGGCCGCAGCCGCACCATCGTGCCCGGCAGCTGGTCGGATGCTGACGGCCAGGCCGTTCTGCTGCTGCCAGCCGTCCACCCCGGCGCCCACTTCACCACCACCGTCAGCCCGGCCTGACCCAGAAGAAGGAGACGACCTTGGGCACGAGCGCCGATCCCCTACGGACGCTGCTGGCCAAGAGCGCCCGCGGCGCCGTGCCGTCCGAAGAGCTGACGGTGCATCTGGACGCCACATTGACGGCGGGGGTCGAGCTCGCCCGGCGGGTCGGCCGGATCGAGGCCGCAGAGCATGTGCTGGACGACCGGTTCTGGCCGACCGCCCAGCTGAGCGGGCTGTACCACGACGGCGGCAAGCTCACGGACGGCTGCCAGCAGATGCTCCTCGGCCGGGTCCGCTCCTGGGGCGAGCGGCACGAGGTCGTTTCCCTCGGTTTCCTCCCCAGCCTCGTACCGGACGAGCAACTGTGCGGCTGGGTGGCGACCGGCGTCGCCACCCACCACCGCGCACTGACCGGAAGCAACGGCCGCGATCTGCGCTTCCTCTACGACGGCCTGACACCGGAGGACCTCGCGAAGCGAATCGGCCCGATCGACGAGAACGCGGTGACGGCGCTGCTCGCCTGGCTGCACACCACCGCGACCGCGACCATGCTCCCCACCACCCCGAAGACCAGCCCGCTGAGCGGCACCGACCTCATCGACGCGGCACACCGCACCCTCACCGAGCTGCTGCACCGCTGGGACCGGCGGGTGAGTCCCGACATCGGCCTGGCCGCCGTCCTGCTCCAAGGGGCAGTAACGGTCGCCGACCACCTCTCCTCTGCCCATGGCTCCCTCCACACCACCCAGCCCTTCGACCACCGCTTCCGGCCCGCCCTCGAAGAGCAGATGGCCGTCAAGGGCCGGGCGCTGCGCGAGCACCAGGTCCGCGCGGCCGAGACCAGCGGCCACCTGCTTCTGCGGGCGCCCACCGGCAGCGGGAAGACCGAGGCTGTGCTGCTGTGGGCGGCCCGCCAGGTCACCGAACTCACCCAGCACTCGGGCGGCGTGCCCAGGGTCTTCTTCACCCTGCCCTATCTCGCCTCCATCAACGCGATGACCGACCGCTTCGCCGACCTCCTCGGCAACCCGGGCCTGGTCGGCGTCGCCCACTCCCGCGCCTCCTCCTACCACCTGGCCGCCGCCATCCGCTCCACCGACAGCCAGGAGCAGGAGGAGACCGGGCCCTGCCGACCGAGCGAAGCCACCAAGGCCCTCGCCAGGGCGGCGGCCACCCGGCTGTTCCGCGAGAGCGTGCGGGTGGGCACGCCCTACCAGCTACTCCGCGCCGCCCTCGCCGGCCCGGCCCATGCCGGCCTGCTCGTGGACGCCGCGAACTCGGTCTTCATCCTCGACGAGCTGCACGCCTACGACTCCCGCCGCCTCGGCTACGTCCTCGCCACGGCCCGGATGTGGGAACGCCTGGGAGGGCGGATCGCCGTCGTCTCCGCCACCCTGCCCGACGTCCTCGCCGACCTCTTCGAGGACACGCTCGCCCAGGCACCCGCCCTGGTGGACACCCCCGATCTCGGCCTGCCGCCCCGTCACCGCCTTCAGGTACGCCGCCACCACCTCACCGACCCGGCCACCACCCACGAGATCCGCGCTCGACTCGACCGCGGTCAGAGCGTCCTGGTCGTCGCCAACAACGTCGCGCACGCCCTGGCCCTGTTCAGCGAACTCGCCCCGCACTGCCGGGCCCTCCACGGCGACGACAGCGCCTTCCTCCTGCACTCCCGCTTCACCCGCCAAGACCGCAGCCGTATCGAGCAGAACATCCGAAACCGATTCGCCAGCGCAGCCCGCCGCCGCCCCGGGCTGCTGGTCGCCACCCAGGTTGTCGAGGTCAGCCTCGACCTCGACCTCGACGTGCTGTTCACCGCAGCCGCTCCGCTGGAAGCCCTACTCCAGCGATTCGGCCGCATCAACCGCCTCGGCGCCTACGACCCGGCCGACGTCATCGTCCACACACCGGCCTGGACTCGCCGACGCAACCAGCCCGGCGAGTACGCCGACGGCATCTACCCCCGCGAACCGGTCGAGGCCGGCTGGCACCGCCTTCTCGAACACCAGCACCGCATCGTCAGCGAAGCCGACGCAACCGACTGGCTCAACACCATCTACACCACCGACTGGGGCCGGCGCTGGCACGACGAAGTCACCAACCACCGCGACGCCTTCGACAACGCCTTCCTCACCTTCCGCCGGCCCTTCGCAGACCGCACCGACCTCGCACAGACCTTCGACGAACTCTTCGACGGCACCGAAGCCATCCTCGAACAACACCGCGGCGCCTACACCGATGCACTCACCCAAGGCACCACCGCGGAGGGACGACTCGCCGCCGACCAGTACCTCATCCCCATGCCCGCCTGGGCCGCCCCACTCACCCGCTACGAGAAGGCCCTCAACGTCCGCATCCTTGACGCCGACTACGACCCCGACCTTGGCCTCCTCGCTGTCCGAGGCTCCAACCAACACGCCTACCAACCCGGCCAGGTCCTGTGACAACCCCCGGTAGCATCAGGGCTGCGCTGTGGTGCACTCGACATTCCGCAGCAGGGGTAGCAACTCATCAAGGTCGACCGTGACGAACCGCACGATGCCCTCATCACCCCTCGGAGGGGTACCAAGGTCGGCGCGAACACACCAACCCACGACCCCTCGGCTCTCATCTCATCGCCCCTGTAAGGGGTATCAACTACCACTCCCACGGGTCGAAGCCGAATGTTCCGCCGCCCTGACCTGCCAGCACCTCGGTTTCCGGGCCCGGTACACCATCGCCCAGTAGCGGGCCTGAACCGACTGGCCCCACACCGCCGAGCTCGTGCCCGTATGCCGGAGCAACACCAGCCGTTGTCTGACTTAGCGAAAGGGGCCGTCCTCCACGGAGGTGGGAGATCTTCTAGTCAACAGCGCCATCCGGGTCGCCGACGCCCTCCACGTACCCGGCCCCTGCCTGCCTCGACGTCAGCGGGCTGAGGCTCGGGTCGGCTGCCATCGAGCTGGCGCCGCCCAGCTAGCGGGCCGCCGGGCGGCGTCTGGTGTTCTCAGCGTGCGCCAACCAGGCGCCGAGGGCACCGTCGAGGTATGGGTGTACTGGTGCTGCTGGAGGTTCTTGAGGGGTTTGACCCGGATGAGGCGGACCGCGCCTTCGTCCGGTCAGTCCACGCCGCGGCGAGCGATCCTGAAGTGCCGGAGGACCCGCTGCCGACGACGCTCTGCGGCGTCCGTACCGACCCGTTGGTGCACACGCACTACCGGGCCGGTTACGGGGAGCCGTGGTATCCAGCAGCGTTCGAGGACCGGCGATGCCGTGAGTGCGAGAGGGCACTTCGACGGCTCTGACCTCGGCACCGGGCCTGGGAACCTCGGCCTCGAACGGTCATGATCGTCAGCGGATGCGCGGACCGCGGTCCTGGCGAGCCTGCGGCGGCTGCTGAACTTGCTGCTGCGGCGCGGCGGGGCGCTGGACCGGGGCCTGAGCCTGACGCTGTTCGACGGGCTCGGGTCGGTGGCCGGGTACGGGCCGGGCAGCTCGGGTGGGCTGTCCGCCGCGCTGCTGGAGCTGGTCGCGGTGGGCCTGGCGCTCGGCCTGGCGGCCGGCGCGGCGGCGTTCAGCGAGGGTCGGCTGGCGTCGTTCCTCCGCCTGCGGCTGCTCGGGCTGGGTGGCCTCTGCGGTCAGCTGGCGGCGCTCGGTGAGCACGGCGGTGACGTGCTCGGCGACGGACCGCTGGGCCAGGGCGGCGTCGTCCAGGCGCGGGAGGCTGGCGAGCCAGGTGGCGCCGGTTCGGGTCGCGACGGTGCGCAGGATCTCGGCCTGGTCCGCCGCTGGCAGGGCGCGGTAGACGTCGGCGGTGAGCTGGTGGCGGGCCTGCTGGTCGGTGCTTCCCGTGGTGCTCGCCGAGCTGACGGGTGCGGCGGCAATGTCTCGGGCGGCGACGGCGGCGGCGGTGGCCTGCCAGTAGGCGTCGTGGCCGGTGCGTCCCTTCTCGATGTAGGGGCCGGCCGGCTGGGCGGCGTTGTCGTCGGTGACCTTGTACTGGTCGCGGTAGGCGGCGACGAGGGCGAGCTCCTGCTGCCACTGGGCGCGTCGGGTGGGGTCGGCCGGGGTTTCGCCGAGGGTCCGGCTCCATTCCGGGCGGTTCTCCACGGTGCGGTCGGCGAGCACCGAGAGCCGGTTGGCGATCAGGGCGACGCTGTCGGTGAGGTACTCGTGGTGGCGCGGGTTGGCCGTGGTGGAGCGCGGCACGGCGCTGATCCAGGACGGGAGGTCGGCGCGGCCGGAGGCGGCCCGGGTGTGGGCGAGCACCTGTTGCTGGGCGTGCTGGAGCAGTTCGGGCAGGGCGGTGCGGCCGGTCACCTCGGAGAGGGCGGTCTCCGCGGTGGTGCCGGTGTTCTCGATGGCCTTGAGGGTCCAGGCGAGGGTGCGCCACAGCTCCGCTTCGGCTCGGTCGTTCTGCCGCTCGGCGGTGGCCGGGGCGTTGGCGGCGAGCTGGCGGCCGATGCGCCAGGCGAGGACCTGGCTGAGGCTGTCGGCGCCGGTGAGCGAGCGGCGCTCGGCGGCCTGGCGCAGCAGGGCGGCGGGTTCGTGGCCGGTGGTCTCGGCGCGGCGCAGGGCGGCGGTGAGGGCGGGCCAGGTGTTCTCGTTGCGGGCGCGGGTGTAGTGCGCGTCGCCGAGGACGGTGGCGGCGAGGGCCTGGTGGCGGAGGGCTTCGGGGGCCTGCTGGTGGTTCTCGGGGATGCCGTCTTCGGCCAGGGTGGTACGGGCGGCGCGGGTCAGGGCGGTGACCGGGTCGCTGGTGCCGATGGCCTGGGCGGTGACGGTGGTGAGCAGGTTGGTGGTGTCGCGGCCGGTGCGTTCGGCGGCGGCCATGGCGCCGGCGAGGTGGGGCCACTGCGGGTGGGCGGTGACCTTGTCGGTGGTGGTGTTGAGCGCGGTGGCGGTGGTGGTCGCGTAGCGGTTGAGGGTGTCGGCGGAGACGTGCGGGTGTGCGTCGGGGGCTTGGGCGGCGGCGGGCGCGATGCGCAGGGAGGCCGGTTCGGTGGTCGCGGTCTCGGGGTCGAAGCGGTGGGCGGGCAGGTTGGTGAGCTGCGCGACCAGGGCGGCGTAGCGGGTGGTGTCGGCGGTGGTGGGGGCGTTGAGGTGGGCGGGGGCGGGGTGCGAGTTGGTGATGGTGTTCAGGCGCCAGGCGAGGGCCTGGGCTGGGGAGTCGGCGGGGGTCAGGTCGCCGCGCCAGGTGGCGGCGGCGATCAGCCGCTCGGGCTGCCAGCCCATGGTTTCGGCGTTGCGCAGCGCGCGGGTGACGGCGGTCATCGCGTCGTCGGTGGTGATCTGTTCGGCGAGGGCGGGGCCGAGGAGTCGGTGGATGAGCTGGTGGTAGTAGGGGGTGGTCAGGGTCTCGGTGGCGTGCTGGTGGCGGGGTACCAGGGTGGCCAGGGAGACGGCGTCCTCCTGGGCGTTGCGGATGGTCTCGGTGGCGGAGAGCTGGGCGCCTTCGCGGCTCAGAACGCGCTCCAGGACCTCGCGGGCGGCGAAGGAGTCGGGGTCGTTCTTGGGCAGGTCGAGATGCTCGTCGGTGTCGAACGGGAGGAGGTCGTGGGTGGCGGTGTAGAGGGTGGTGGTGTGGCGGGCGCGGGTGAGCTGGACGTACAGCTCCTCGCGGGTGGTGTCGTCGGTGACCAGGGGGTGGGCGGTGTCGACGGTGCCGCCCTGGGAGCGGGTGATGGTGGAGGCGTAGAGCAGCTGGACGTTGGCGGCGACGTACTCGGCGGGCAGGGTGAGGCGTCCGCGGTGTTCCAAGTGGCGGACGTTGAGGGAGCCGTCCTCGTGGCGCTTGAGGACCTCCCAGGCGTCGCCGTTCTTGAGGAAGTCGCGGCCCCGGTTGGTGGTGAGTTTGCGGTCGTTCTTGCGGGTGACGATCCAGTCGCCGCGGCCCGCGCGGTTGCCGTCGCGCAGCAGGACGCCGCCTGCCTCGACCTGGCCGGCGGCCACGCGGTCCTCGCGGGCGCGGGCGGACAGGGCGGTGACGTCGGTGCCGGTGCGGGCGCTGATCAGGGTGGTGCGGCCGGCGAGCATGTCGGTCTTCCAGCCTTCGTAGGCGGCTTCGACCATGGCGGTGCGCGAGCCGCTGACCACCCGCTGGTTGGCGAAGTAGAAGTCCAGCCCGGCGGTGTCGCCAGTGCGGATTTTGAGGGTGGCGGCGGCTTCGGCCTTGTCGCTGAACCGGTGGAGGGTGGTGAGTTCGACGGCGCCGGCCTCGGCGGCGATCAGCCGCAGCGCGCCGCCCGCTTCGACGCTGCTGAGCTGGCGGTAGTCGCCGAGCAGGCGCACGGTCGCGCCGCGCTGAGCGGCGATCTTGACGAGGTTGTCCAGGTTGAGGGTGCCTGCCATCCCGGCCTCGTCCACCAGGACGACGTCGCCGGGGTTCAGGACGAAGCCGGCCCGGCTCTCGGGCACGTTCCGGCCGCTGAGCAGCTCGCTCATGTACGTACCGCCGGTGTACTCCCAGAGGAACTTGTGGAGGTTCTCGGCGGGCTGCTTGAGGTCCTTGGCGAGGACGGCGGCGGAGGCTGCGGAGGTGGCGAGCGGGACGACGCGCTGGCCGGCCTGGTTGGCGACGTGGACGTACGCCTGCATCGCGGTGGTCTTGCCGGAGCCGGCCGGGCCGAGGCCGAGGGAGACCAGCCGCGGGTCCGTGATGAACGCGGTGACGAGGGCGCGCTGGCCCTCGTCGAGTGCGCGGTTGCGGGCCTCGAAGCCGTCCAGGGCGGCGCCGACGAAGGCCGGGTTCGGGCCCTCGGTGACGGGGGTGAGCGCGGCGGTGACCAGGCGGCGCTCGGCGTCCAGGATGGCGGTGCTGGTGTAGCGGGTGGAGGCGTGCTGGACGAACACGGAGTCGCCGTTGGCCCGGCGCAGTTCCTCGGGCTCGTCCAGCAGGGTGGGGGTGTCGATGCGGACGCTGTGCGTCGGGGAGATGGCCTCGGTGACGATCGCCTCGACCAGCTGCTGGTGCTCGGCGGTGCTGGTGGTGGGGTGCTCGGAGCGGGCCAGGCGCTCGGCGTGGGCGCGCAGGTTCCACACCGTCCACACCGCGCGCTCCTCACCGACAGCGGTGATCACGGCGGCGGCGAGGGTGGGGATCTCGACCGGCTTCGGCTCCTGCTGCTGGGCGGTGGCCGGGGTGCTTTCGGGTGCGGGAACGGCCGCCATCACGCGCTGGACGATGTCCGGGTCGTGGGCGGTGGTGATGGTGTGGGTCCAGTCGGCGCGCATCTCCTCAAGGGAGCGGGCGGCCTTCTTGCCCTCACGGGTGTCGAGGTTGGCCTGGCGGGCGAGCTGGTGGGTCATGCCGCGGGAGGGGTCGTGGCCGTGCTCGCGCCGGTACTCGCGCAGGAGCTGCTCGTAGCGGGCTTCGATCTCGGTCCGGCGGGAGGAGAAGTGGGTGATCGCCTCGGTCGGCACGCCAACGATCTCGCGCACCGGCTGCCGCTTGGTGGCGGAGTCCTCGCGGGCCTCGAACTGCACACCGAGTCGGGCGGTCAGCTCGGTCTCGAAGCGGGAGTTGTAGAACTCGGAGGTGGCGACCGTCATCGCCAGGAGGCCGCGGGCGTCCAGCGAGCGCCACCTCCCGTCGATGCCCTGGATCTTGTTGGCGATGGCGACGTGGGTGTGGAGGTTGGGGTCGCCGGCCCGGGAGTCGAAGTGGTCGAAGGCGACGGCGACCAGGCCCATGGTCTCGATCTGGGCCTGGCCGGTGCTGCCGGTGCGGGTGAAGGCGGCGTGCTCCTCCAGCAGCTCCAGCGCGGCGTCGCGGGCAGCGTCGTGGGCCGCGCGGACGGCGTCGCGGACCTCCTCGCGTTCGTCCAGCGCCCACAGCACCGCGGCGGACTTCACCGGGGCGAAGACGAGGTCGAACCCGGCGACGGCGGCACGCTGGCGGCGGGATTCCTCGTGCTGGATCTTCTTGATCTCGGCGCGGGTGGGCTCGCGGCGAGCCTGCTTCTCGATGACCTCCAGGCGCTTCTCGACGCGCTCGGCGAACGCATCGAGTGGCTTGTACTCAGGGTACTTGCGACCGAGGGTGGCGGCCTTGATCGCGGCGGCGCGCACGGCGGCCAGCTGCTCGGAGTCCATGTCGGCGCGCACGTTGGCGGCCAGGTGCTCGGCGATGATCCGCTCGGCGTCCGGGTGCTGGCCCAGGCCGAACAGGGCCTTCATCTGCGTCTCGGTGACGGTGGCGCCGTCGAGCCCGAGCAGGGGCGCACCACGTCCGAGCCAGATGCCCGGCGGGTTGCCCTTCTGGGTGTAGTACTCGGCTGCCGACTGCCCCCGCTGACGCTGTACGTCGCCGCCCGCGACCTGGCGCGTCAGGTAGGTGTAGCCGTTGCCGACTGTGAGCTTGTGGATGGTCATCAACGCGACCACCCCCAGCTTTTCCGGTTACCGATGAGGGCGGGTTCAACGGCTATTCGAGCCGCCGATTCACCTGCCTCATCAAATGCCATGAGAGTACTTTAGCCCCGCGCAGCGGACCGTGCTCAGAATATCTGCAAGAGGTGTCTGGATGACTTGGCCTGGCTGGCATATGGCAAGCTCAGAGCCTCCTTTGAGGCTTTTTGGTGATGCGCCTCTCGGTTTTCTTATCGATATTTCTCGATGTTTATCGATGTCTATCGAGAGGGGATCTAAGGGGTTTATAACCTGCGGTTTTGCGGTTATGGTGCTGGCATGAGCGGACGAATTTCGGCGTCGCGGGCCAGTGCGGTTCGGGCGGCGCAGCAGGCGAAGGCAGCGCGGGATGCGGAGCGTCTCCGGCGCGAGAAGCAGGTGGAGGCGGTGCTGGTCGACTTCTACGAGCAGACGGGGAAGGCGGAGCAGTTGCGGGCAAGCGCGAGCGCGCGGGCGGCGAAGGTCCTGGCGGACGCGGAGGCGGCTGCAGTGGAGCCGGAGCGGCGGGCGCGGGCGGCGGTGGTGGCACTCCACGGTCTGGGCGAGCCGCGTGATCAGATCGCCGAGCTGACGGGGCTGGCGCTGGTGGATGTCCGGGCGATCCTGGCGGAGGCGGCCGGGTCGGCCGCGCCGCGGGACGGCGGGCGCGGAGCCGGGCCGGAGGTTGCGGCAGGGGCAAAGCCGGTGGGCTCGGCGGCCGGCTCCGGCGGCGCCGTGGTCGGCGAAGCGGTACCGGGGTGAGTGGGAGGGCCGGGTGCTGCTGGGTGACGCCCGGGCTGAGGAACGACGACGGCGCTGCCGACCGTGATGGTCGGCAGCGCCGTCGTCGTGTTGGGGGCGGGTCTACCGGCGCCAGAAGGTGTCGAACGCCTTGGGGTCGTAGCGCGTGCCCTCGTCGGTGTCGATCGGGGTCGGGACCGGCTCGCCTGCGTCCCGCGCGCGGCTCAATCGCCGGCTGACCGCACTGAGGGTGACTCCGTAGTGGGCGGCCAGCTCGGTCGCCGAGCGAAGGGGGCCGGCCAGCCAGGCCCGGTGTTCAACAGTGCCCTCGGGGTCGTAGCCGAAGGCGAGCAGCGCAGCGGCCTGCTCGGCGTTCGGCTTCCCCTTCTCGGGGAGGTAGCCGAGTTCAACGAGGACGGCGGTCTGCTCCGGGGAGAGCGGCCCCGACTCGGGCAGGTAGCCGAGACGCCAGAGCACCGGCAGCAGGGCGGCGGCGGGCCACACCCGCGAGCGACCGACCTTGCCGCTGCTGAGATCGGCGATCTCGGGGCGGCGGACCAGGGTCTTGACGGCTTCCTTGCCCCGGCCGGTGAGCCGTTCGATGGCGGCGGTGGTGAGCACGTCCGACGTCGATGTGATGGTCGGCTTCTTCGTCGTGGACGGGGGTTCGGCAGTGCCACGCGGGCCGGTGCGGTGGTGGCGCCGGCTGAGCCACGCCTTGACCTCGCCCCAGTTGTACGTGCCGAGGGCGTCGCCACCGGGGAACGGGTCGCTGCTGTCCTTGTACTTCGCGGGCATCGGGCTCAGCGTGGCGCGCGCGATGCCAGTCCGGTTCGCGATGTCGGTGATGGTGACCCGGTCGCTGTCCGCCCCGGGCAACTCGGTGACATCGACCCGAGCGGCCTGATGGGCACGCATCCACTTCACGCAGGCGTCGCGCGCGAACCGCTGCTCCCCCGCGCCCTCCGGCACGGAGCCCGCCGGCCACTGCGGGTCCTTGATCAGGCGGCGGACGGTGAACTCGGACAGGCCAGTCGCGCTGGCGATGTCGGCAACGCTGAGGCTGTCGGACGGAGCGGCGGCCAACCGCTCGGCGAGCGTCACGGCGGGGGCCATCGGCTGGGTCTCCTTCGGGTGGGGCCGGCGGGAGTGACGGCCTCCCTGTTCCGACATGGACTAATCTACCTGCGCGAGGTAGCCGTCTTTCGGGATCGGCCTTCGTGGGAGGGGGCCAGACAGCTTGCCCAGCCGATCCGAGAGGTCGGCACGGCTTCGGCCGTGCTGCTGGCCCCCGCTTTCCGTTCAGGTCACGCCGCGAGGGTGACCGGGTGCCGGGTTCCGGGCGCGGCATGGTGGTGAAGTCGATCCCACCAGGAGCCGAACGCGGGCCGTTCCTTGTCGCGTACTCCGGCCGGTGCGAGGGCGAGCGCCATCTCGATCGCCGGGTAGCCGCTGGTGCGCGGGATGATCTCGGCCCTGGTGATGCCGTACGTGTCGGTGACGGCCGTTCCAGCGGAAGCCGAGCGGAGCATGAGCTGGGCGTCGTTACGGTGCCCGGTGAACACCGTGCGGACGCTGCGCCAGGCAGTGCCCTTGGCCGCGGGGTCGTCGCGGCGGGGGTGGACGATGCGGCGCACCTCGTAGACGCTCCATCGTTGCCGCTGAAGGTCCTCCTCGAACCGGGCGAGGACGTCGGTCAGGTCGTGGGTGCGGGCGAGGTCTTGGGCGGCGACGGTGCCGTAGAGCTTCGAGCGCGGGTTGAGGGCCATGGCGGTGTACTCCAGGGCGAGGGCCTGGGCTCCGATGGCCGGCTCCGCACGCCAGCGTTCGACAAGTTCGGCCCGGCCGCGGTGCCCGGCGGAGAAGGGGCAGTACCCGCACGCGGAGCGTGACCAGGGCTCGCCGAAGCGGTCGAGCAGATACTGCGCGCACTGCTGACGGTCCCACCCCCAAGGGTCGATCAGCGGGTACTCGGGGCGGCGGCCGATGGCGGTGAACCCCTCGTCGCGTTCCGCACGGCGCAGTTCCTCGGCGGCGAAGCCGAGGACGTGTCGGAAGGGCTGGCCGCCGAACTCGTCGGCCAGCCACTCGTCGAGTACCTGGCCTTTCGCGCGCAGGCTGCACAGCCGGCGTTTGGCCGCGATCTGGGGGACGGTACCGCTGGCGCGGAGTTCGTCGGACAGCCGCCACGGGCCTTTCATGATCAGTCGACGCGGGGTGCGGGAGTCGTCCAGCACGGTGTACCCGCCGTCCTGGCTGGTGCGGCTGATCTGGACGAAGCGCGTGCCAGTGTCGCGCAGCAGCGGCAGCAGGTGGTCCTCGTTGAGGCGCCGGGTGACGTCCGGCTCGTCGCCGGTCATCGCGGTGAGCACGGTCAGCTTGTCGAGCGGGAAGGTGCGGGTGGCCGGCTCGGTGAGCCAGCGGGTGAGAACGGCTGCGCTGTCCAGGCCCATCCCGTAGCTCAGCACGATGGGCGTCTCGGTGTCGGCCCGTACGGGTGCGGTGCGAATCATGCGGCACAGCCCTCCGTACGGCGCCAGAGCGTACGGGTTGGCGTCCCGCAGGGGCGCAGGGCCCGTACGGGGTTGTCGTCCGTACGCTCGGCGGCATCGATGATCTCGGCCATGGAGAGGTCGCGGCGGAAGGGCTGGCGGATCTCGTCCTCGACCAGGGCGTAGTCGAGTGCGGTGTCAGGTGCCATCCGTGCGGCCGTGATGAGGTGGGCGCGTCCGGCGAACGGGCACAGGCGGCAGCTCAGACGGGGCAGGTGCTGGTAGACGGGGTGGGGCGGGATGCCGCTGGCCCGTACGGTCTTCCACACGTCGTCGGTGCTGAGCTGGTGGATTGGCAGCCATGTGGTGATCTGGCGTCGTCCGGAGCTGGCCGCCCGGTCCAGTGCGATCGCGGGGCGGCGGGCCCGTACGGTGCTCTCGTCGGCGCGCAGTCCGAGTTCGGTGACGATGTGCGCGGGGCGTCCGGTGATGCCGAGTCGGGTGGTCAGCTCGGTGTAGAACTTCCTGGCCACGTCCCGTTTGAGGTAACTGCGGCAGAAGGGGGTACCGGGCCCAGGCCAACGGCCGCGGGCCCGGACGAGGTCGAGCAGGCCGCCGCGTTCGCGGCGGCGGACCTCGAAGGGCAGTCCGTACGCGGCGGCCTGCTCGCTGGCGAGGGCGGGTACTCCGTCCCACTCGGCGTCGCCGAGGTCGAGGTGGAGCACGACGGTGCGTGCCAGCATCTCGGCGGTGGCGGTAGTCGCCCACAGGTGGAGCATCGCGGCGCTGTCCTTGCCCGCGCTGTTGTTCAGCACGTACGCGTCGGCGTCACGCAGCTGCGGCGGTATGTGGAGGGTGGTGCTCACGTGCGGGTTCCTTGTACGGGTTCGGTGCGGGCTGGGAGGTGGGAGGTACGGGCTGGTCGTCGGCGTCACGGGGCGTACGGACCGGGTGGAGGGGCTGCGGCTCGCCCGTGCGGACGGTGGCCTCCTCGGGGGCGGCAGCTTCCGTACGGCCCCGGTGGAGCGTGCGGGCTTCGCCCACACGCTTCTCGCACCACGACCGGCCCCAGCCGGTCGTACGGATCAACTCGTCGTAGTCGGGCTTCCAGTTCGGGTCGGCCGTCATCGCGGCGAGCAGCTCGGTCATGACGTGCAGCTTGCTCGGGCGCTGCTGGATCGGCGGTGCCGGGTCGGTCTGCTCGTCGTCGGCGGGCTCGTCCTCGATGTCCGGTTCGGCCGCGTCCGGCTGTTCGGGCTCGTCGGCCGGCGTTGGGCCAGACTGCTGCGCGGCAGCCTCGGGGTTCTCGTCGGCACCGGTCGCTTCCGCGGGGTCGGCGGGCGGGCCGCAGGTTGCGAAGGGGGGCGCCTCTGGAGCTGGCCGGGTTGAGGAGCGGGACTCGATGATTCCGGCGGCGGCCAGGAACGCGACGGCGGGCCAAGCGGCCATCACGTACCCCCACGGGGTGGGCTGGGCGACGGCGAGGTTGGCGGCCAAGCTCATGCTGACGCCGAGGACCAGGACGGCGCGGGGCCAGCGGGCGGGGTGTCCGTGGCGCTTGCGGCGGCGCAGTTCGGAGACGGCGCCCAGGGCCATCAGTTCGACGGAGACGGCGATGGCGTAGGCCACCCATCCGGTCTGGCCGGCGCGGTCGGCGGTCTGGACGACGTGCTTGAAGCTGACCGCAAACGCGGCGACTCCGAGGACGCCGACGACGATGTCCGCGGTGAGCGCGTCGCCGTCGCGCGGGAGCTGGAGCCGGGTGGGTGGGGACTCTGCGGGCTCGGTGTCGCGTCCCGCTATATCGCCGGGGTGGTTTGGGGTGGTCACGTGGTGCTGGTCTTCCGGGTTCGTGGGAGGTCGTCGCGGCCCGGTTGCCCTCCGGGCCGCGACGGTTGATCAGCCGGGTATGCCTGGTGTCAGCGGTGCTGGCTGCGGTGCCGCTTTCGGGATTCGTCGACGTAGCCCTTGACCGTGCTGCGTGTGGTCCAGCCGCACGTGCACCTGGTGCTGGAGTACGCCCGCCCGGGGCACCCCTCGGTGAGCGGCTTGCCCGCGCTGGTGTGCCTGTGGGTGGGCGGGCACTCGGTGCCGTCCGCGTGGTGATCGGTGCGGGGCGCGCGGGGCTTGGCCGCGGGGCCCGTGTCCTTCGGCCGGCTGGCCGAGAGGGGGCCGGGCTGACCGCTGGTGCCGGTGCGGCTGATGCTCTCCTGCTCGGCGTCCCACTCGGCTTCGGTGAGGGCGTCCCCGACCACCACGGGCTCGGCGTGGTCGAACCAGGTCTCCCAGTCGCCCGTGACGATGCGCTCGGCCTCAGCCTGAGCAGCTTCGGGAGTGGACGCGAGGACGGGCACCACGTGCACGGTGATGACGTCGACGGGAACGATGTACTTCGGCATGCTGCTGGTCTCCTGGGCAGTTGGGGGCTTGGGGCTGGCCGAGCTCGGCACGGCCGCGAGGTTGCCGGGCCGAGCCCGGAGTGGGCTCAGGACTCGGAGGCGCCTGTCAGGGGCTCCCAGCTGGTGCCGTTCCAGAACTCGGTGACGGCGCCGGGGGTCAGCGGTTGGCCGAGGGCTTCGCGCAGCCGCTTTCGGCCGGCGGCGGTGTCAGGTATCGCGGCGGTGCCGGTGATACGGGTGCCGTCCGCGGTGACCTCACGCAGCATCGTGCGGCCGTGGCGCAGCTGGGCCCGGAGCGAGCGGGCGACGTTGTACTCCTCGATCAGCAGGTCGAGGAGCAGCGACAAGCTGACAGGCTTGCCGTCGAGGCGGCAGGCGTCGGCGAAGCTCGCGAAGTCCGCCGTGTCGAAGTCGCCGTGCGGCACGAACTCCGTGAGGTCGCCGTCACCGTAGTTCTGGGCCGTGCCGATCTCGCGGTGGCCGTGGCTGATGGTGGCCAGGAACGGCGTTCCGCGCAGCAGCGCCAACTCGCGGCAGGCGGTGACCTCGTAGCGGGGCTGGTCGGGGGTCTGGAGCCCGGTGTGGGGCAGGGTCGGCACGGTGTGGTTCTCCTGGTGGTGCGAAGGGTGAAGGTGGGCAGCAGGAGGGCCGCGCGGGGTTGGGCCGAGGTGCGGGGTCGATCCCCGCAGCTCGGCGCCCCGGGCCGGGGGCCGGCTGGCCACAGGCGGCAGAGGCCGGCGGGCGGTGCGGCGCTTGGTGCTGCGGTGGGAAAGCGGCCGGAGGGGTTGGGCCGAGGTGCGGGGTCGATCCCCGCTCCTCGGCGCTCCCGGCCGGAGGGCCGCCCAGCATCACGCTGGGCGGCGGTTGGCCCGGTTAGCCGGGCTGGTCGGCCTCGGGCTCAGGCTCGGTGTCCGTCAGCTCGCTGATGACCTTCTCGATGCCGATGGTCGTCCTGTGGAGCTGGTCACGGGCCTCGGCGGCGCGGTCGTCGCACAGCTCGAAGTAGCGGACTTCGTCGCACGGTTCGACGGGGCAACCGTCGCGGAACGGGTCGTAGGTCGGGAGGGCTGCGCGCAGTTTCTCCTCCCACTCCTCTTCGAAGGTGGTGACCTGGGCGACCAGATCGCGCAGACGGTCGGCGGTGGTGTTCACGGCGGGGTCTCCCTCGGGGCACTGGGCTGCGGCTGGTGGTCTGTGATGGGCCGCCCGGCCCGCCGGGCCGGGCGGCGGGCGGTCACAGCGAGGCGGCCA
This sequence comes from Kitasatospora sp. NPDC034533, assembly GCF_055575155.1. Classification (NCBI taxonomy): domain Bacteria; kingdom Bacillati; phylum Actinomycetota; class Actinomycetes; order Kitasatosporales; family Streptomycetaceae; genus Kitasatospora; species Kitasatospora sp. NPDC034533. The sequence goes on from NZ_JBVITE010000042.1 coordinate 47,607, forward strand.
GCTCCATGGCTCGGATGCCGAGGGATTCGAGTTCGTGGGCCTCGTCGGCGTCGGGGAGGGTCTGGGCGACGGAGGTCACGGCGTGCATGACGCCACCGGCGGACAGGTCCGCGCCCCGGATGAAGTGGGCGAAGACATCGGCCCGAACCGCTTCGGTGAAGCGCAGGCGGCTGCTTACGGTGGTGATCGCCTTCTCGGGGTCCGCGATCCGGGCTCCGGCCTTGTCCTCGATGGAACGCAGCTGCCGGACGACGTAGTCATGGTCAAGGAAGGTGCGGACGGCATCGGCCGTCTGAGCGGTGACCAGGTCGAGGGTGCGGTCCTGGGTGGTACCGCTCCACTGGATCACGCCGTCGCTCTGTCGTCCGCCGATGTGTACGGACTTCATCGCGTCCTTGGTGATGGTCATGCCGTTGTCGCAGACCTGGACGACCAGCCGGGGCACGATCGTGAACGCGCCGCATCCGGTCTCGCTGTTGCTGATCTCGAACCCGGCGAAGACGGTGGGGTTGTCGCTGCCTCGCGCCTCGGTGAACGGGCTGCGGTAGTTGCGCAGCAGCTCAGGGGCGTAGGCGCGGACCTCGTCCGCGACAACCCGGACGTACATCCGCTGGTCGGTGAGGTCGCAGCTGTCCAAGCGGACCTGAACGCCCGCGTTGTGGACGCCCCGGAGTGCGGCCGTCAGGATGTCCAGGTTGTCGATGATCCGGTAGCTCGCGGAGAGGAAAGCGCGGGCCGTGCCGGTGTCCTCGCCCTGGCCGGGCCGGAGCGTACGGATCATGTAGCTCTTGGCCTCGCGGCTCTCGTGGTTCAGCCAGCCGTTGACGTTCTGATCCCACAGCTCCGGGGCTTCGACGCGGGTCTTGCGCAGGTAGCCCACCGGGATGCCCAGCTTCTCGGCCAGCCCCGCCTCGGCGACGCCGGTGAGGCGAAGCTCGGTGGCCTTGCGGGTGACCCCGTCCGGGGTGATGTCGTACTCGTAGTCGCTGCCGTCCACGATCAGCCGACCGCCTTCGGCGCGGATGTTCTGCGCCGGGGTGATGATGTCGGCCTTGCGGGGCTGCTGCTCCCGCAGGATGTCCACGATCTCGCGCAGGTTGGCGTTGCGGGTGGAGGTCTTGGCCAGGGAGATGGTCATGTACGAGGTCCCTTCGCGTGGGGTCGAATCGTGGGCGCTGGCCGGGGTTGCCCTCCCCGACCAACAAGACAAGAATACCTCAAAGAGGGTTTTTAGTCAAGCTTGAGAGCAGGGCCACCCACCCTGGGGCGCGGATGACGGACCGTCAGTTACGAGGGCGCACCTCCCCCGTCCCCCCGACAGCTGCCTGGGGTCCGGGGCAAAGAGGACGTCCGGGTCAAGGGCCGGCCGCAGGCCGGTGGCGCAGCCACGCGACCGCAGGGAGCCCCCTTGAGGCGGGCGGCCGGCTCCGGATACTGGGCCGCGAAGGGGGGCCGGGGGAACCGCGCAGCGGGGCGCCCGGACCAGAAAAGGCAGCCGCGCCGAAGGCGCGCCCGAATCCCGCCCCCGGCAGCAACCACCACCACCGGGGACAGTCCGGTGGTGGTGGTCGTGGACTCACACGGCGAGCGGGGTTTCGTCCTCGCGGTCGGGGATGTCCACGGCGAGCGCTGGGTGGATGGCGGCGATGCGGCGCAGGCGACTGCGGGCGTCGGCACGGGCGGCTGGACTGGGCGCCTCGCGGGCAGCCTCGGTGAGGTAGACGGTGAAGGCTGCGAGCGCGGCGGGGGTATGCAGGATGATCCGGCGGGGCTGGAAGACCGCCGCGCGGTCGCCGAGTCGGCGGGCGGCGGTCCACGCCCGGTAGAACTCCTGGGCGCCGGGGGTGAGGGGTTCGTGTCCAGCGAACTGGCCGCTGAGCCAGTCGGCGAGGAATCCGCCGACCTCCACGGTGGTGGGGCTGCTTTCAGGGCCCCGCAGTCGGGTCCAGCGGGTGATGCGGGCTTCCAGCGCTGCCAGGCGGCGGACGGCCGGGCGAAGTTCGTCGGCCTCCCGCGCCGCTCGGCGAAGCTGCTCATCGGCGGCGGCCCGCAGGTAGTTCGCGTGCTGGGCGTGGCGGTGGAGGTCTACACGGTACTCGGCGATGATCTTCTCTCCGACGTCCCGTGCGCGGGCGCGGGCAGCCTCGGTCGCTACTTCGTAGGGGCTGCGGTGGAGCTGTTCCCACGGGTCGCGGTCACTGGTCGTACCGGGCGGGAGCAGGGTGATGCCGTCGTAGATCCACGAGTTGTAGACGGCGAGGCGGTCGGTGTACCCGCTGGGGTTCTCGGTCGGGTCGTAGCGGCCCGAGACGAGACGCAAGCTGGTGTAGGCGTCGGGGTCGTCGCGTTCGCCGGGCGGGGCTTCGGGGTGCACGGTGATGGTGCCGAAGACGTGCGGGGCGCGGACGGTGTAGTAGGTGAGGCCGTTCTCTGCGTACTCGACGCCATAGCGCAGCAGCAGGCGGGTTGCGGTGTGGGTGGTGATCAAGGGTTCTCCGGGTGGCCGGCCGGGCCGCGGCGGCCCGGCCGGTGGGGTCGGTCAGCGCCGGGCATCCGGGGCGCCGGGCAGGAAGGGCGGGATGCCGCGTGCTTCGGCGGCCCCGTTGATGAGCTTCGGCAGGCGTAGGACCACCGCTTGGAGCCGGAGGAGGCCGACAGCGACGGCCAGCAACACGACGGTGGTGAGGACCTGGTCGTGGACGGCGCACGCCGCGCCGAAGCCCATGAGGGTGATGACGGTGCCGAACAGGCCGAGCTGGATCGTGTTGAGGGTGTTGATCAGCCCGGACTCGGGCGGGGTGTTGCTCACGGATGTGCCTCTCGGGGCCTGAGGTCGACAGGCCGGGCGGCTCGGTGCCGCCCGGCCCGGGTGATCATCCCGCCATGGCCGGGGTCGGCCAGGGGTTGGCGGCGGGCGGAGTGGTGGGGCGGGGCGGCCACGTCACGGCGGGCGCCCCCTGGGCGGGCGCGGCGTGCTGGGAGGCCGGGCGCTTCCCGGTCGCCTTGGTGACTTCGGCGGTGGCGAAGCGCAGCGCCGGGCCGATCTCGTCGATCAGCAGCTCGGTGTAGATGCGGCGGGGCCCGTCTGCGGGCTGGCAGGAGCGCTGCTTGAGCGTGCCGGTGACGATCACGCGGGTGCCCTTGGTCAGGCTCGCCGCGATGTGCTCGGCGTACTGGCGCCAGGCGACGCACGGCATGGACAGGGAGTCGCCGTCCCGCCAGGCGCGGGCCGTGCTGTCGTACGTCTTCTCGTTCGCAATGACGGTCATGTTGACCACCGCCGCGCCGCCGTCCGTGTACTGGAGGGTCGGATTGTCCGCGAGGTTGCCGATGAGGGTCATCTTGGTCTCGCCTGCCATGTTGCTGCTCCTCTTGGGGTTCGGTACGGGCGCTGTGGCCTCGGTCCGCCGGTCGGGGGTGCCATCCCCGACCAACAAGACAAGGATACCTCAAAGAGGGTTTTTGGTCAAGACTAGGAGTATGGGCCCCCGCCCCGGGAGGACGGGTGACGGACCATCAGTTACGAGGGCGCACCTCCCCCGTCCCCCCGATAGCTGCCTGGGGTCCGGGGCAAAGAGGGCGTCCGGGTCAAGGGCCGGCCGCAGGCCGGTGGCGCAGCCACGCGAAGCGCCCTTGAGGCGGACGGCCGGCTCCGGATACTGGGCCGCGAAGGGGGGCCGGGGGGACCGCGCAGCGGGGCGCCCGGACCAGAAAAGCAGCCGCGCCGAAGGCGCGCCCGAATCTCGCCCCGACAGCGACCACCACCACCGGGCGCGGCGGCCTGGGCGGTTCGTCAGCGAGCGCCGGGGCGCTTCGGACGGTGCTCTACTCTGGAGGTCCGCATGCTCCACCGCGTTCGCGGGGGTGCTGTGGTCTCTGGCCGGTGGACCGTGCCAACCCGTTCGCGGGGGTGTCCACCGGCCGCCATCGTTTCGGGGTCAGCGCCGGATGGTCGGGTGGTTGGGCGGCTGGACCGGCGGCGGGGGCTGGATCACCGGTGCCGGTGTCGGCGTCGGGGTTGCCCTGGCGGTCATGCTGGTCGCGGTGGCGGCGCGGGTCCTCGGTGTCGGCTGGTCAACGGTGAGGTCCGAGAGCATCGAGCGCAGCGGGCCGTTGTTGCCGTTGAAGCTGGCGATGGACGCGAGCGTGTTGCGGTCGGGGTCGAGCCGAGTCCAGTCGATCGGGTGCCCGGCCTCGGCTGCGAGCTGTCCCAGGAAGGCCCTCTGCGTCCGCCCGTTGCCCTCCCTGAACGGGTGCAGTGCGTTCACGTCGCCGTAGAGGTCGGCCAGGCCGGTGAGGAAGCTGTCGCGGTCGAGGCCGCGGAGGTGGTTCTGGCGGCGAGCGAGACGGCCGAAGGTGTCGTTCGCGAAGTCGGGGATCATGCGGACGAGGCAGAACCGGGTGTTGTCCTTGGCGATCTCGATGCTGCGGATCTGGCCAGCCCACGGGTAGATGCTGCCGAAGACCTCCCGGTGGAACGCCTGGAGGTGCGCCAAATCATAGGCGCCGGGGATCGGCTTCTCGGCGAGGCGGGTGAGGCGGGCGGCGGTGATGTCAGCCTCGGCGGCGGCGAGGGCCTGGTGGTCGGTGATGCCGAGCGTGTTCCGCAGAACGCCGCTGTCCGGGTCGGCGTACGGGTCGGCCATCAGGGGGCCGGCTGCTCGGTGCCCGGGGCGCGGTGGCGGGCCTCGGCGCGGGCCACCAGTTCGTCGGCGGAGATCGTTCCGGCGGCGTACTCCTCCGCGTCGGCGTCGTAGTCCGCCGTGGGGGTGAGCCCCTCCGCCTGGACGGAGCCCAGTGCGGAGGACAACGCGCGGCGGCGGCTCTCCGGAGTGTCGGGGTCGTGCATCGGTGTTGCTCCTCGTCTCCGCGCGGGGCGGGCGCGGGTGGTTCTCATCAGCGTACGTGCCCGGCGCTGACGGGCACACCGGCGCTCGGGAGGGGTGCGGCAGGTGGCCGGCCCCGGTCGGCGGGCGCGCGCGAGGGGGAGGGGCTCGATGCCCCTCCCCCTCGGTGCCGGCCGCCGGTTCGGGCGGCCGGGTCAGGCGGCGATCGGCGGGGCCTCCGCCACCGGCACGGGCGGCCGGGTCAGGCGGCCCTCGCCGGTTTCGGCCTTCTCGGTCAAGGCGGCCTGGGCCGCTGCCTGTTCCCGCTCCCGGGTCAGCTTCTCCTGGAGCTGGGCCACCTCGTTCTCCAGCTCCCGGATGGCCTTTTGGTGGTGGCGATGCCGGGCGGGTGCGTGCTGCTCGTCATGGGCCCGGCGCAGCTCGGCCGCCCATGAGCGGGTGAGCATGTGCTGGGTGATCGCGTAGACGATGGCGGCGGTCCTGCGCTGAGTGCCTTCCGGGGCACTGGGGCTGTAGTGGCCGCCGATCTCCCGCCGGACGACCAACCACCTGTGACTGGTCGGGTTCATCGACTCGGGGTGGAAGACCGCCCGTTCGGCAAGCTGGACTCCGTAAACGGTCGGCGCGTCCTCAAAGTGCCGGGTGAACGGGCTCGGCGTCGGCTTGCCGTACGTGATCTCGATGGCGTCGCCGGAGCAGCAGTTCAGGTAGTAGTGGCCCGGCTGCCACCCCACGGTGATGGTGCCGCCCAGCTCCGCGACGCGGTACAGGGCTGCTCCGTGATCCCAGTCCAGGGTGATGGTGGCGTGCATCCGGTAGCCGCCTTCGGTGACCAGGGTGACGTACTGCGGGCCGGTCGGCCGGGTGCTGTTCATGCCGCCGCCCGGGTGAGCGCGGGGGCCTCGGTGTCCTCGAACGTCGGTACCTTCCCGGCAGCCAGCTCCTCGAAGTCGGGCAGGTTGTCCCAGCGGCGCGCGGCGTGCCGGTAGGCCGTGGTCCAGAGGTTGAGCTGGCTGGTGAAGGCGTCCATGTCGGTGACGATTGTCAGCAGCCCGCCGATGCTGACGCGCAGCTGCGGCGCGCGGGTGGGGCTGATCTTCGCGGGCAGCGCCTCCACGATCGGCGGGCGGACCGGGGCGTCAAGGCGCAGGTGCCCGGATATCTGGCCCTCGGGCTCCGGGACGGCGCCGGACCGCACCCCCGCGAACAGCTTGGCTGCCTGGTCGGCGGCGCCTGCCCACGCGGCGTACGCCTCGTAGGCAGGCTGCGGGTGGGCGAGGCGGATGCGGGCGGACGGCATGGTCATCAGGATCGTCCGGGCGAGCAGCACGGCGTGCGTCTCATGGCGGCCAGCAAGGTGAACGGCGAGATCAGTCCGGACGGTGAGCGGCAGGTCGTCGGTGGTGGCGAGGTACAGGTGCATGCGGGCCTCCGGCGTGGGTGGTGTGGTCTGCGGGCCGGGGGTGTCCGGTGCCATCGGACACCCCTGGCCTGGTGGGGAGGGGTTCACCCCTCCCGGCGGTCAGGCCGCGATCGGTTCGTTGATCTCCGGGTAGCGGGCCTCCCAATCGGCTTCCTCAGCTTGCTCCCCCATGTCCTCGCTGGCCGGGTGGTCGGACTCGCCGTCCTCCACGATCGCGAGGTACCTGTCCAACGCGTCTTCCTGGTCCTCGTCCTGGGCCGTCAGCTCTTCGCTGCTCCCGTCCTCCTCGGCGTCGGCGACTACCTCCTGGCCGTCCTCGTCCTCCTTGTCCTCGTCCTCGTGCTCCCCAGTCAGCTCCTCGTCTTCGTCGTCGTCCTCGGTGGCGGCCTCCGCCTCGGCCGCCGCCCGCGCCTCGGCTTCGGCGATCTTCGCCCGGAGTGCGTCGACCAACTCGATCTCAGGCTCGTTCAGTTCGTAGCCGTAGGCGGTCAGGAACTCGAACCAGGCGACGGCAGCCCACTTCTTCCCCCAGCCGCGAACCACGTCGCTCACGTGGCGCTCAGCCCTGACCGCGACGCTGGCGAGCAGCACCAACGGCAGCCGCGCCTCAGCCGTACGCCCGACGAATCGCCCGTACCGCGCGCTGCGGTCGTCGTCGCCCGGCGCCTTGAGGAACTCCAGAACCTCAGGGCTCGTCTCGTCCGCCCCGAACCTGTACAGCAGCCCAAGCACCCGCTTGGTCAGCCCCTTTGGCACCTTCTTGGACCGGCAGAGTTCCTGGATGAACTCGTGCCGGATCTCCCGGGCGATCGCCAGCCCTTCCTGACGCTCGCGATCAGCCTGCTCGGCCGCTGCCCTGGCGGCCTGCTCCTCCGGGCTGAGGAACGAGTAGGAACCGGTCACATGGTGGCCGTACTGGTGAGGGTCACGGCAAAGGAACCTCGCCTTCACGTCACCGGGCGTGTTCTCGTGGAAGAACGCCGCGTTGCCGGGGCAGTCCTTGTGGCTCTCCGGAGTCAGGACCACTCCGTCCGCATCGGCGAGACGGTCAAGGCCGACCTCCTTCGACCCGTTCCACCCGAACCCGTACGGCTCGCCGACCATCCGGACACCGGTAGCCTTGAGGGCCTGGGTGGTCTCCTTCCGCAGCACGGCCGTCACTGCCTTGCGCCTCTCGTTCGCGAGGGCCCATTCCAGCTTTCCGCCCCGCTCAATCGTGTCGAGCAGCCGCTTGTACGCCTTCGGGTCGCCCTCGAACTCGGCCAGCTTCTCGGCGTCCTCCAGCGTGAGTTCGCCGTGGTCCACGGCCTGCCGCGCGCTCTTCGGCATCGCGGACAGCGCAATAGAGGCCCTGACCTTCTTCGGGTCCTGAGCGACTCGCGCGGCGATCTGGTCGGCGTCCAGACCGAGTTCGATGGACAGTTGTGCGTAGGCGTCGGCGATCTCGCTTTCGCGCATGTCCTCGCGGTGCATGTTCTCAACGAGCTGCGCGATGATCCGCGCTTCTTCGGCACTCAGGTCGTTGCGCACGATGACGTCGACGGTCCGGCTGGCCTCGATCGAGCCCTTGGCGCGCCGGTTGCCCAGGATGATCGCGATCCCGCCCTCGTAGGGGGTCGCGATGATCGGCTGGAGCAGGCCGTGTTCCTTGATCGAGCCGACGAAGTCGGGCGTCAGCTCGGCCTTGCGGACGTTGCGCGTGAAGATCAGCTCGGCCGGGTCGATTCCTTCAAGGAGGACCTTCGCCGGGACCTCCCCCGGGGCGGAGGGCTCGTCGCCGGGTTCGACCTCGGTTGCGTTCGCCAGCTCGATCGGCTCCGGCGCGCAGGTCTCGTCGTCCAGCAGCTCAGCGGGGGCGATTACGGTGGTCACAAATCCTCCAACAGGTGCCTGGTCTCTGCCTGTTGAGCGGGGGTGCCATCCCCTCCCAACAAGAACAATAATACCTCAATGAGGGTTTTTGGTCAACCATCCTGGTGGTTTCAGGCCGCTTCGGCCGAGGCGAATTCATGATCGTTTGTGGGTCGCGCGGAAGGTAGGTACGGCGGCACAGCTGACCAGCCCGTACACACCTCCCCCGTCCCCCTGATAGCCGCCTGGGGTCCGGGGCAAAGAGGGCGTCCGGGTCAAGGGCCGGCCGCAGGCCGGTGGCGCAGCCACGCGAAGCGCCCTTGAGGCGGACGGCCGGCCCCGGATACTGGGCCGCGGAAGGGGGACGGGGGCCTGTCCACCCCCCGGCGCCGCCCCGCAGGCAAGGAGGCACGCAGCACTGCTCGAACCGTCGCGCCCGCTCACACGCTGCGCAGCGGAGTTGCCCCGGACGGTGCGCGGAGAAACCAGCGAATCACCCTGCCGGACTGACTGACACCCGGCGCGCGTCCAGCGCTCAGGGGGCGCACACCGGTTTCGGCGAACGCGCCCCCCCGGCGTTCGCGGCCGTGGTAGACCGAGAACGTGATCACAGCGGCACACGGTGTAGCAAGGCATCCTGCGCGAGAGCGTGACGGTGCCCCGATCCGACCCGCAGATGGAGCAGCTGTGCTGGGAGATCGCCCAGGACACGACGATGAAGCCCCCCGTCGTCTACCCGAAGACGGTCTACCCGCAGGTGGTGTCCTGCGGACGCGGACCGTGCCGGACGGTCTCCGGGTTCGTGGCCCAAGGCCGTCTGGACGGCCCGCTGCTCCTGCTGTGCCCAGGGTGTGGCGACTCCTGGACCCCGCTCTGGGACGGCTGCTGGCGGCTCGACACCAAGCCGGAGGAGTTCAACCGCGGGCTGCTGGCCACCGCGCTGAACGACGCCGGAGCGCCGATCACGCAACTGGCGTCAGACCTACGGGCCTTGCGGTCAGCTGCGGCAGTTGGGGCCTGGCGGCTGGCCCGCTCAGACGCCGACTTCGCCTGGACTTGGCGCCGGTGGGGCAACCTGGCAGTCACCGTCAGAGCACTGCGGCACGCCATGTGGATCGAGGGCAACCACCAGCGCAGCCCGGAGTTCTCCGCGCTCCTGGCCCGCTCGATCGGCCTGCTTCTGCTCCCGGAGGCCGACCGGCTTGGCCAGGCTGAGCCGGTCGGCGAGGAGCTGGTGGCACTGGCGGCCGCTCTGGAGTGGCCGTGACCGCTGCGCCCGTCTACAAATGTTGACGGGCGCAGCCTGGTTCAGGCTCCGATCCGGTCGAGGTAGTGGGCGACGTACGGCGGGGTCTGGAGCGCGGCGACTTCGGCGAAGGGCACCCAGGCGATGCCCACGCCTTCGTCGCCGAGCCGGATCGCGTCCTTCGGGCCGGTGTACACCGCGTGCAGGACGCGGGTCATCGCGGAGACGCGCTCGTGGCGGGGGCCGGGCAGCTCCCGGACGTCGGTGATGGTGATCCCGGCTTCCTCGAACACCTCCCGGGTCGCGGTCTCGGGCGGCGTCTCGTCGTCCTCGCGCCATCCGCCGATGGGGGTCCGGTGTCCGGGCCAGGCGATGCCCTCCTTGTCGTCCCGGTGGTGCACCAGCAGCTCGCCGTCAGGCGTGGTGACGAACACGACGACGCCTTCGAAGTCCTGCTCGGGCGGGGTCGGGCGCTGGAGGTAGAGCACCCGGCCGGAGCGGGCGGCGCGCAGCACCTGGAGCCGCTCCCGGTACTCCTCGGGAGTCATGTGGTGGCGCCAGTCGTAGGCCGTCTCGAAGCGGTGCTCGCAGTGCTCGGCCGGGTCGAGGACGATGCGGGCCTGCTGCTCCTCGGTGAGCGTGCCGCCGTCGAAGACCCAGCCGATCGACGCCACGGGTCGGACGTGGTCGGCCTGCTGGTGGATGACGGCGATCAGCCGCTGCCGGCCGACCGGGTCCGGGTTCTCCGCGAGGAGGTCGAGGCCGATCTCCTCGCGGGCCTCGCGCAGCGCGGTCTCGAACGGGGACTCGCCGGGCTCGGAGTTCCCGCCGGGCCAGTCCCAGCGTTCGGTGTCCACGGAGTTGCGCATGCCGAGGACGCGGCCCTCGTGGTCGCGCACCAGGAAGCAGGCGTACGTCATCGGCCGGTCGATCGTGGCCAGGTACTGCCCGGCGGGCTTCCATCCGGCGGCGAGGCGGTGGGTGAGCCAGGTGATCACCTCGCGGTGGCCGTCGCTGGTCGGCGGCAGCTCGTCCGGGTGGAACCAGCCGTGGGCGTCGTGCTCGGAGAGGGTCACCGCCGTCCCGTCCGGGACGGTGCAGGTGAAGACGAACTGGCGGATCAGGCGGCCCCGGGGGTCGACGAAGTCCAGGGCCCGCACGTACTCGATGTCGGGGCAGTGGATGCCGGTCTCCTCGGCCAGCTCCCGGATCGCACCGTCCCGGGGGTCCTCGCCGTCGTCCAGTCCGCCGGCCGGGTAGTCCCACAGGCCGGGGAGCACGTCGTCCTGCGTGCGGCGCAGCATGAGGAGGCGGCCCTGCTGGTCGCGGACGACCGTTCCGGCCGCGACCTTCTGGACGCCCTCGGCCAGGGCCTGTTCGACGAGCAGCTTGTACGAGATCACGCGTTCTCCTCTTCCGGGGTGCGCTGCGCGGGGATGCCCGTGCGGTCGTTCTGGAGGTCCCACAGCTCCCGGAACCGGCCGCCGGTGTCGGCCACCAGTTCCTCGAAGGTGCCGCACTGGATGACCTCGCCGTGGTCCAGGACCACGATCCGGTCGGCGATGGCGACATTGGTGAGCCGGTGCGTCACCAGCACCACGGCCTTGTCACTGGCGAGTGCGCGCAGGTTGGTGAAGATCCGATGCTCCGCGCGGGGATCGAGGGCCGCGGTGGGCTCGTCCATCACCAGCAGCCCGGCCCGGCGGTAGAAGGCGCGGGCCAGCGCGATGCGCTGCCACTGGCCGCCGGACAGTTCCTCGCCGCCCAGCCACTCCACCGCGAGGAGCGTGCCCAGGCCCGAGCGCAGCTCGGCCAGCACCTCGTCCGCGCCGGAGGCCCTGGCGGCGGCCCACAACGCCTCGTCGTCGCCTTCGTCGTGGGGCTGGCCCAAGGTGATGTTCTCCCGGGCGGTCAGGGGCCAGCGGGCGTAGTTCTGCGGGACGACGGCGACCTGCTGCCACATCGCCTGCGGGTCCATGGTCCGGGTGTCGGTGCCGTCCCACTCCACCGCGCCGGCACCGGGCTCCGGAGTGTAGAGGCCGGCGAGGCACTTGGCGAGCGTGGTCTTGCCGGAGCCGTTCTCCCCGACGAGCGCCACGATCTCCCCCCGGTCGACGTGCAGGGTCACGCCGTTGAGCGAGGTGCGCTCGCTGGCCGGGTAGGAGTAGGTCAGTTCCTTGACGGCCACCTGGAGGGGTGGGGCGGGCCGGTGGGTACCGGTGCGCAGGGCGAAGCCCCCGGCGTTGTCGAGGAAGCCGAAGAGGTCGTCCAGGTACATGCCGATGCGGAACAGGTAGGCGCCGTAGCCGACGATCCCGGCCAGGCTGTTGGAGACCGAGGTGAGGACGACGACGGCCGCCCCGCCGTGGGGCAGGCTCATCCGGCCGCTGCTGACCAGCCACGCCATCGTCGCCCACACGATCCCGGCGCCGAGCCCGGAGGCGAGCGCGCCGAGGACGGACACCTTCGCGGTCGCCGCGGCGGCGTCCTTCGCGTTGCGGTCCAGGCGCCGACCGACCTGGTCGTACTTGGCCATCAGGAAGCCACTCATCGTGTCGGAGCGGACCTGGTCGGCCTGGGCCTTGACGTGGATGTACCAGCGCAGGTTCGCCATGATCCGCCGGTCCGCCATGGCGTCGCGGCCGGCGAGGTACTGCACCCGGGCGGCGCGCACCGAGGCCAGCCCTTGCGGCAGCGCGGCCAGGACCAGCAGCGGAAGCAGCAGCGGGTGGAGGTAGGCGATGACGGAGGCCGCGCCGATCAGCGAGCCGAGCGAGGCGAGCAGGTTCTGGGCCTCGCCCAGGATCTCGACGCACATCTCCGCGCCCCGGTCGGCCGCCTCCAGGTCGTCGGAGTACCCGGAGTGGTCGTAGGCGGTCAGCTCGGTGGCGAGGGTGGCGCGCAGCACCGTCGCCTCGGCCTCGCGGGCAATGCGGGGGGACAGACGCACCGTGATGGTCTGGTTGACGATGCCGAGCAGGCGGCGCAGCCCGGCGGTCGTGGCGATGACGAGGATGGAGGGCAGGGCCGCCGTCAGGCGGCTGGTCGTTGCCCCGGCGGCGAAGACGGCGCTGATGCCGTTGGCGGTGGCGAACAGGCCGGTGGCGCCGAGAACGGCGGACAGGATCTGGCAGGTGAGCAGGAGCGCGGCGGAGCGGGGTTCGATGCGCCAGGTAAGGGCGTAGGCGCGGGCGACGACCTGGGGCAGGCGGCGAGCCATCGCGGTGACGGTGATGGCCCGGGTGGCCTCGACGCGGCGCCGGTCGCCGCTGAACTCCAGTTGCTCGTCCGCGACCGGCCCGGTGGTGGTTGTGGTCAAGCGGTGGCCTCCCAGCCCTCGGCCTTGGTGCGGATGGTGCGCAGGTGCTCGGTGAGAAACCATTCGGGGTCGCCGCCGAGCATGCAGAGCGTGACGAGGGCGGTGAGGGCGGTGTCGCACGCCTCGGCGCGCACGTGGTCCCAGGTGTGGGAGCGGCCCTTGTTCGGATTGAGTCCGAGCGCTCCGATGATGGCCTGGGCGAGTTCGCCGGCCTCCTCCTGGACCTTGAGCCCTTGCAGCATCCGAAGCTTCTCGGGATCGTCCTTGAAGCGCGAATTCAGCTTATTAGCAACCAAGTTGGCGACTTGCAGCAGCTCTTCCATGGCGGTTGATCCTGCTCCCTGTTCGATTTCGCATCCAAGCGCCGGGAGGTTCCCGGCGGTTCTCGGCGAGCCCGGGTCGAAGACCACGAAGACCACGTTTTCGATTCGGGCCGGGCCGCTCACCACAAGGTCGGGTCTTCCTGCGGCTGGGGGTGGCCGGGCAGGCCGGGCGGGACGGCGGCGGCCAGCAGGGCGGTCCAGGTGGCGTGGTGCCCGGCGAGGTGGATCAGCAGCAGGGCCGCTGCGTGGGCGTCGAAGGCGGCTCGGTGGCGCTTCCCGGGGACGGCAGACAGGTCGATGCCGCACAACTCGATCAGCGCGTCCAGGCCGTACCCGGCGGCCTGCGGGTAGGTCGCGCGCGCCAGGCGCAGGGTGTCCAGCACCCCGGCCGGCTGCCACCCCGGCAGGTGCCGGGACAAGACGCCGTAATCCACGTGGGCGTTGTGCGCGGCGATCCACGCGCCCTCCAGGTCGGCGCGCACCCGCTCGCCGATATGCGGCCACGTCGGCGCGGAGGCGACGGCCTGGTTCGTGATGCCGTGCACCCGCACGGCCATCGGGCTGATCGGCCGGGGCGGTCGGATCAGGGTGGAGCGGGTCGAGGCGGACACCGGGCTGCCGTTCACCACCGGGACGGCGGCCAGCTCCACCAGGTCCGGCGGCTGGGCGCCGTTGCCCTCCACGTCCACGACGACGACCAGGGGCCAAGTGCTGTAGTCCATACGCTCCCTATCGGCTGGCGGCCAGACTGCGGGTGAGCACCGAGGCGGCGCGGTCGAGGGCGGCACTGAAGGTCTCGTGCAGGTCGGCCGGCAGCTCGCCCTGGTCCAAGCCGCAGGCGGACACGCTCTCGGCGATCTGCTGCCGTTCGGCGAGTGTGAGGGCGGCGGCGACGGCCGGGTGGGCGAGGACGTCGCGGGCCGCGTAGCCATCGCCGTGCTCCAGCGTCCGAGCGATCAGGAACCGGGCGGTGCCCTGGGCTCGCGGATGGCCGGTGACGCCCGCGGTGTCGAGAAGGGCGAGGCCGAGCCGGGTGTTGAAAACCGCGTTCTGCGGGTCGACTGCGTGCTGCTCGTAGGAGTCCAGCATCCCGGTGGGGTCAGCGACGGCCTGACACACGGCGGCCAGGCAGGCGGTGACGGTAGCCTCCCAGGGGTCGCCCGGCAGGGTGGAGGCCAGCAGCGCGAGCGCGCCGCCGGTGTCGCCGCCGAGCGCTGTGGCGAGTACGGCGATCTGGCGGCCCTCGAACATGCGCCGTCCGACCATCCCCGGGCCGTCCAGGTGGGCGTGGGCCTCCTTCCACCGCCCGGCGCGGGCCAGGGCCCGGGAGCCGTCGACCAGGAAGGTGCCGCGCGTCCACTGCACGACCTCCTGGTGGTCCTCGTCGTAGGCGGTCAGGGCGGTGACGGGCACCGCGATGCCCGCCACGGTGGTGTCGGTGCGGGTGGTGACTGCTTCGTGGAGTGCCCGGAGGACGTCGAACGCCTCGTCGGCGTCGCCTTCGCGGATCAGGAGGTTGGCGACGTTGACGATGGGTGCGAGCGAGTGGCAGGCGTCCTTGGCCGCCAGCGGCGCGGCGTCGAGGAAGAGCCGGGCATGGTCGGCGCACAGGCGGCGGGCAAGGTCGTGCAGGCCGAGGTCGCAGGCGATCAGGGCGGCGAGGTTGTGGACGGCGGAGGCGCCGGTCGCGTCACCCTGTGCCTCAGCCTTGCGGGCCTGCTCGTCCAGGCGCTGTATCCGGACCGGAAGCGGCGGGCACGGGGGCCGGTGCCGTGGGGCGAGGGGGAAGCGGGCGGCGATCGAGCGAAGACGGTTCAAGTCCATGTCACTCCTTACCGAACACGAGGCTGCTGGCGGTGGACGCAATGGCGCCCTGAACGGCGGGGCTCAGGCCCATCCGGTTGAAGTGGAACAGCACGTGGTGCGCGAGGACCGCGCGCAGGCCCCGGGTCAGCTGCCCGTCGTGGGCCAGGCGCACCAGGCGGCGGCCGGCTCGGGCATGGACGTCGAGCCACGGCGCGGCGAAGGCGAGCGGCCCGCTGTACAGGGTGCTCCCCGGGGCGGTGTCCACGCTGACCAGCCGCTGCAGGGCCGGGCCGAGGCGGGCCAGCTGCTCCAGGTCGTCCTCGGCCTGCCGGTGGGCCGCGACCTTGGCCCAGACGTCGCCCTGCTCGTACCACTCCTGTCCGGCGCCCCGCAGGAGGGCGGTCACCAGGAGGATCGCCAGCTCGCGCCGCCGGTCCCGCTCGCCGGGGGCGGCGAGGTGGTCGAGCACCCGGCGGCTGTCCTGATGGAAGAGCAGGTGCGCGGCGTCCATCCCCTGCTCGCCGCCGAAGGCGTGGACCTCGGGCTCGTAGACGACCTGCGTCCAGCCGCTCACCCTCGGGTCGGCGAGCGCGGCGGTGAGCATCCCGATGACCGGGGCCGGGTCGGCGCCGTCCGGGACCTGGTAGCGCACCCGCCACACCTCGCCCTTGCGGACGAAGTGCCAGCTCTCCAGGTGCTTGGCGGCCTCGGCATCGAGGAGCGCCGGGCGCAGCCGGGCGAGGGCCGCCGGTTCGGCGGCGGCCTGGTCGGTGAAGCGGACGTGCAGCTGGAGCATGCTGGTCGCGGTCACGGCGCCTTCCGGGTCGGTCAGTTGAGGAGCAGGCAGGAGTCCCAGCCGGACAGCGCCGCGCCGGTGGCGGCGGTAGCCTGGGCCAGGGCGGCGCCGGTGGTCCCGTCGAGCAGGCCCGCCAGTTCCTCGCCCGGCTCGGGCAGCAGAGCGGCGAGCACGTCCAGGTGTTCGGCGAACTGCGGGCTGGTGCTGTCCTGGGCGATGCGCCACACGCTCTGGTAGAGCCCGGCGGTGCCGTGGCACAGCCCGCCGTCGTCGGGCAGCCGGCCGAGCTGAGTCGGGTCGGTGAGGCAGTCGAGCACCGCGGCCTCGGCGAGCTGCCGGCGGGCGGTGTCGGCGAGCGCGAGGCCCGCGAGCTGCTGCGCCCGGGCGAGCCCGGGGGTGCCGTAGCACCACGACGGGCGCAGCGGTCCGCGCTGGCGGGTACGACGGGCTGCTTCCTCGGGGCGGGTGACGACTTCGGGCCACCACGCTCCGGTGGGTCCGTCCTGGCGCCAGGCGTCGAGCCACGCCAGGATGCGGCGGATGGCCACCGGCTGACCGAGCACGGTGACGCCGTGGCGGGTGGCCAGCGACAGCAGGGCCAGGGGGCCTGCGATGCCGTGGGCCAGGCCGAGGTTGCCGTGCCCGCCCAGATACTGCGGTGAGCGCTCGCCAGAGGGGGCGAGGTGGGTCCACCAGCCGGGCAGGCCGTTGGGCAGCGGGTCGGTCAGGCGCACCAGGTAGGCGAGGACTTCCTCCAGCAGCTCGCCGCCTCGGTGATGGCGCAGCAGGTGTGCGCCGATGCCGGTCAGTCCGTAGAGCAGGTCGTACTCGGCGAACTCGGGGGTCAGGCCGCGGTCGATGCGGGTGTGTGCGGCGGCGAGCCGGGCGCGGGTCGTGGTCTCCACGGCCTCGTCCAGGGCCCGGATCGCCCGCTGGTAGCGGCCGGGCCCGATGGTCGCGGTGTGGACGGCGTAGGCGGCAGCTGGCGCTCCGTAGAACAGGCCCATGCCGGGGCCCGCGCTGACGCCGCCGTGCATGGCCTCGGCCAGGTGGGCGTGGACGCTGTGCCAGCTGCCGTGGCCTGTGGCGGCCTGCTCGATGTGCAGCAGGGCTTGGCCCGCCGCTCCCTTGGCCAAGGACTGGGCGGCCCGGTTCACCGTGTGGCCTTCGCGGTGTAGGTGAGCGCGCCGGCGCGGGCCAGGCGGTGGCAGAGCCGTTCGCTGTCGCGGTCGATCCCGAGGGCGCGCACGTGGTGCATGTGCAGCAGGGACAGGAGCACCTGGTCGTCGTCGGGGTCGGCGGCGGTGAGCTGGTCGCGGTAGGCGGCCAGCGCCAGGGTCCGGTGCGCCCAGGCGTCGGCGACGGCGGCGCCGGCGGGCGTTTCGCGCAGCGCTGCCCAGTCCTGGTCGGGGTTGGCGAGGCGGACGGCCTGCTGGTGCACCTCACGCGCGACCGGGGTGGGCGAGCTGGGCGGGATGGTGGAGGTGAGCCAGCGCATCCCGGCCTCGGTGCCGTGGAAGCCGGCGGCCAGGGCCGCCATGCCGGCCCCGGTGACCGCTCGCGGGTCGAGCCCTGAGGCGGCGATCAGGCGCAGCTGGGCGACGACGGCGCGGGAGTCGGCGGCGAACACCGCCTCCGCTGCGGCCAGCGCCCGGCCGTGGCCGTAGCGGCCGGCTTCGGGCTGGTAGGTGTCCAGCTGGAGGTGGGTGATGAGGCCGAGGTCGCGCAGCCGGGCGGCCCAGGTGCCGACGTGCAGGGCGGCCGGGCCGTAGGCGGCCGTGTCCGGCAGGGGAAGGCGCAGCCGCAGGTGCGGGTCCGGGTCCTTGTAGTGCAGGAACCACCACTCGGGCTCGGTGTCGAAGGCGGCGAGCAGCGCGGGCAGGTGGGTGGTCAGGATCTCCGCGTGCCGGTGGGGGTGGCCGTAGATCTTCGCCGACAGGTAGCCGGTGGCGCCGGGCAGGTGGCCAGCGGCGCGCAGCCGTACGGGGATGCGGCGGCGGGCGGCGGGGACGGGCGCCACGGTGCTGGCCAACGGCATGGTGATCTCGTGAGGGCGGCCATCGATCCAGCCGAACGCGTCGGCGGCGGGCGCCTCGGTCAGCTCGGCCGCCGGATGGTCGGCGAGGTGATCGCGCAGCAGCACCAGATGCGCGCTCTCGTCCAGGTTCAGGCGAAGGCGCAGGTCGTGCTGGGTGAGGAACACCCGATCCGGGACACGGTAGAGGGTAAGCCACCGTTCGGCGGCCTGCCGCCACGTCGGCCAGGGGGCGGAGGCCGGCGGCAGGTCGGCGGCGGCAAGGCGCCAGCGGGCCGGGGTCAGGACGGTGCGGCGGTAGCGGACCCGGGGCAGGAAGGGCAGTTGTCCGGCCGCGCCCCAGTCGAAGCCGGTGTAGGTGGGGGTGTGGGCGGTGGTGATCTCGCAGAGGAACCGGGCCAGGGGCTGGGTGTTGTTGCGGAACTCGACCGCCGTCATGACCCGCGGTTCGACCGGCCGGCCGGTGGACAGGGAGAGCAGCCACATCCGCTCGTGGTCGCCGCACACCGCGAGGTCGCGCACGTCCAGCACCTCGCCTGCGGCGGGGGCCGGGTGTTCGGCCAGCGGCAGGAACTGGGGAAGGACGGCGGGGGCGCGGCCGACGTTCTGGACCCGGGCGTGCAGGGGCGGGGCGGACACCTGCACGGGGATCGCCTCGGCGGCCAGGGTCGGCAGGGCTGCGTACGCGCCGGTCATCCGGTCGCACTCGCCCGGGTCGAGCAGGGACAGGAACCGGCCGGTGGTGGTCCCGGCGGCCCGGGGCGTTCCGGTCACGGTGAGAGTGAAGGCCCCGCTGTCCAGGTGGGCTCGGGTGGGCGCGCTGAGGGTGAACGTCAGCTCGGCGTGGGGCTGGGCGTGGTGACCGGGGGCGAGGCGGGCGAGGGCGGTGACGGCCTGGTCGTCCAGGACGGTTTCGGTGCGCCCCTCGATGGCGGCGGCCTGGGCCAGGGCGAGGAGCCGGGCGTCACGGCCGTTCAGGGCCGGGCGGGGTATCTCGTGCACGGCCTCGCGGTAGCGGGCGGGGAAGCCGAGCCCGGAGTTCGGGTTGGTGATCTCCAGGACGGGAACGACAGCGCCGGCGCCGTACCGGTCCAGGTAGCGGTCCCGGTAGTCCCGCCAGGCCGGGAGCCCGCCGGGCTGGGGGGTGAGGCGGGTCAGTGCGCTCACGGCGGCCTCGGCCTCGACCGCGACCTGGCGCGGGAGAGTGAGGGCGGCATCCAGCAGCAGGTCCACCATCAACGGCTTCTCGCCGGGCAGGGCCTTCGCCATCGCCGTGGCGATGGCGGAGCGCACGGCGGCCGCCTCGGCCGGGACCTTCGCGGTGTCGTGGTGGCGCAGGGCCTGGCGGGTGTCGCGCAGCACCTTGAGCAGCGGGGCGATGGTGGGAACGGTGTCGGCCTGGGCCTGGTCGAGGGCCGCGAGGACGTGGGCGAGCGGGTCGGCGGCCGTCATCGGCGGCCGAAGAGCGGTCAGCAGAACCCGCTGGGAAACCAGCGAGGACAGCAGGCCCCGCACCGTGACGGTGGCGGCGGTGGGGAAGTCCGCGGTGAGCTGTCTGGCCAGCGCCTCGACTCGCACCGGTAAGACGGCGGCGGCGAGCACCGCTTCGACGGGCCGGGTGCGCCGGACGGCGACCTCTCGCGGATCGCCCCCGGGAGTCGGGTTGGCCTGCCATGGCACCACGAGGCGGTCGCCCTGGTTGAAGCACAGCGGGTTCGCCACCACCGGCAGCCGGTCCAGCAGATCCGGGTCGGCCTCCATGGCGGTGATGGCGGCCGACAGCCACGCCGCGTCCGGCCGGGCCACCGCGCGGTGCCCGCTGCCGAAGGACAGGGCCAGGCGCTCCCCGATCCGCGCCGGGGCGATTCCGGCGAACAGGCCGAAGGGCGTCGCCCTGCCGTGAGCTCGCAGCAGGTAGCGCAGGACAGACACGGTCAGGCGCCGCAGCTGACGCGTCGGCAGGACCTGCCCGGCGGCCACCGCCATGACCCGGTCGGCCACCACGGGACTCGCCACCATCACCGCCTGGGCGAGCTCCTCGTTCGACCAGACCCGTTGCAGCCAGGCCGTCCACTGCGCGCTGTCCCCGCCGGCCAGGTCCGGCCAGTCCTGCTCGACCTGTACGGCTCCCGCCCTGAGCAGGACGGCATCCACGGCGCGGTACAACGCTCACCCCCACGAGAAGACGGACATGGGCCCGGCGGGCGGACCAGGACGCTTCGGTCCCCGGTCCGCCCGCCGAGCGTTCAGCTGTTCACATCAGGCGACGTTGCCGCCGCCGCTGGCGCAGGCGCTGCCGGAGCAGGTGCTGCCACAGTTGTCGTTCGTGTCGCGAAGCAGGTGCGCGAACACGTCCCCGCTCTCCACGATGGTCGGGTCGAGGTCGAACTCCGAGCCGTCGAGGCTGGTGACCGTGGTGTTCTCGGTCTCCGGCGCGATGAGCGTCTGAGGCGCCATGCTGATCCCCTCCTTGGGTTGTCGGTTTCCTTCTTTGGCCTGGCCCCGAAGATCAGGGCCAGGAGATCGTGATGCGGGTGTGCCGCTTGTCGATGACGCGGTCCTCACCCAGCAAGTCGTCCGGCGTCCCGGCCGGGTAGACGGTGAACTTCGGCCCCGGGCCGGAGCGGTGGGCGCGGTCCCAGACCCGGACCTGCTCGGCCAGCTCGGCGGCGAGCTTCGCCGCGTCGGGCCCGTAGCCGTGCGCGCCGAACTCGAACGTCTTCGGCTCGTCGCTGACCTTGCGCAGCGCGAGGTGGGCCAGGCTCGCCCCGTCGGTCATCGCCGGACAGGCCATCCGGTTCTGCGGAGCGACGAGCTTGGTCCCCGCCCTGGCGGACAGCATGCAGAACCCCGGCAGCGCGCTGGCCAGCCACAGGTGCAGGGAGTCGAACGGCTCGGTCTGCCCGACCGTCACCGCGGTCCACTCCTCCACGCGCTCGGTGTCCAGCGCGCCGGTCAGCTTGTCGGCACCGGTCGGCGGCTCCTCGTCGAACCGCAGTCCGACCTCCTCGCCGTGTAGGAGCAGCAGCTGCTCCTCGTGCGCGCCCTCGCCCTGCATCCGCACGAACCCGGCCATTTCGGCGGACACGCTCACCAGGCGGTCGCCGTCGCGGCGCAGGGAGACCGAGCGGGAGACGCCGCGCATCCGCAGCGGGACCGTGATGGTGCCGTGCTCGGTGAGCTGGTTCACCCAGGCCGGCGGGATGTCCCAGGCCCCCACGGTGACGAGGATGCGGTCGAAGGGGGCGTGCTCGGGGCAGCCCTGTTCGCCGTCGCCGAGGACGACGTTGACGCGGTCGTAGCCGGTGGCGGCCAGTCCCCGGGTGGCCCGGTCGGTGACGTCTTGGTCGATGTCCAGGGTCGTCACCTCGCCGGTCTCGCCGACGATCTCGGCGATCATCGCGGCGTTGGTGCCGCTGGAGCCGATCTCCAGGACTCGGTGTCCGGGCTGGAGGTCGGCCTGCTCCAGCATGAACGCCTGGATGCGGGGAGCGGAGACCGAGCTGATCGCGACGCCGTGTTCGTTCCGCTTGGTAATCACGACATCGTCCACGTCGTACGCCTGCTTGGCGGGCGCCTCGGGGACGAAGACCTCGCGCGGCACCGTGCGGAACGCGCGCTCGACGCCTTCACTGATGATCTTGCCCTCGGCGAGCAGCTTGTCCGTCATCGCCGAGCGCAACTGCTCGGGGGTATCAGCGCTGGTCACGTCGGTCTCCATCGTGTCGGGCATGGGGACTCCCTCTCATGTGATGAGCAGTCAACTGCACGGGCCAGCCGTACAGTTCGGAACCGACAGCGTACGGGCCGCCACTGTCGGTGGTGACCGGCGGGCGGTGCCGGCCACCGGCGGACATCCGGCCAGGTGAAGCAGGACCGGCCGGGTGTCCAGGAACCGACTGCCTCGGGTCACGCCTTCCAGCGAGCGGCAGGGCAGCCGAAGTCGTCGGGGCTTGCGATCACGGGGCGTTCACCCGGGTGATCCGGGCGTCGAGGCGCTCCATGTCCCTCAAGCTGGCCAGCGCGGCGTACCGGTCGAGGCTGGCGCCGTACCAGGCGAGCGCCACCTCCTTCGCCCCCGCGCGATCGGCATCCTGGCCGAGGAACTCCGTGGCGTGGGCAAACCAGTGGGCGTGGCCGATGTCCTCGAACATCTGCCGGGCTTGGGTGAGGGCGGTGACGGCGAGGTCATGCCGCCCGGCCAGGGAGTGGGCTTCGCCGAGGAAGGCCAGGGCCCTGGCGGCGTTGAGCGGGTCGGGCGGCTTGAGCAGGGCCAGACTCGCGTGGGCCTCCGAGAGCGGCGCCACGCCGTCGTCCGGGAAGCCCTGGCGGGCAGCGGCCGAGCCGAGCAGGATGTCCGCCAGCGCGGCACCGCGAAGGTCTTCGAGGTCGTCGTAGAGGCGGGCCGCCTCGATGAGGTGGGGCTTCGCGTCGGCGTAGTGATCGCCGGCCCACAGGGACGCGCCGATGCCCATCGTGCACTGGGCGATCCCGCCAAGGTCCTCGTCGGCAGTGGCCAGGTCGAGAGCCTCCTGGTAGCGCTGTCGGGCGTCGGCGAGGCGGCCGGTCCCTTTCAGAGCGAGGGCCAGAGTGGTGGTCATCTCGCGGATCGCCATGCGGTCGCCCCAGAGCTTGGCGGAGCGCAGGCCCTGCTCGTGGGCGGACACGCTGAGATCGAGCCGCCGCAGGCGGTGGAAGAGCGGCCACAGGTCGTGGACCAGGACGGTCAGCGCCTGGTGCTCGCCGAGTTCGCGGGCGGCGTCGAGGGCGGGCTGGACGGCGGGTGCGATGGCCTCCAGCCAGGCCAGCGCGCTGTGCTCGCTGTCGAAGCGGATCGGTTCGCTGGGCAGGTGGCGGTGCTGCCGGGGCAGCACGCGGTGGTGCGGGGTGAGCTGCTGGACGGTGGCGTGCGCGGTGGCGGTCAGGACGTCCAGGTAGCGCTGGACGACCAGGGCCCGGATCTTGTTCGAGTCGGCGCCGACTGCGGCGGTCCGGAAGCTGTCGCGCAGGGCGGGCCGGAGCTGGTACACCTCGCCGCGGCCGGTACATCGGCCGGTGTGCTCCAACAGGTGCCGGGCGGTGAGGTCTTGGAGCAGCTGCCCGGTTTGGACGACCGGGGTCGCGGTCGCCGCGGCGGCTGTGAGCACGTCGAAGTCGGGTGCGGGCAGCAGCGCCAGGTGCCGCAGCAGCCGGGACTCGGGTTCGGGCAGCGACTCGTAGACGAGCGCGGTCGTCATCGTGACGGTCTCTGTGGTTGTGGGTGCGGCGAGCACCGGGTGAGCGCTGAGCGGCCGGGCCGGGTCGAGCACGGCCTCCCCGGCGGCAAGGCCGACCGCGAGCGGGTTGCCGCCGCAGGCCAGGACCAGCGCGGCGGCGGCCTGCGGCCCGGCGTGGACGCGCTGTTCGCCGACGATCCGGCCGAGCAGCAGGAGGGCGTGCTCGGGTGAGAGCGCCTCCAGACGGTGGTGGCGTGCGCCGTGGGCGGCGAGCGAGGGAAGGGGCGCCGAGCAGGTGACGACGACCGCACACTGCGGGCTGGCGGGCACGAGCGGGAGGACCTGCTCGGCTGCATCGGTGTCCTCCAGCACCACCAGCAGCCGCCGGGTAGCGGTCACCGACCGCCAAAGCGCCAGCAACTCCTCGGTGTGCCAGGGCAGCACCGCGCCGTTGCCGAGACCGAGCGCCCGGAGCAGGACTCGGGTCACCTCGCCGACCGGGGCCGGGCGGCCGGCGGCGCGCAACCGGGCGACCAGTTGGCCGTCCGGGAACCGTTCGGCGGCCCGGTGGCCCCAGCGGGCGGCGAGGGTCCGCTTCCCGATTCCGTCCGGGCCGCTGATCACCGCGACCGGCGCGGTGGTCGGCGGCGGGTCGGCCAGTGCCGTGTCCAGGAAGGCGAGCGCGTCCGAGCGGTCGGTGAAGACCGCGGGTACTGCGGGCAGTTGCCGAGGGGTTGGCCAGGCCCGCCGCTCGGGGTGGAAGTGGATGGTGTGGATGTCGCGTGCCTGCACGGCGGTCTGGAGCTGGGAGGAGCCGCCGATGGTGTTGCTCACCGAGCCGTGAGTCACTGCGCCTCCACAGCGGTGAGCATGGCCGGTGCGGGCCTGCGCTGGGTGGGCAGCGCAACCGCCTGGTGCTGCTGGGCGAGGCAGGAGTCGACGAGCGCGAGCATGCTGAACGCCTGCGGGTAGTTCCCCAGCTGGCGTTCGCTCACCGGGTCGTACTCCTCGGCGAGAAGCCCGACGTCGTTGCGCAGCACCAGAAGGCGGTTGAGCAGTTCGGATGCCGCCTCCCGGTATCCGATCGCCTTGAGCGCATCGGCGAGCCAGAACGCGCAGGGCAGGAAAGCGCCCTCGTGCCCGGCCAGGCCGTCGACGTTCGCACCGCTCGCCGCGTGGGTCGGGTAGCGGTGGACCAGGCCATCCGGGGTGGCGAGTTCGCGCTGAACGGCCTCCACCGTGGCGATCACCCGCTTGTCGTCGCCGGGCAGGAATCCCAGCGCGGGGATCAGCAGGAGGGAGGCATCCAGGTCCTCGCCGCCGTAGTACTGGGTGAACACCCCACGCTGCAGGTCCAGACCCCACGTGCACACGTCGGCGTGGATCTGCTCGCGCACCCCGCGCAGGTGCTCCAACCTCGCCGGGTCGACGGCAGCCCGGCGCTCCAGCAGCGTGACGAGCCGGTCGAAGAAGACCCAGGCGAGGATCTTGGAGTGGGTGAAGTGCCGGCGCGGCCCGCGCACCTCCCAGATTCCCTCGTCCGGTTCGCGCCACCGCTGCTCCAGCACGTCGGCCTGGAGGAGTAGCCACCGGTCGGCGTCCGGGTCGGGGGCGAGCCCAGCGTCCTCGGCGGCCAGCAGAGCGTCGGCCACCTCCCCGGGCACGTCGAGCTGGAGCTGGCCAGCGGCGCCGTTACCCACCCGGACCGGACGCGACCCCTCGTAGCCGGGCAGGTGGTCCAGGACGTACTCCTCCATGCCGGTCTCGCCGCCGACGCCGTAGAGCACGCCCGGATCGGTCGGGTCGACGTAGGCCAGCAGCCACTCGCGGAAGATCCTGGCCTCGTCCAGGAATCCGCACCTGACCAGCGTCTTGACCGCCAGCGACCAGTCGCGCAGCCACGCAAAGCGGTAGTCCCAGTTGCGCTCGCCGCCCAGAGCCTCGGGCAGCGACGTGGTGGGGGCCGCGACCATCCCCCCGTCCGCGGAACACAGCAGCTTGAGGGTCACCAGCGCCCGCAGGACCACGGCCCGGTGCGGGCCCTGGTAGGTGCACGCGGACGCCCAGGACTCCCAGAAGCGCAGGGTGTTCGCGAGTTCGGCCAGGCCATCGGTGGGCGCGGGCAACGGCAGGTCGGCGGGCTGCCATGAGAGCGCGAGCACCACCTTCTGGCCGGCTGCCATCGTGAAGTCGGCGCGGCAGGGGCCCTGCTGGCCGACACTGTGGAGCGGACCGTCGAGGCAGTAGGAATCGTGCTCGCTGGTGGCCACGAGTCGGGCCTGCCCGCTGTGCTCCACGCGGTTGAGGACGGGGCGGTGAATCCCGTAGCCGGGGCGCGGGTGGAACTCGGAGGCAAAATCCACCTGGCCGGTCAGGCCCTCCACCACCCACACGACCCGGGCCGGGGCGTAGCCCGTCGCGTCGGGCGCCGGCATGAAGAGCGTGACGCGAGCCGAGCCCAGCGGGGTGCTCCACTCCTGCTCCAGCACCGCGGAGTTGCCCGCGTAGCGCCGCCGGGTCCTGGGCGTCGGCGCACCGTCGCCGTCGCGAGCGGGGGCGACGCGCCAGAAGCCGTGCTCGTCGTCGCCGAGCAGCGCGCTGAACACGGCGGAGGAGTCGAACCGGGGCCAACACAACCAGTTGAGCGTCGCGTCGCCGGAGACGAGGGCGGCGGTGCGCAGGTTGCCGATCAGGGCGTGCTCCTCGATCGGCGGGACGGACATGGGCTGGGACATGGTGGTCCTGACGCTGGGCGGAGAGGATGGCGGGGGCTTCGCCGGACAGGTCTTCGCGGCGGCCTCGGGGCGGGTGGGGCGACTGCGCGGCTACGGCCGGGGGTCTGGCATCAACTCGCCTGCTGCTGCGCAGGCGGGCTGGTGGTCTCGGAGAGCCGGGCGTCCGGCCAGCCGTCGCCCAGGGCGCTCAGCGGCACGATGTCTGCGAGGACGGCGAGGGCCGCCGCCTGCTGCCGGGAGCGGACGCCCAGGGTGCGCAGGATGCTCTGGGTGTAGGTGCGGATGGTGCTCGTGCTCAGGCGAAGGCGCGTCGCGGTCGCCGCAGGCGCCTCGCCGGAGACCAGGCCGGCGAGCACCCTCTGCTGCTGAGCGGGCAGGGGCAGGCCGGTCGGGTGGGACACGGGCACGTCCTCGGGACGCACCCACCCCCAGGCCGCGCCGAGAGCGGCGGCGCGGTGGCGGTACGGCGTGCCGAGCCGGGCCGTCAGCGCCTTGATGGCGGGGTTGACCTCCTTGGCGGCGAGGCCCGTGGCACGGCTGACCGGTTCGATGAGGTGACCACCGGCCACCTGGCGCAGCAGCAGGACGTCGGCCTCGGACAGGTCCGGCCGGTCGGGGAGGGAAACGGGCATGACGAAAGCTCCTTGTAGCGCGATCAGGGGTGGGGTGTGCTGCTACTGGGCGGGCCGGTCGAGGGCGGCCAGCAGCTTCGGGCCGCTGCGGCGGGCGGCCTCGGCGCCGATGGTGACGATCACGTCGTCGGCGCGGGCGAGGGAAGCGGCCACCTCCTCGGCGCCCATCCCGCAGGGTCCGGGCTCGGGGACCACGAGCGTGCCGCCGTCCTGGCCGCCGGCATCGTCGAGGGCGCTGGCGAGCGCGCTGATGCCGTCGGTGTGGAGCTGGGAGCGGGCCAGAGTGGAGAGGACGGGCAGCAACACCGTGTGGTCGGCGGCGGCCAGGGCCTCGGTGATCCGGTCGGCGAGCGCGGCGGTGCGCAGGTGACCAACCGGCTCGTACACCGCGATCACCGCCCCCTCGGTGAGCATCTGCGCCCCCTGGAGATCGGCGGCGATCTCCTCAGGGTGCTGTGCGCGGGACTCCATCACGGTGACGCGGCGGACCGTGCCCAGGCGGGTCAGCGACCGGTCGGCCCCGGCGAACGCGCCGAGCCCGTCGACGAGGTCGGAGCCGGATACCCCGAGGGCCCATCCGGCCGCGAGCGCCGCCGCGACGCCGAGGGCGGACCTGGTGCCCGCGACGGGTACGGCGAGCGCGACCCGCTCGCCGCCCGCCTGGATGGTGAGGTGGTGGTCCTTCCCGCTCCAGAGCAGACGGAGAATCTGCACGTCCATGCCCTGCCCCCGGCCCACCGTCACCACCCGCGGGCCCGGACCGCGGCGCAGGCGCTCCAGCAGCTCGTCGCAGCCAGGCTGCCCGGCCCACACCACCACGCTCTCGCTGCAGCGGGCCAGGGCCTCGATGTCGTCCAGCGCTTCCTCGCGGGTTGCGAACATCGGCGGTGCTTGGTCCACGGCGGTGACCAGCGTGACCGCCGGGCGCAGGCCCGAGCCCAGAGTGCGGTGTCGCCAGCCCGGCGGGGCGGCCTCGTGGAGAGCGGTGTCGGGGCACAGGTCCACCACCAGGACCTCGCCGCTGCCGTCGTAGCCGGGCGCGTCGCCGTGCGGGGCGGCGGTCAGAATCCAGCCCGGGTCGAGGGCGGTCAGGGCACAAGTCAGGGCGGCGGCGGCCATCGCGGTGGAGTGGCTGCCCACGACGGCCACGACGGTGGGCGCGGTGCCGCCCAGCAGCTCCAGCGCGCGGGAGTAGCCCATGCTCGGCAGGCCCTGACCGGCCGCACGATCGAGGATCTCGTGCACCGCAGCGCCGTCTCCGCCCCAGACCAGCGACGTCGTCACGCCCGGCACCACGGGCTGCAGCACGGCTCCGGCGCGGGCGAGGCGCTGGAGCAACTCGTCGTCGCGGCCGTCCTGCCGCGGCGCGACGGTCACCCGTGCACCGCGCCGGGCCAGGTAGGAAGCGAGCCCGGCCATGCCGGGGCTGCACGGGTCAACGAAGTGCGGGGCGATCAGGACGTCGGGAAGGGGGCGGGGGCGTCGACAGCCCCGTGCGGCCTTCCCGGCCGGCGCCGCCTTCACGCCGCCACCAGAGCGAGGAGACCCTGCTCCGCGAGACGAATCATCCGGTCCAGGAGTTCACCCAGGTCCGTGGCCTCGGTGCCGACCACGGCGAGCATCGACTGGTCGGGCGCGCCGACCAGCGTGAGGTTCCGGCCGAGCCGGTCCTCGATGATGCTGTGCCCCCAGGGGTACCTGATGGAGGTGACGCTGCCGACGATGTCAACTCCGTTGGTGCTCACGGCGCTCAGCGCCGACATCACGGCGGCCCACTTGTCCGCCTCGTCACGGCCGATTCCGGGCGAGGTGCCCAGGACGAGGCCCTCAGGACTCACGTGGATGGCGGCAGCCGCGCCAACGGTGTTGGCGACCAGGTCGCTGAGGAAGCGCCGCTGCGGGTGGGGTGAGCTCACGGTGTTGCTCCTTCGCCAGACTGTGCGGGGAGATGGCCAAGACGTCGGGGCTGTCGTCTCCGAGTTGATGCCCCTCTGGCCTGCGCGCCGTACTGCCCCGGGCCGTAGCCGCTTGCTACGGCGGCGGGCCTGCCGCTCCGACTGGGGTGATCGTTCATCGCTTGGATCACCCGGGCGGACGGCGCTCTTCTGGCGCGACAGGGGGAATCCTGCTCGTGTCCGACCGACTTCGGCTAGTAACCACACGCTGACACGAGCCGACACAGGTCGACATGAGCCGACATGGGTGCTGACATTTCGCCCCTGCCTCTCCCACCGCGGGCCGGGATCGGAGATCGTTGACCTGAGGCCGTTCCATCGATCGCCGTACGGAGTTGTCATGGCGTCAGACCAAGAGATCTCCCTGTTCCAGGTCCTGGTGCAGCAGCGCGGGCTGGGTGAGTACCTCGTCTTCCTCAGGCAACTGCAAACCGCTGCTGCCGAGGTAGCGCGCCTCGAACACAACCCCGCGCTGGCGAAGGTCACCATTGGAGAGCGTCAGTTCTCCAGATGGACGCGCGGACAACACGGCAGCGGGCCCAGGCCGCTGACAGCGCGGGTCTTGGAGCACCTGTTCCAGCGAAACTCCCGGGACCTGTTCGGGCCTGCCCGCGCCGCGGGGGAGCGCAGTTCGCGTCTCCCTGCCGCACAATGCATAGAGCCGAGCGCCGGCTCGGACGCTCACACCCGGGACCTGCTGATGACAGCCGCCAGCGAATCGGCTTCCTTCGCCGCCTACGCGGAACAGAGCAACGTCGGCCCGCACAGCCTCGAACAGCTGTCGGCCGACATCCGCAGGATCGTCTCCACGTACCCCAATCGGCCGGTCGTCCCCCTCTTCGAGGAAGTCCTCTCCCTTCGAGACCGATGCTTCGAGCTTCTGGAAGGCCGACAGCCTCCGGCGTACACCAGCGACCTCTACCTGGCGGCCTCGGTGCTCTGCGGAATCCTCGCCAACGCGAGCTTCGACCTCGGCGCCTACCGCGAGGCGGAAACCCAGGCCCGGACCGCGTTCGTCTGCGCCGAACAGGCCGGCCACAACGGACTGCGATCGTGGATCAGGGGCACCCAAGCGCTGATCTGCTACTGGGAGGAGCGCCCGCACGACGCGATCCGCCTGGTGGAATCAGGCGAACAGTACGTCCCGGAAAACGGAACTGCCCACATCCGTCTCGCCAGCATCGCCGCAAGGGCGCACGCCCGCCTCGGTCAGGAGCAGGATGCCGTGGCAGCCCTGCGCCGGGCCGACGAGTATCGGGAGCAAGCGGCCGATGACGACATCCCTGGCGGGATGCTCGCCTTCCCGTTGGCCAAACAACGGTTCTACGCCGCCACCACTCGCCTGTGGCTCGGCGGCGACGCGAACAACAGGGAGGCAGCGGCCCTGGCCGAAGAGGCCGTCGCACTCTACGAGTCGGCCCCGCCGGAGAATCAGCGGCTGGGCGAGCTGTCGCTTGCCCGTATGGACCTGGCCCTCGCTGAGCTGGCGGGTGACGAGATAGAAGGAGCAGCCCACCAGATCGACGCGGTGATCGCCGTCGCGAGCAGGCGACCCACAGAGAGCGTCAGCCGACGACTCGGTCAGTTCGCGCGCCGGCTGGCTGCGAGCCCGGCCGGTACCTCGGCTATCGGGTTGTCCCTCCAGGATGGGATCATGCAGCACAGAAGGGCCCGTAACGAACTACCAGCTGGGGGACGCGGTTGAGCACCGTCACGGTTCTGCACCCGGGACAGATGGGTGCCGCCGTTGCCGCCCAGGCCGTCGCCGCCGGGCACAGGGTGCTGTGGCTCCCGAAAGGCCGCAGTGAGAGCAGTCGGCGCCGTGCCGATGACGCGGGCCTGCTCCCCGTCGATGACCTGCGCACCGCGCTCGGGCAGAGCGAGATCGTGATCTCGATCTGCCCACCGGCCGCCGCCGAGGACGTCGCGGCTGACGTGGCGGCTGTCCCGACCTTCGCGGGCATCTTCGTGGACGCGAATGCGATCAGTCCCAGCCGGGCCACGAACATCGCCCGTACCGTCTCCCAGGCAGGTGCGACCTTCCTCGACGGCTCCATTATCGGCCCGCCACCAGCCGGTTCGACTACTGCACGTCTGTACCTTGCCGGCGACCGGGCAGCGGCGAGGCAAGTGGCCGAGATCTTCGACAACACGTTGGTCACTGCCCGCTGCCTCGACCGGGACGCCGGTGCGGCCTCAGCGCTCAAGCTGGCGTTCGCCAGCTACCAGAAGGCCGTCAGGAGCCTGGTAGGCGTCGCACACGCACTCGCCGATCTCCACGGGGTGACAGCTGAGTTGATCGACGAAGGCAACACGATGGCCGGCCCGTTCCTGGCCGATCGGGACTACCTCCGCACCGTCGCCCCCCGAGCCTGGCGGTGGGTGCCAGAGATGCAGGATGTGGCGCGGACTCTGACGGACGCCGGCCTGCCCGCCGACCTCGCGCACGCAGCCGCCAGCACCCTGATGAGGTGGGACAGCCTGAAAGACCGTAGCGATCTCACGATTGAAGACGTGCTCGACGCTCTCAGATCGACCGACTGACCTTCGATCCACAAACGAGCTCACTCCGAACAAGCAACGTCGGGCCCGGGAAGGTGGGGCGGTCGGCGGTCACAGGGTGAGCGCCCCGCGGTGGACGGCGGCCAGGCGCTCACGCAGGTCCTCGTCGTGGACGAGTTCGAGGGCGCGCGGGTGGTCGGCGGCGCTGGCGGCGAGGAGGCCGCGCTGCTGGTCGAGGTAGGCGGTCAGGAAGGCTCGCACGTCGCCTTCGGTGTGCTCCAGGACGCGGGCGGTGTAGAGCATGGTGAGGGGGAAGGCCCAGCAGGCGTGGAGGAAGCCGAAGGCGGGCCGCTTGCTCTCCCTCCAGGGGGAGTGAAAGACGGCCTGGTCGTCGAACGTGCAACCGGCGGCGGCGAGGGCGTCGTTGAGCCAGTTGTGGCCGGCCTCGTGGATGAGGTCGCGGGCCAGCACGGTGGGGTCGCCGGTGTGGTCGAGGAACACCGTGCCGGGCAGGCGGGTGATGGTCCAGCTGATCAGGGTCTGGCCGAGTTGCTTGGCCCGCAGCAGGACGACCACGACGGCGTGTGCCGTCAGGAGGGTGCCGAAGCCGGTCTGGTCGGCGGCGGTGAACGCGTTGGCGACCAGCGTCCGCAGGCCGAGCGGGGCGGGTTCGGTGTCGGGGCCGAGCACGTAGTACGAGGTCTCAGAGGGCGTTCGATACTGATTTAGGCTGCCGCGAGGGGTTTCGGGCGGAGGTATTGCCCGACTTTGTCGGGGCTGGCGGTCAGGCGGGTGGTCAT